>DASPUU010000188.1:0-16564 GCA_035622755.1 Myxococcaceae bacterium
CTCCCTCCGTGCCGCCCGTCACCCGGAAGCCCTCGAAGCAGCCCACGCTGGCGATGATCGCTCCGAAGACCACCGCCTTCCCCACCCCGGAGAAGAAGTCCTTGAGGTCCACCGTGTCCAGCGCCGACTCGTAAAACTGGATGAGGGGGATGTGGTACTCGAAGTTCACCACCGCCGCTCCGGCCACCATCCCCATCACGTCCGAGAGCACGGTGAGCAGGGGCAGCACGATGATGCAGGCCCAGAGCCGGGGCCAGACCAGCTTCCTCACCGGATCTGCCCCCAGCGCGCGCACCGCGTCGAGCTGCTCGGTCACGTTCATCGATCCCAGCTCGGCGGCGATTCCCGAGCCGATGCGGGCCCCCACGGTGAGGGCGGTGAGCACCGGCGCCAGCTCCCGGAAGATGGTGAGCACGGCCACCTTGCCCACGGTGTGGGCCACTCCGAACCGGCCCAGGAAGAAGCCGAACTGGAGGCAGATGACCAGTCCGCCGAAGATGGCGGTGAACATGGCGATGCTCAGGGAGCGGGCCCCGAGCGACTCCACCTGGTAGACGAGGGCGCCCAGCTCCACCGGCGGCCGCCACCCGCGCACCAGCCCGCGCGCGGCGAGGGTGAAGCACCCGCCCAGCTCCCGGGCGGCGTGGAGGACCCGAGCCTTGAAGGGGAGGATCTGCCCCAGCTCCTCGCCGACCAGCTCGGCCAGCGACCCCGGCTCGACCGGGGCGGGCAACCGCGGGTCGGTCCTCACGGCTTCGGCTCCGTCTCGAAGCCGGACCAGAGGGCCCGGAACTCGCCCGCGTGGGCGGCAGAGCCCTGGACCGGCGCGACGTAGGCGAAGTCGTAGATGCAGCCGTCCTTCTTCACCACCACCAGGGCCAGCTCGCGCGGCACGCCGTCCATCTTGACCCGGTAGCGCGAGA
The DNA here is from genome assembly GCA_035622755.1 of Myxococcaceae bacterium. Classification (GTDB taxonomy): domain Bacteria; phylum Myxococcota; class Myxococcia; order Myxococcales; family Myxococcaceae; genus JADGRA01. Next base: position 924 of record DASPUU010000188.1, read on the forward strand.
CCAGGGCCTCCCGGCCGGCGAGCGGAGCGGTCTCCTGGTCCTGCTTCTCCACGTCGGTGAAGCCCACCAGCAGCTGGCGGTTGAGGGCCACCAGTGGAACGTCCTCGTACGACCGGCAGGTGGAATCGACCCACAGGGCGTAGTCGCGCGGCGTGGTCATGAGGGCCAGGTCACTGTCCCCGAGGCTCACCTCTTGCCAGCCCGAGGGGAGAGGACCGATCCGGTAACGGGTGTCCGGCGTGGTGACGACGCTTCCTTGCCGGGTGACGCTCGGGCAGGCCACGAGCAGGAGGCTCGCCGCGACCACCCATCCGGCGCCGGGGCGCCTCGGAGCCAGCACGTCCACCTCGGGCGGGGAGCCTACCCCGGCCCCCCGGCGGTCCCCGGTCCTTTCGTCGAAAGGGTTGACTCTGCACGTCCGTTCAGGCACCGTTCCACCCCTCAGCACGCGGGGAGGGAAACGCATGGAAGAGCTCACCGGCCGGCAGCGCGAGATCCTCCAGTTCATCGTCAAGGAGACGGAGGAGCGCGGCTACCCTCCCACCATCCGGGAGATCGGCGAGGAGATGGACATCAGGTCCACCAACGGCGTGAACGACCACCTCAAGGCCCTGGAGCGCAAGGGGTACGTCCTGCGGGGCGAGCAGCAGTCGCGGGCCCTGGTGCCCACCAAGCGGGCCCGGCTGGTGCTGGGCATCGGCGCCGGGCGCCGGGATGCGAACCTGGTCGAGGTCCCGGTGCTCGGCCGGGTGGCCGCCGGCGTGCCCCTGCTGGCGGTGGAGAACGTCGAGGACTCGGTCAAGATCGACAGCTTCCTCCTCGGAGGCAGCGGGCGGGAGGTCTTCGCCCTCCGGGTCAAGGGCGACTCGATGGTGGACGACGGGATCCACGACGGCGACTACCTCTTCGTTCGGAAGACGCCGACGGCGTCGGCCGGCGACATCGTGGTGGCCCTCATCGACGACGAGGCGACCTGCAAGCGCTACTACCCGGAGGGGGAGCGGATCCGCTTCCAGCCGGCGAACCGAACCATGGCGCCGATCTACGTCCACCGCTCCCAGTTCCGCTCGACGATGATCCTCGGCCAGGTGGTCGGCGTCTACCGCAAGGTCCACTGACGCCCCCCGGGTCCGTTCAGCGGCCCGGCAGAGGTCCGAGGAAGCGCAGCGGGTCGGCCGGCTCTCCGTCGACCCGGACCTCGAAATGGAGGTGCGGGCCGCTGGTCTTACCCGACTCGCCCACCGTGGCGATGGTCTGTCCGGGGCGCACCGACTGCCCGGTGCGAACGCGCAGGTCGCGGGCGTGGGCGTACACGGTGACCAGCCCTCGCCCGTGCTGGACGAGGACGATGAGGCCATAACCGGCCTGCGGGCCGGCGAAGAGCACCACGCCATCCCCGGCGGTGCGGACCGGGGTTCCGGCCGGCGCCGCCAGGTCGATGCCGTCGTGCGGCTCGCGACCCTTCTTCCCGAAGCGGGCGTAGAGCACCCCGTGCAGGGGCCACTCCAGCGCCGGCGCTGGAGAGGAGGCGGCCGCCGGGCGAGGCATGGCGGCGCTGCGGCCGGCGCGGGGAGACTCGGGGGCCGGGGCCGGACCGATGCTCGCCGGGACGGCCGAGGCGCGCGCCCCGGCACCCGGGGCCGGAGGCACGGGGGGGCGCGGCGACGGCCGGGGCCCGGGCGGTGGAACCGGCTGGTCGAAGGCCCGGACCAGCTCGTCGGGAAAGGTGGCCTCGTCGAAGGCGCGTACCAGCTCGGGCGGCAGGGGTTGACCGCCCCGCGGCTCCACCGGCGCCGCCCAGGCAGAGGTCAGGGCGGAGGAGTCCACCGGGGGCGCCGACGCCGGCGCCGCGCGCGGGGCGGAGACGGGGGCGGGCACGACCAGCTCGGTGCCCACCGCCAGGGCGGCGGTCACCTCCAGTCCGTTGGCCTCGGCGAGCTCCTCCGGCGTGAGCCCGTAGGCGCGGGCGATGCCATAGAGGGTTTGCCCCTTCTCCACCCGGTGCTGTCCACGGATGACGTCCGGCTCGGCGTGGGCGCCGGGCCGGGCGTCGGCCCGAGCCCAGGCCGGCAGCTCGGTCCCCGGGGACTGGCCTCCGGCGCAGGCGACCAGGAGGAGCCCGCCGAGCGCCGCCGGCCACCGGGCGCCCTTCACCCGGCCTCCGCCCGGCGGCGCTGGAATCCATCCACCTGCCACTCCCCCAGCTCGGCCATGCGACCGGCATCGGTGAGATCGAGCAGCATCGGGGTCACCGAGACCAGGCGCTCGGCGAGCACGGCGGTGCAGTCACTGCCGGCGATGTCCTCGTGCTGGTAGCCGGTCCCGCCGATCCAGTAGTAGCGGCGCCCGCGGGGGTCGAGCTTCTCCACCACCTCGTTCCCGTAGGTGTGGCGGCCGAGCCGCGTCACTCGGTAGCCCTCCGGCTCTCCCTCGGGCACGTTGACGTTGAGCAGCAGCCGCTCGGGGAGCGGGCCGGCCAGGGCGGCGGCGACCAGGGCGCGCGCGAAGCGGGCCGACGGCCCGAATTCGAAGCGCCGGCGCGTCGCCAGGCTGAAGGCGATGGCCGGCACGCCGAGCAGCGTCGCCTCCATCGCCGCGGCCACCGTCCCGGAGTAGATGACGTCGTCGGCCAGGTTCGGGCCATGGTTGATGCCGGAGACGGCGATGCGCGGCGGCTCGTCCTTCATGAGGTGATGGATGGCCAGGTAGGCGCAGTCGGTGGGCGTGCCGTCGACGGAGAACCAGCGCTCGCGCACCTTGCGGATGCGCAGGGGGCGGTGGAGCGAGATGGCGTGCGAGGCGGCGCTCTGCTCCACCTCCGGGGCCACCACCCACACCTCGCCGAGCGAGCCCATCGCCTCGGCCAGGGCGGCCAGCCCGGCAGACAGGACACCGTCGTCGTTGGAAACCAGGATGCGGATGGCGCTAGCCCTTCTCCGGCCTGCGAGCGAATGCGCCGCGCCCGGCGTACCGCGCCGCCGCCCCCAGCTCCTCCTCGATGCGGAGGAGCTGGTTGTACTTGGCCACCCGGTCCGAGCGGGAGGCGGAGCCGGTCTTGATCTGCCCGCAGTCGAGCGCCACCGCCAGGTCGGCGATGGTCACGTCCTCCGTCTCCCCCGACCGGTGCGACATGACCGACGTGTAGCCGGCGCGGTGGGCCATGCGCACCGCGGCCATGGTCTCGGACAGGCTGCCGATCTGGTTGACCTTGATCAGCACCGAGTTGGCCACTCCGCCGGCGATGCCCCTCGCCAGCCGCTCGACGCTGGTGACGAAGATGTCGTCGCCGATGAGCTGAACCTTCTCCCCCAGCGCCCGGGTGAGCGCGCTCCACCCCTCCCAGTCGTCCTCCGCCATCCCGTCCTCGAGGGAGACGATGGGGTAGCGGCCGCAGAGCTCCTGGTAGTAGCCGACCAGCCCGGCGGCATCGGTGTCCCTGCCCTCCCCCTTGAGCCGGTAGCGCCGCGTCTTGGCGTCGAAGAACTCGCTCGCCGCCGCGTCCAGGGCGAGCGCCACCTGCTCGCCGGGCCGGTAGCCGGCCGACCCGATGGCCTCCAGGATGAGCTTCAGCGCCTCCTCGTTGGCCGGCAGGTCCGGTGCGTAGCCGCCCTCGTCACCCACCGCCGTCGCCAGCTTCCGTTCCTTGAGCGCCTTCTTCAGCGCGTGGAAGACCTCGGCTCCCCAGCGCAGGCCCTCGGTGAAGCTCGGCGCTCCGACGGGCACGACCATGAACTCCTGGATGTCGACGCGCGTGTCGGCGTGCACGCCTCCGTTGAGGATGTTCATCAGCGGCACGGGCAGGGTGCGCGCCTCGAGTCCGCCGACGTACCGGTAGAGGGGCAGCCCGAGCGAGGCCGAGGCGGCGTGGGCGGTGGCCAGCGAGACGCCGAGGATGGCGTTGGCGCCGAGCTTGCTCTTGGTGGGCGTCCCGTCCAGGGCGATGAGGCGCGCGTCGACGCCCGCCTGGTCGAGCGCGTCCATCCCCACCACCGCCGGCGCGAGCTGGTCCTGGACGTTGGCCACCGCCCGCCGCACGCCCTTGCCCCCGTAGCGAGCCGGGTCGCCGTCCCGGAGCTCGAGCGCCTCGTGCGCCCCGGTCGAGGCGCCGGAGGGGACAGCCGCCCGCCCCAGCGCACCATCCTCCAGCTGGACCTCGACCTCGACGGTGGGATTGCCGCGTGAGTCGAGGATCTCGCGCGCCCGGACGCTGGCGATGTCCGTCATCTGCCTCGAGGTTCTACGGCCAGCACGGAGCACGGGCAAGGAGCTGGCCCGCTCGCCCTGGCCCGGGACGGCAGTGGCCGGTGCGCTCAGGCGCGCAGGTCGATGACCACCACGCCCCGCTGCGGCTTGCCCGCGCCGGGCTCGGTCTTGCGAGGGGGACGCTCCGGCTCGGGCGAGGGCAGGGGCAGCTCGACCGCGGGGCGTTCGTCCCGCCGCCGGCGGCGGCCCTCCTCGTCGATGATGAACGTCTCCAGCAACTCCACTGCCTCGCCTCCTCGCATCCTCGAGAGACGCACGAGCCGGGACGACGATTCCACCTCGCCCGGGATGGCCGACCCCGAGCTACGGCCTCATTGTAATGGCTTGAGCCCGCCCCGCAAGACTGCTCCTCCAGCCCACACTCCCTCCCGGGGAGGTGTGTCGGGGCGGACCTACCGGGACTCCACCCGCTTCTTGAACGACTCCAGCATCTTGGGGAGGCTCGAGTCGACCAGGGCGTTGACCACCGGCCGCGGGACGAGCGGCCCGAGCGCGATCTCCACCGTGTAGGTGGCCCGCGTCCTGGCCTCCGCCACCGGCTCCAGCGTCCAGCTTCCGTGGTTGTCCCGCATCACCTCGCCGCGGACGAAGGTCCAGCGCAGCGTGCGCGGGCGCTCCTCCACCATCCGGAGCGTGTAGCGGATGCGCTTCACCACGTCGATCTCGTAGTGGATGTCCACCTCGTTGCCGCGGCGGTCCGAGGTGCGGATGGCCTTCACCTCGGAGAGGAACTCCGGGTAGCGCTCGTAGTCGGAGATGACGTCGAACACGCGCTCGGCCGGAGCGTCGATGACGATGGAGCGGCTGGCGGAAGCCATCTTGGGGTCTCCTTCAGGGCGTGTAGCCTGGCTTCTTGTCGAACCGGTGCGTGGCCTGGATGTAGCGGACGGTGCCCGTCTTGCTCCGCATCACCACCGAGGTGGTCTCGGCGCCCCCGCCGAAGAACCGGACGCCCTTGAGGAAGTCGCCTCCGGTGACCCCGGTGGCGGCGAACATCACCTCGCCGCGCGCCAGCTCCTCGGCGGTGTAGACCCTGGACAGGTCGGCGATGCCCATCGCCTGCGCCCGGACTGCCTCCTCCGGGTTTCGCGGCTGCAGCCGGCCCTGGAAGTCACCCCCCACGCTCTTCAGCGCCGCGGCGGCGATGACGCCCTCCGGTGCGCCGCCGGTTCCGATGAGGACGTCGACGCCCGTCTCCTCGAAGCAGGTGGCGATGGCCGCGGCCACGTCGCCGTCCTCGATGAGGCGGATGCGCGCCCCCGCCCCGCGCACCTCGGCGATGAGCTTCTCGTGCCGGGGGCGGTCGAGGATGATCACCGTCAGGTCCTCGACCCGTCGCTGCATCTTCGCCGCGATGCTGCGCAGGTTGTCGGCCGCGCTCCGGTGCAGGTCGATGGAGCCCTTGGCCCGGGGCCCGACGGCCAGCTTCTCCATGTAGGTGTCCGGGGCGTTGAGCAGGTTCCCCCGGTCGGCCATGGCCACCACGGCGATGGCTCCCGGGCGCCCGTAGGCGCAGAGGTTGGTTCCCTCGAGTGGGTCGAGGGCGATGTCCACGTCCGGATCCTCGGGGGCGCGCCGCCCGACCTCCTCGCCAATGTAGAGCATGGGCGCCTCGTCGCGCTCGCCCTCGCCGATGACCACCGTGCCATGGATGTGCAAGGCGTCGAAGGCCCGCCGCATGGCGTCCACCGCCGCCTGGTCAGAGAGGTGCTTCTCCCCTCGCCCCATCAGCCGCGCGGCGGCGATGGCTGCCATCTCGGTGACCCGTACCACTTCCAGCGCCAGGTTCCGGTCCATCATGGTCGTCCCTCCCTCCCGTCGCCGGCGACCAGGCGGACGACGTGCTCGGGCAGGCGGCTGGGCTTGCCGGCCGTGGTCAGACAGGCGTGCACGGTGTGGCCCGTGCACAGCACCGCCGGCTCGCCCTCGCGGCGGATGTGTAGGCGAAGGTCAGGCGGACGCGCGACAGGGCGCTGATCTCGGTGGCGATGACGAGCAGATCGTCGTAGCGCGCCGGGGCCCGGTAGTGCGCCACGACCTCGACCACGGGCAGCATCAGGCCGGCCTCCTCCAGGGCCCGGTAGGTACCGCCGCGCTCGCGCAGGTACTCGTTGCGGGCGTGCTCGAAATACCGGAGGTAGTTGGCGTAGTACACCACCCCCATCTGGTCGGTATCGCCGTAGATGACGCGCTGGCGTGCCTCGAACATGTCCCGAGCGGCCGACGACCGTACCCCAGCCATGGCATCCTCCACACTCCCCATGTTCCTCCGGTCCGCGCTCCGTCCCCTGCCGCTCGCCCTCCTCCTCCTCGCCGGCCCGGCCGGGGCGCGCCCGCCGCGCCTGACGCTGTTCATCACCGTCGATGCGCTGGGAACCGACGTGCTCCTGCGCAACCGGGCTCACTTCCGGGCCGGGCTGGCCACCCTCCTTGACCGGGGGGCCTTCTTTCCCGACGCCCGGTACGCGCAGGCGGAGGTGGCCACCGCTCCGGGGCACGCGGTGCTCTCCACCGGGGCCTACCCGTGGCGGACGGGCATCGTCTCCAACCGCATCCTCAACCGGGCCACCGGCAAGGAGGAGCCCGTCTTCTGGGATCCGGGGCACCCGGTGCTCGGCGCACCCCCCGGTCCCGACGACAGCTCACCCGAGGCGCTCCTGACCGAGACCCTGGCCGACCACCTCCAGCTCTTCACCGGAGGCCGGGGAAAGACGGTGGTCCTGGCCGGCAAGGCGCGGGCGGCCATCGCCCTGGCCGGACGGCTGGGCCTCCCGTTCTGGTTCAGCGAGGCCACCGGACGGCTGGTCAGCGGGACCTTCTACGCCAAGGAGCTCCCCCCCTGGGTCAAGGCGGTGAACGACCGCCGGCTCCCGGACCAGGCCTTCGGGCAGACCTGGACGCTCTCCCTCCCCGAGCGTGCCTACTCCGGCGAGGACGACCGGCCCTTCGAGGCCGACGTCTACGGGATGCGCCGGGTGTTCCCCCATCCCCTGTCCGCCGGGCTTCCTGCGCCGGGCCCCCAGTCGTACGCCGCCTTCGCCAGCTCCCCCTTCGCCGACGAGTTCCTGGTCGAGGCCGCCAAGGCGGCCATCACCGCCGAGCAGCTCGGAAAGGACGAGGTGCCGGATCTCCTGGCGGTGAGCTTCAGCGCGCTCGATCACATCTACCACCACTTCGGCCCCTACTCCTGGGAGATGCAGGACGCCCTGGTGCGCCTGGACCGTGCGGTGGGAGACCTCCTCTCGGCGGCCGAGCGCGCGGCCGGAGGCCGCTCGAATCTCCTGGTCATCCTCAGCGCCGACCACGGGGGGGCGGCCATTCCCGAGGAGCTCATCGCCGCCGGGCTGCCCGGGCTCCGGGTCAAGCCCTCGGCGCTCAAGGCCGGGCTGGCCGCCGAGCTGACCCGCTCCTTCGGGGCGCCGCTCCTGCTCGGCTTCAGCGAGTTCGAGGTGGTGCTGGACGACAAGGCGCTCGAGGTCCGGAAGCTGGACGGCGCCGCCGTCCGGCGGGCGGCGGCGTCCTGGCTCGCGCGCCAGCCGGGGGTGACGGTGGCGGTGGCGCGCGACGACCTCGCCGGCTGTGACGACCTCCAGGGCTACCAGGGCGCGCTGCGCCGCAGCTACTTCCCCGGCCGGAGCGGCGACGTGCTCTTCCTGCTCCGGCCCTTCGCCGTTCTCGCCGAGCAGGCCAACGGGACGAGCCACGGATTGCCGTATGCCTACGACGCCCAGGTACCGGTGGTGCTGCTCGGGCGAGGGGTGCGGCCGGGGACGTACCTCCAGAGCATCCAGCCGGCCGACGTGGCGCCGACCGCCGCCGCCCTCCTGGAAATGGGCGGCCTGGCCGCGGCCGAGGGCGTACCCCGCAGCGAGGCCATCGCCCCGGTCCGCTGACGCGGACGACCTCTCTCTGGGCTCAGGCCTCCGGATGCAGCTCGAGCGAGAGGTCCATCGCCCGGGCCGAGTGCGTCAGCGCGCCCATGGAGACGTAGTCCACCCCGAGCGCGGCCAGCTGCGGGAGCCGCTCCAGCGTCACTCCCCCCGAGACCTCGAGCTTCACCCGGCCGCGGACGATGCGCACCGCCTCGGCCACCTGGGCGTCGTCCATGTTGTCCAGGAGCACCAGGTCCGCCCCGCCGTCGATGGCCGCCTGCAGCTGATCGAGCGCGGTCACCTCCACCTCCACCTTGACCAGGCGCGGCGCCCCGGCCCGGGCCCGGCGCAGCGCCTCGCGGACGTCGCCCCCGACCGTGGCCAGGTGGTTGTCCTTGATGAGCACGCCGTCGAAGAGCCCGAAGCGGTGGTTCTCCGCGCCGCCGGCGCGCACCGCCTGCTTGGAGAGGGCGCGCATGCCGGGCGACGTCTTCCGCGTGTCGAGGACCCGGGTCCCGGTTCCGCGGACCGCCGCTGCCGCCTCGGCGGCCAGGGTGGCGATGCCGCAGGTCCGCTGCACCAGGTTGAGCGCCGTCCGCTCCCCGACGAGCAGCGTGCGGAGCGCGGCGGACACCGAGGCGGCGATGGTCCCGACCCGCACCCGCGCTCCGTCCGGGACGCGGAGCTCCACCGACGCCGCCGGCTCGAGCCTCTGGAAGACCCGGGCGAAGGCCGACCCGCCGGCGAAGACGAGCGGCTCCTTCGCCACGAGGTCGCCCCGGCCCCGCGCCGTGGCCGGGACGAGGGCCTCGGTGGTGACGTCCCCGGCCGCGCCGAGGTCCTCGTCGAGGGCGAGGTCGATCAGGCGGTCGAGAGCATCCATCCCCGGGGCGGGCCCTTGTGGCCCGGCGAGCTCTTAGCGCCGGCCCCGGCGGCGAGCCCGGCGTGCCCCGCGCCTCGCCTTGCGGACCGTGCGGCGGACGACGCGCCGTGCCTTGCGTGCGCCGCGCCTCACCTTGCGGACCGCGCGCCGGGCTCCGCGCAGCGCCTTGCGTGCGCCGCGCCGCGCCTTCCGCGCCCCGCGCCTGGCCTTCCTCGCGGCGCGCCTGGCCTTGCGCCTCGGCTTGGCCTTGGCCTTGGCCTTGGCCTTCCTCTTCGCCGGTGCCTTGCGGGCCGGCGCCGGCCTGGGGGCGGGCGGCGGAGCGCTCATCGGCGCCGGCTCGCTCGGGATGCCGAACATTCCGCTCGATGGCGTGGGCGGGTTGAACTGAGACATCTCCTCCGGCGTCTTCTCGGACATCGTTCCCTCCGGCTCGATCCGATTGAGGTTGTCCTGCAGCTTCGACCTTCTTTGTTCGAGCTCCGCGATTCGGGCGCGGTCCTTTTCCACGACCTCGGCCGGGGCCCTGGTGACGAAGCTTGGATTGTCCAGCTTTCTCCTCAGTCCCGCCACATCCGTCTGAAGGCGGGCAAGTTCCCGGCGCAGCCTCGCACGTTCCTCGTCCAGATCCAGCAGCCCGGCGAGGGGAACGAAAATTTGCAGGCCTTCTCCCACCCATGTGGCCGACTGAGGAGGCTGGGGGCCGGGGGGTTGCACCTCCAGGGAGGTCAACCCGGCCAGAGGGAGGACGTAGTCGCCAAAGCGCCGGAGCGACTCGCGCAATTCCGGCCGGTCGGCCTGCACCACCGCGCGGAAGCGGGCGGCGGGAGAGAGGTTGCTCTCGCCGCGCACGCTGCGCACACCCTCGATGAGGGCCACCAGGGGCGCCATCTCGGCCTCCGCTGCCGCGTCGCGCCATCGTCCGCTCGAGCGAGGAAAGGCGGCCCGGGCCAGGAATTGCTCCGCCGGAGCCCCGGGCAGGCGGTGCCAGAGCTCCTCGGTGAGGAACGGCATGAAGGGGTGCAGGAGCCGGAGGAGCCGATCCAGGACCTCGACCAAGACGGCACGCGTGGTGTCCCGCGCGGCAACATCGGCCCCCTGGAGCGGCGCCTTGGCGAGCTCGATGTACCAGTCGCAGAAGGCGTGCCAGGTGAACTGGTAGAGCGCGGAGGCGGCGTCGGAGAACCGGAACCCCTGGAGGGCAGCCTCCACCTCCTCCGTCACCCGGTCGAGCCGGGAGAGGATCCACCGGTCGGCCAGCGTGAGCCTCCGGCCCTCGAGCGGCGTCCGGAGCGGATCGAAGTCTCCGAGGTTGAGGAGGACGAAGCGCGCCGCGTTCCAGAGCTTGTTGGCGAAGGCGCGGTAGCCATTCACCCGCTCGAGCGACAGCCGGATGTCGCGCCCCTGCTGCGTGAGCGAGGCGAGCGTGTAACGCAGCGCGTCGGCTCCGAAGGCGGGCATCCCCTCGGGGAAGCGATTCCGGATGGCCGGGGCAAGCCTGTCTCTGGGGGCGCCGTGGATGACATCGAGCGGGTCGATGACGTTGCCCTTGACCTTGGACATCTTGTCGCCCTTCTCGTCGCGCACCATGGCGTGGAGGAACACGGTGCGGAAGGGCACGTCCTTCATGAAGTGCAGCCCCATCATCAGCATCCGGGCCACCCAGAAGAAGAGGATGTCGTGCCCGGTCTCGAGCACGCTGGTCGGGTAGAACGTCGCGAGCTCGGGAGTCCCGTCCGGCCACCCGAGGCTGCTGAAGGGCCAGAGGGCGCTCGAGAACCAGGTGTCGAGCACGTCCTCGTCCTGCACGAAGCGGCTGCCCCCGCAGCGCTCGCACCGCTCCGGCGGAGTGCGTGACACGACCGGCTCGGCCCGCGAGGGATCGACGCCGGCCGGGGCGCTCTCCGACGTCGGGCTGCAGCCGAGACAGTAGTAGGCGGGAATCTGGTGCCCCCACCAGAGCTGGCGGCTCACGCACCAGTCGTGGATGTTGCGCATCCAGTGGAAGTAGGTCGCCGTCCAGCTCTCGGGGACGATGCGCACCCGTCCGTCCTCGACGGCGGCGATGGCCGGCTCGGCCAGGGGTTTGGTCCGGACGAACCACTGGGGCGAGAGCCGGGGCTCGACCACCGTCCCGCTCCGCTGGCAGGTGCCGACGCTGAAGGCATGCGGCTTCTCCCCCACCAGGAGGCCCTGGGCAGCGAGATCGGCCAGGACACGGGTTCGGGCCTCGAAGCGGTCGAGGCCGGCGTAGGGACCGGCCTCGGCGTTGGTCCGCGCCGCCTCGTCGAAGATGGAGATCATCGGGAGGTGATGCCGGAGGCCGACCTCGTAGTCGTTGAAGTCGTGGGCCGGCGTCACCTTCACCGCCCCGGTTCCGAACTCCATGCTCACCAGCGCGGCGTCGGCGATGATCGGAATCTCTCTCCCCAGAAGGGGCAGCACCGCCGTCCGCCCGACCAGGTCGCGGTAGCGCGGGTCATCGGGGTGGACGGCGACGGCGGTGTCTCCGAGCATCGTCTCCGGCCGCGTGGTGGCCACCACCAGCGATCGGTCCGACCCCTTGACCGGATAGCGGATCTCCCAGAGCGAGCCGCGGGTCTCCTCGTGCTCGACCTCCAGGTCGCTGATCGCCGTGCGGCAGTCCGGGCACCAGTTGATCAGCCGCTGGGCCCGGTAGAGGAGCCCCTGCTCGTGGAGCCGGACGAAGACCTCGACCACCGCGCGCGAGGCGGCCGGGTCGAGCGTGAAGCGTTCGCGGCTCCAGTCCAGGCTCGAGCCGAGCGATTCCTGTTGCTCGTTGATCCGCCGCCCGTACGTCTCCTTCCAGGCCCACACCCTGGCCACGAACTCGGCCCGGCCGAGCTGCTGGCGGGTGACCTTCTCGGTGCGCTGGAGCTCGCGCTCCACCACCAGCTGGGTGGCGATGCCGGCGTGGTCCGTCCCTGGCTGCCAGAGGGCGTTGTCGCCGTGCATCCGCCGCCAGCGAACGAGGATGTCCTGGAGCGTGTTCCCCAGCGCGTGACCGATGTGGAGCGAACCGGTGACGTTCGGCGGCGGAAGGATGATGCAGTAGGGAGGCCGGCGGGACGGCGCCTCGGCCCGAAAGCACCCCGCCCTCCTCCATGCCTCCGCCCAGCGCCTCTCGACCGCCTTGGGGTCGTACGCCTTGGGGAGCTCCTCCCCGGAATCGTCGGCGCTCAGGCCTTCCCCTCCCGCTCGCGCATCGTCCGCTCCACGTACTCCTTGAGAATGGTCTCCGCGAGCTGGGGAACCACCTCCCAGGCGATGCGCTCGATGACCTCCTGGGAGGCATTCTTCAGGGCCGCGCGCAGCGCGGCCTCTCCTCCGTCCGACGGCGCGGCGGCCGACCCCGGAGCGGCCGGCTCGACCAGCCCCACGTCCAGGGTCATCTCCTCGACCGCGGCGGGAGCGGGCGCGCGCGCCCCCTGCACCGGGACACCGGGCGCCGTGCCGAGGGTGAAGGATTCCCGGGCGCGAGGCTGGAGCGACGGCGCCGGAACCGGGGCGCGCGGAGCGGCCGGTGCGGGGGCGGGCGCCGGGGCAGGCGCCGGCGGCGCGGGCCGAGCCAGCCCGGGGATGCTCTGCGAGGGCAGCGGCGCACCCGGCGGCCGGGGCAGGCCCGGGCTCGTTCCGAAGGCGATGCCCGGTCGCGGCACGCCTGGAACGGTCCCCGGCGCGCCGGGCCGCGCGAGTCCGGGCACGCCGAGGCCGGGCGCGGCGGCAGCCGGACGCTGGTAGCCGGGAGTCGTCCCGGGGAAGCCGGCCGGTCGAGCCACGGGCGCCGCGCTGCCCGTGGGCGCCCCGGGCGGGCGCGGGACGCCGGCCGGGCCGGGCATCGGCTGGGGCACGCCGGTGGGCGCGGCCGGCGGACGGTTCAGCCCGGCGGCGGGCGTGAAGCCGCTGCCGGCCAGCGGCGGCCGCGCCGGCATCCCGGCCATCGGCGCGCTCGGCTTGGGGGCGAAGGGCGCCGCGGCGGCCGGTGCCGGGGCGTAGGCCCGCGCCGGCGGCGGAGCGCCGGCCGGGAGACCGACCAGGGCGCGGACCTTGTCGATGAGCGCCTGGCTTTCGAAGGGCTTGACGATGAAGTCGTCGGCGCGAACCGCCCGCGCCCGCGCCTCGTCGAACGGTTCGAAGTTGCCGGCCAGGAGCAGCACCCGGATGGACGCGGTGGCGGGGTCCGCCTTGAGCGCCTCGCACACCTCGTAGCCGCTCTTTCCGGGCATGAGCACGTCGGCCAGGACGCAATCCGGCTTGAGCTCGCGCGCACGGGCGATGGCGTCGATGCCGTTGTCGACGTAGTTGATGGACACGTCCTCCACGGCGAAGACCATCCCGATGACCTTGCGGATGGTGAGGGAGTCATCGGCGACCAGGAGCTGCTTCGGCATGGGGCTGGCCTTTGCTGGAAGGCTCGGAAATCTTCAGAAAATCCCGGTCATTGGAAGTGTGCGGCGCGAGAACTGTCAAGTTCGAAGCCGGCCCTGGTGCGCAGGTGTGCGGCTATCCCCCCCGACGGTCGAACGGATAGCATTTTTCGCCGGCCACCTGGGAGCTCATGGCGCGCATTCTGCTGGTCGACGACGAGAAGGTGGCCCGGGCCGTCTACGGCGACTACCTGACCGATGCCGGGCACGAGGTGCACGCCGTGAGCGGCGTCGCCGAGGCGCGCGCCGCGCTGGCGCTGCACAGCTTCGACCTGGTGGTGACCGACCTCATCCTGCCGCAGGGCGACGGGATGGAGATCCTCCGGCACACCAAGGAGCGCCACCCGGATGTCGAGGTGGTCCTCATCACCGCCCTGGACAAGGTCGGCCCGGCGGTGCGCGCCATCAAGAGCGGCGCGGCCGAGTACCTGGTCAAGCCGGTCCGGCCCGAGGTCCTCCGGCACGCGGTGTCGCGCGCCCTCACCACCCGCCAGCTCCTGCAAGAGAATGCCGCACTGAGGCGCCACGTGGCCCTGGTGGAGGCCGGCCAGCGGCTCCTCACCGTGCTCGACCGGGGACGGCTCGGCTCGGCGGCGGCCAGCGCCTTCGTCCAGCTCTGCCCCTCCGCCGCGGCCATGGTCTGGACCCGCGGGCCGAAGGGCGAGCTCCGCCACGAGGCGGCCGAGGGCGTGCCCGGCGAGCACCTGGCCAGCCTGCAGTCGTCCTGGGAGGCGCGCCTGCGCGAGCAGATGGCCCGCTCCTTCGACGCGCCCGGCGGGGGCCCGTTCCTCCAGGCGGTGGTCGTCCCCGCGCTCGACCCGTCGGCGAGCCTGCGCGGCTGGGCGGTCCTCTTCCTCGACGGTCCGGAGCCGGCCGGCTTCCGGTCCGCGGCCAGCTACCTGGCCCAGCACCTGGCGCTGGCGCTCCACCACGCCGACCGCCTGGAGCAGGCCGAGGACCTCGTCTACCTGGATGACCTGACCCGCCTCTACAACGCCCGCTACCTGGACGAGGCGCTGGAGCGCGAGTTCTCCCGGGCCGACGGGCACCAGCCGTTCAGCATCCTCTTCCTCGACCTGGACTACTTCAAGACGGTGAACGACACCCACGGACACCTGGTGGGCAGCAAGCTCCTGGTCGAGGCGGGCCGGCTGCTCAAGTCGTGCACCCGGGACCAGGACGTCGCCGCCCGCTGGGGGGGCGACGAGTACGTCGTCCTCCTGCGCGAGACCGACTCCGGCGGGGCGCTCAAGGTGGCGGAGCGCATCCGGCGCTCCATCGAGTCCCACCACTTCCTGGCCCGCGAGGGTTACGGGCTCACCCTCACCACCTGCATCGGCGTGGCCAGCTACCCGGAGCACGCCTCGGACAAGCGCTCGCTGGTCGACCTGGCCGACCGGGCCATGTACCGGGGCAAGAAGAGCACGCGCAACGTGGTCTACGTCGCCAGCCCTTCCCACGACGCCGTCCCGGCGGCCCGGAGCGGAGCCGCCTAGTAGTCCATGTCGTCGCCGTAATCCGGCGCGCCGCCGCCGCCCACCCCGGCGCCCTTGCCCTTCTTCTTCGGCTTCTCGGCCACCATGGCCTCGGTGGTGAGGAGCAGCGCGGCCACCGAGGCGGCGTTCTGCAGCGCGGTGCGCTCGACCTTGGTCGGGTCGATGACGCCCGCCTTGTCCAGATCCTCGAACACCTCGGTGCGGGCGTTGAAGCCGAATGCGCCCTTGCCCTCCTTGACCTTGTTCAGCACCACCGCGCCCTCGTGGCCGGCGTTGACGGCGATCCGCTTCAGGGGCTCGGAGATAGCGCGGCGGACGATCTCCACGCCGAAGTCCTGCTCGCCGCCGAGCTTGAGCTTGTCCAGGGCGGGCAGGCAGCGGATGTAGGCCACGCCGCCGCCGGCGACGATGCCCTCCTCCACCGCGGCGCGGGTGGCGTGCAGGGCGTCCTCCACCCGGGCCTTCTTCTCCTTCATCTCCGTCTCGGTGGCCGCACCCACCTTGACCACCGCCACGCCTCCGGCCAGCTTGGCCAGCCGTTCGTTCAGCTTCTCGCGGTCGTAGTCGCTGGTGGTGTGCTCGATCTGGCTGCGGATCTCCTGCTGCCGGGCCTTGATCTTGTCCTTCTTGCCGGCGCCGCCCACGATGGTGGTGTTGTCCTTGTCGATGATGACGGTCTTGG
>DASPUU010000189.1:0-2855 GCA_035622755.1 Myxococcaceae bacterium
GCCTTGCTCCAGTCGAGCACGAGCGCGCCGTCGGAGAAGGGCGCGCAGTAGACGTCGTCGACGGTGACGTTGAGCTTGAGCCTGGCATCGGCGAAGACGATGCGGGCCGCGCCGAGGAGGCGGGGCTCGAGAAAGAGCGTCGAGCCGGCCGGAGGCGAGCCTCGCTCCGCAGCGAAGAGCTGCTCGACGCCCGGTCCCAGGGTGGGGCGGCGCGGCGCTCGTCCCCTTCTGGCTGCGCATCCAGACCAGGACCTCGTTGAGGAGCAGGGAGACGAAGAACATCCGCTCGTCGTCGCCGAGATGCGAGAGCGTGAAGATGGACACACGGGGCTTGCCGGAGGGCGCGTGCAGGAAGGCATCGACGTCGAGGGGGGCCCCCGCGCTCCAGGCGGCGAATCCCGGCCCGGCGAGGAGGTTGTTGAGCGCCACCACCAGGGCGAAACGTTCCTTCGCCGGATAGAAGCTCTCCAGATCGAGGACCCCGACCTTGGTCATCGGCGGCGACTGGATCTGCTCGACCAGCGCCGGGAGGTCGAGCGATTTCCCGGCCGACCAGGCGCGGGCGAGGAGCGACGAGACGAGGACGTGCTCTCGGCTCTTCACCGGGTCGGCCTCGACGCCGATCAGCCCGAGCAGGCTGGAGGCGGTGGTGGCCACCCGCTGCCGGAGCAGCTCGGCGTCGCCGGCCACCGCCTCCGGCGGCGGGCCGAACGAGCGCAGCGCCGAGACCGGCGTCCCGGCGGTCCCACCCGGGGTGTAGACCTGGAACTCCGCCGCGTCGCGGAGCCGCTGGATGCGCGCACCGTCCTCGTCCCAGGCGGCCAGCCCCTTCCTCCACGTCTCGGCCACCGTCCTGGCGTACTCCCCCCGCGAGACCCCGGCGCGCTTGGCCTCGTCCTCGGGGACGAACGGGGCAAAGTCCTCCGGCCGGAGCCTCGGAAAGGTGAGGAGGAGATTGGTCAGGTCCCCCTTGGGGTCGATGACCAGCGCCGGGATCCCGTCGATGACTGCTTCCTCGAGCAATCCGATGCAGAGCCCGGTCTTGCCGCTTCCGGTCATCCCGACGCAGACGGCATGCGTGGTGAGATCGCGGGAGTCGTAGAGGAGCAGCTGGCGGCTGGCCGGCGCATCCCCCGGTCTCCCCGTCCGGCCGAGGTAAAAGACGCCCAGCTTCTCGTAGTCGGCGGTGCTCATCCGGCGGCGAGACTAGCCGTGGCACCTCAGGCCCTGCCAGGCGCGCACGCCGGTGCTCAGGGGACGACCTCCACCGGCGCCGTCCCCACCACCGTGCCCAGGACGGCGGAGACCTGGGTCTGCCCCACCGCCTCGGCGGTGAGCACGCCGGTGGCCGAGACGCTGGCGACTCCGGCGTCCGCCGAGCTCCAGCTCACCTGGGCCCCGACGTCCTGGGCGGTCCCGTCGCTGAAGAGCGCGGTGGCGCCCAGGGTGAGCCGGGGGGAGCTGGAGATCGACAGCTCGACGGCGGCCGGGCTGATCTCCACGCCCACCGGGACGGCGGGCGCTCCGGCGAACAGCGCCGAGGCGACGAGCTGGGACCCGTCCGGCCGCGCCACCGAGACCGAGAACTGGGTCGATCCGGCGACCAGGGCCATGGCCAGGCCGCGCGTGCCCGCCCCGTTGGAAATCACCAGCCGGCTCGGGTCGGAGGACGCCCAGCGCGCCTGCGCGGTGAGATCGACCTGGCTTCCGTCGGAGAAGTTGCCCTCCACGCGGATCGGCACCGCCACTCCCACCGGGCCGGTGGGCGTCGGCGGGAGCGGGGAGAGCGAGACCAGGCTGGCCGGGCTGACCGCCACCGGGGCCACCGCCTGGAGGTCCTGGAACGTCGCGGTCACCTGGGCCGTCCCGCTCAGCCGCGCCTCGACCCAGCCGGCGATGGGCCCGTTGCCCACCGCGGCCACGCCCGGCGCCGAGGAGAACCAGGAGGCGCGGGCGGTCACGTCCAGCTGCAGCCCGCCCGGGAACGTGGCGCGAGCGACGAGGGGCACCCGGACGCCCGACGGGAGCGGGCCGGTCGGGCCCTCGACGACCAGGGCGGTGGGCCCGGGCGCGCCCACCATCACCGGCGTCGCACCGCTGATTCCGAGATAGAGGGCGCGCGCCTCGGCCTGGCCCGGGGCCAGGCCGCTGGCCGTTCCACGGTCCGGACCGACTCCACGCACACGCAACGTCGCGTTGGCCGACGAGGTCCAGGATGCCAGGGCCCCGACGTCCTGGTCCGAGCCGTCGGTGAAGTGAGCGGTGGCCTGGAAGGCCACCGGCTGGCCCGAGGGAATTGCCGCCGGGCCGGTGACGGCGACCGCCGTGGGGGCGGCGGCGCCGACGGTGACCGCGGTCCGGCTCGCCACCCCGAGGAACTGGGCGATGACCTGAGCGGAGCCGGGCGCCAGGGCAGCCAGCTCCCCCCGCCGGCCGTCGGCGTTGGAGACGGTCGCCACCGAGGGGTCGCTCGACAGGAAGACGGTCCAGGCCGTGACATCGAGCGAGTCTCCCGCCGGCCAGACGGCCGTCGCCCGGAGCGCCGCGCCGGTCTGGACCGTCCTTTGGAGCAGGGGAGGCCACAGCTCGAGCGTCGGGACGTCGGTGGTGATGGAGGCGGCGGTGACCGCGGTGGCGCCGCCCATGGCCACCATCACCGGCGCCACGCCGGCATCGACGCCCAGGCCGTGGCCGGCCTCCGGACCGTTGCCCACCTGGACGATGCCCGGGGCGCTCGAGGTCCAGGCTGCGAGCGGCGTCACATCGAGCACGCTCCCGTCGTCGAGGATGGCGGTGGCCCTGAGCGCGAACCATCCCCCGGTGCCCAGGGACAACGCCGCCGGCGCCACCTCGAG
>DASPUU010000190.1:0-10454 GCA_035622755.1 Myxococcaceae bacterium
AGCGGTTTGAGGGGGATGGTCGACGGATCGAGCTGGAACGAGACGTCCCCCTGGCGCTCGGCGTAGCGGCTCACCGTCTCCCCGCCGCCGATGACGGCGTTGACCGCCTTGCGGGTGGTCGACGACTCGGATGGAGCCTGCGCGATCTCGATGGCGCCCGCCCGGTCGAGCGCCCGCTGCACGGTCTCCGAGAGCCAGCGGCCCTGGTCCGCCAGCGCGGCCTCCATCGCCTTGGACTCGGGCTCGTATCGGGCAGTCCTCAGCCGCTCGAGGAATTGCTCGAAGCTGAGCTCCACGATGCACAGCGATTCCTTGGCCGAGGCGGTGCAGGGCATGGACGGTTCGAGGAGCACCGCCAGGGCGACGCCCACCGAGCCGAGCGAGCGCAGGTCTGGCGGCGTCGAACCGAGCCAGCCCCACTCCTGGGTCGTCGCCATCTGCTCCACCGCGCTCGAGCTTCCCAGCGACGCCGCCAGCTCGCGCCGGGCGAGCGCCCGGACCACCGGGCCGGCCTTGGGCGAATCGAGGATCCGGAGAAATCCGATGAAGGTCCCCATCGCCGCGCCGAGGCACCGCTGGGTCTGCTCCTGGGACGTGTCGAGCTCCCAGCTCCCATCGGCTCTCAGCACCGGCAAGGGGCGTGTGCCCAGGTAGGGGTCTTGCTCGGAGCAGGCCAGGCCGGCCGACGACCGCAGGGCCTCGTAGATGCCGGTGTAGTAGTCGAGCTCCCGCAGCGGGCTGTCCATGAACCCGGCGAAGTGCTCGAGCTTGGCGCCTGCCAGGGGACTGAAGCGGGTGGCCAGGACCAGGCGTCGCTGATCGCGGACATCCGATTCGATCTCGGCTGCGTCCTGGGCGAGCCGTACCGCGCTGTCGCTCAACGCTGCCATCCGCGGTCGGAGCTCGCCGATGAGCTCGAGTCTGTTCACCGCACCCTGCACCAGCTGGGACCGGCTCGCCGGCGGCACCGCAGCGAGCGCCGCGAGCAGCGGGGCGAACACGCCGCCGGCGAACAGCTTGGTGTTGGAAACGGTGGCGAGCGTCCCGAGGACCTGCGCCGCCGCTTCGCTCAGGGAGGAAGGCACATCCGGGCCGGTCATCTGACGAAGGGCATCGGAAGCAGCCTGGCGAGCCAGCTGAATGGCCTGGCCGGGAAGCGCCTGTACCGAGGAGACCGAGCGAAGGCAGGCGGTGCGCATCCGCCGGAGCGCCTTCTCGTCCGTGACCGCCTGCGAGTAGTGGAGGAGCTCGTCGGCGAGAAAGGCCAGCGCTCCAGCGGCCATCGTCGCCCGCTGTGACAGCCCGGTCCCGGGTCCGGCCGCTGCCAGACCGTCGATGAAG
This sequence comes from Myxococcaceae bacterium, assembly GCA_035622755.1. GTDB lineage: Bacteria > Myxococcota > Myxococcia > Myxococcales > Myxococcaceae > JADGRA01. Next base: position 1,342 of record DASPUU010000190.1, read on the forward strand.
GGCGGGACCGCGTCGGCGAGCTGGAGCGCCTCCTCCGGGGAGAGAGCGGCTCCCGGGCCACGACCGCCGGCGTCGAGCGACGTCAGGGTGCTCGCGCGCCCCTCGATCGCGGCGGCGCAGGCATCGAGCTCTGCGCCGGGCGGCGAGCGGCGGCGCAAGCAGCGGTCAAGAAGCCGGCCGAAGGCTGCGCGCCCGTTCGGCCCCGGTCTCCACACCGGCGGCTCCGGAGCGGCGCCCGCAGGCGGCGCGCCTTCCAGCGAAGCGACCGCCGAGGCGTAGACCCAGAGCGCCGATGCCGTCCGTCGCAGGAGGGCTCGGGTGGTGAGGTTCCAGACTCGCGAGCTGATGGCCTCGGCGAGGCGCTGCTCCCGGGCGGTGGTCACCAGGTCCTTGAACAGAGCCACGGTGTCGGTGATCCCCTGCCCCGCTCTCTCCGGAGCGAAGTAGGGCTGAGATCGCGGACGCCGGATCTCTGGATCGACCAGAAGGACGGACAGCGGGTAGAGGAGTCGCGCCGAGGCGAACGCCTCGGCCTGCTCGACGGCTAGCCCCACCGGCGCGTTGTCCAGGAACCCGCCATCGACGAAGTTGCTCCGGCACAGCTTGAACGACAGGCCACCGTGTGCGGCGCTGTAAGCGGAGCAGGTCAGACCGCTCAGCGGCTTGCCCGGAACGGGCCCCGGGCACTGTGCGGCGGTCACCTCGCGCTGTCCATTGCCGCAGGTCACCCTGCACTCGCACAGGGGGCGGGCTCCGAAGGCGAGTGGGAAGGCCGCCGAGGCGAGCAGCGCCTGGATCGCCTCGTCGGGCGGAATGAAGGGTCCCGATTCGTCCACGGCCTCGGCCAGGGCGGCCACGTCGGCGGTGTTTGGAGACGGCGGGAGGCCCCGGTCACGGCGAAGGCGGGCCACCCCGGCACGGTCGACCTCGAAGAGGAGCGGGACCACCGACTGCTGCGACTGCACGGTGAGCCCGGAAACCGTCCTCAGCTCCGGGACGACCCGGGTCACGGTGAAGCCGATGGGGACGCGGCACCCCGGGCGGAAGCGGATCCCCGTCCTGGAGAACACGCGACTCTGGACGATCTCCGCGATCGGGGCGAAGGCGGACGAGGCGAAGAGACCGTCCCCCGGCGTGTAGAGAGCTGGATCGGCCGGCAGGAGCTGGTCGAGCCCTACCGGAAGCCACGTGTCGCGGAGGAGGTTTCGATCGACCGAGAGGTCACCCGCCTCGTCGTCGGCCTCGCACCACAGCGCCGCGGTGAGCAGGATGTTCACGCTTCCAGCCGAGGAACCGGACAGCGCCTCCAGCTTCAGGGTCGAGCCCTGCTTGGGGTCCCCCACCAGCAGCCCGGCCCGGGCGAGCTTGAGGAACGTCCAGTCGATGGCAGCCTCGTACGTGCCCAGGCTGGCGGCGCCCTGGAGGGTCAGCGAGAACGGAGCGCTGCCGGTGGTGGCGGCAGGCGACCCGGTTGCCGCGACGACGAGCACGAACAGCGCCGACGCTCCCACGCTCCACCCCCTTGTGCGAGGCTTGGCCGGCGCGCGGAAGCTAGCACGCGTGCTCGGAGCGGAGTCGATCCAACCCGTGGATGCTGGGACGCACCGTCAGCCCAACTTGGGAACGTCATGAACAGAGCTCAAGTCCTCGCCGCGGCCACCGGTCGCTCCATGCGCCCGGTCGCGCTGGCCCTGGTCCTCGGCTTCTCGCCGGTCGGCCATTCTGCAAGCAATCCCCCTCCGGGGTCGTGGGTGGCGGGCCTCGATGCCCTCTACCCATCCCTGGAGTCGCTCTACATGGACCTCCACCGCAACCCCGAGCTCTCGCTTCACGAGGAAAGGACCGCGGCCACGCTTGCCGCGAAGATGAGGGCCATCGGCTTCGTGGTGACCGAGCACGTCGGGGGGACGGGAATCGTCGCCGTCCTGAAGAACGGGGCCGGGCCCACCGTCCTGGTCCGAACGGACATGGACGCGCTCCCGATCAAGGAAGCCACCGGGCTTCCCTACGCGAGCACGGTCACCGTCAAGGACGCGGCGGGCACGCTCACGCCGGTGATGCATGCCTGCGGTCATGACGTGCACATGACCTCCTGGGTCGGGGCCGCGACGCTCCTCGCCCAGTCGAAGGACTCGTGGCGCGGGACGCTCGTCTTCGTCGGCCAGCCCGCCGAGGAGCTGGTGCAGGGCGCCGCCGCGATGCTGGAGGATGGCTTCCTCAAGCGCTTTCCCCATCCCGACGACTCCATCGCCATCCACGACAGCGCCCTCTACGCCTCGGGCACGGTCTCGATCGTCTCCGGATTCGCCCTGGCCAACGTGGACATGGTCGACGTCACCATCTATGGAAGGGGCGGCCACGGAGCTGCTCCCCATCTCGCCGTCGATCCGATCGTCATCGCCGCCCGGACCATCGTCGCGCTTCAGACCATCGTCGCTCGCGAGGTGAACCCGCTCGACCCGGCGGTGGTCACCGTGGGGTCCATCCACGGAGGCACGAAGCACAACATCATCCCCGACGAGGTGAAGCTGCAGCTCACGGTCCGCTCCTACAAGCAGGACGTCCAGAAGCAGCTCCTCGCGGCCATCGAGCGCATCGCCAGGGCCGAGGCCCTCGCCGCCGGAGCTCCGAAGGAGCCGACCGTCGCGCTCGCGCCCAAGCAATCCGCGGTGGCGGTGTACAACGACCCTCAGCTGAGCGAACGGCTGGCGGCGGCGCTGCGACGCGGGCTGGGCGACAAGAGCGTCGTCCCCGGCGTGCCGATCATGGGGTCGGAGGATTTCGGGGCATTCGGAACGGCTGCCAGGGCTCCTTCGGTTCTCATCTGGATCGGGGCAGCCGAGCCAGGTGCGTTCGCCAAGGCGCAGGCCGCCGGAACGTACGTTCCCAACGTGCACTCCGCGCTCTTCGCGCCCGACCGCGTCCCGACCCTGCGGACGGGAACCGCTGCGCTGACGCTCGCCGCGCTGGAGCTGCTCGGGAGGCCGTGACCGGCCGTCACCCTCCGCACCAGGCCCGCCCCAGCTGGCGATAGAGCTCGGCCGTCTCCTCGATGCACCTGGTCTCGGCGTACTCGTCCGTCTGGTGCGCCTGGACCAGCGCGCCCGGGCCGAGCACCACGGTGGGAATCCCGCCGAACGCCGGGGTGAGGATGCTGGCATCGGTGAAGTACGGCGCGCTCGCCGGCCCGGGACGGGCCCCCTGACGCCGCTCGACGAGATCGAAGAGAAGCTTCACGAAGGGATGGTCGACATCGGTGCGGAGGCCGGGGACGTCCACGCGCGAGGTGAGCTCCACCTCCGGGCCGAGCGCCCGGGCCAGCTCGACGCGCAGCCGATCATGCCGCTGCCCGGGAAGGGTGCGGATGTCGATCCCGACCACGGCCTCGTCGGGAACGGAATTCACGTTCATCCCCCCGCGGATGGTCCCCACGTTCAGCGTCGGCCGCCCGAGAAGTTCATCCGGGGCGACGTCGAAGCGAAAGGCTTCGAGAACGGCCACCGCCCGCGCCGCACGGTAGATGGCGTTGACGCCGCGCTCGGGCATGGAACCATGCGCCGTCACTCCGCGGGTCCTCGCCTCGAGCCAGAGCGCGCCCTTGTGGCCCACCAGGGGGTTCCCGTCGGTGGGCTCGCCGACCACCATGGCCCCGGCGGTGCCCAGGGCTCCGGCCGTGCGCGCCAGGTGCGCCGCGCCCTCGCATCCCGTCTCCTCGCCGGCGACGAAGACCAGCGACAGCCCGGCCCTCCGGAGCGGTCCGGACCGGACGAGGTCCAGCGCGGCGCAGGCCAGGGCGGCGATGCCGCTCTTCATGTCGCTCGAGCCGCGGCCGTAGAGCCGCCCGCCGTCCGTCTCTCCGGCGAACGGAGGGTGCTTCCACGGGGCGGCGCCCAGCGGGACGGTGTCCAGGTGACCCGCGAAGCAGAGCGGCGGGTCGCTCCCCCCGGCAGCCCGGGCGACCAGGCTGGCACGGCCGGGAGCGAACTCGTGGAGTTGCACCTGGAAGCCGCCCGCCTCCAGGAGCCGGCCGAGAAGCTCGGCGCAGGGCAGCTCGGTGCTGGTGGGATTGATGGAATCGAGGCGCACCAGCTGCTGCGTCAGGGACACGGGATCCAGAGCAGACGTCATCGCCTCACCTCGGTTCCGCGGGCTCCGAAATACGCGGCGTGCACCTGGGGGTCGGCCCGGAGCTCGGCCGCCGTGCCCTGGGTCACCACCCGGCCCTTGGAGAGGACGTACCCGCGGCTGGCGATGCTCAGGGTCTGGTGCACGTTCTGCTCCACCAGGAAGAGGGTGATGCCTTCCTGGTGAATCCGCCGGAGGACGGCGAACGTCTCCTGGACGAGCAAGGGAGAGAGGCCGAGCGAGGGCTCGTCCACGAGCAGGAGGCGCGGCGCGCCCATCAGACCCCGTCCGATGGAGACCATGGCCTGCTCGCCGCCGGACATCGTCCCGGCGAGCTGCGAGCGCCGCTCGGCCAGCTGCGGAAAGGTGGCGTAGACGCGTTCCAGCCGCCCGGCCACCACCTCGCGCCGGTCCTCGCCGTACGCCCCGACGAGCAGGTTCTCCAGCACCGAGAGGCGAGGGAAGACCTTGCGGCCCTCGGGGATGCAGCCGATGCCGAGACGGACGATGCGATGGGTGGGCAGGCGCGTCAGCTCGGCGCCGGCGAAGGCGATCCGGCCGCTCCGGGGCGGGGTGAGGCCGAGGACGGATCGGATGAGAGTCGTCTTCCCCGAGCCATTCGAGCCGAGCAGGCAGGTGATCGACCCGGGCTCGACGCGGAGCGAGACGTCCTCGAGCACGTCGGCGCGGTCGTAGGCGGTGAACAGGTGCTCCACCACCAGCGCTTCCTCGGAGGCGCTCATGTCAGCCCCAGGTAGGCCTGCCGCACGTCGGAGTTGGAGGAGACCTCGGCATAGCTGCCCTCGCACAGCTTGCGGCCGTAGTTGAGCACGACGCACCGGTCGGTGACGCGGGCGATGACCGACATCTCGTGCTCGATGAGAACGATGCTCAGGTCACCGAAGCTCCGCCGCACCTCGAGGAGGTCGTCCATGAGGCGGGCCGTCTCGTCGGCGGTCATCCCCGCCGAGGGCTCGTCGAGCAGGAGGAGCCGGGGGCGGCTGATCAGCGCCCGGCAGATCTCCACCCGGCGGCGGTCGATCATCGGGATGCCGGCCACCGGCTCGAAGAGGCGCGCGGCCAGCGGCGGATCGAAGACGTGGAGGAGCTCCCGGGCGGCGGCGGCGGTGGCATCGGCCTGCCTGGCCAGCGCCCGCCGGCGGACGAGGTTGGACCACAACCCGTGCTCCAGCCGCTGGTGAGCCCCGATGGCCAGGTTGTCGAAGATGGACAGCTCGAGGCAGAGCCGTGAGCGCTGGAACGTCCGGGTGATGCCGGCGCGGTAGACCTCCTGGGGCCGGGCGCGGGCGAGCGAGCCGCCGGCGAAGAGGATCTCGCCGCGGGTGGCCGGGTAGAGGCCGGTGAGGACGTTGAAGAAGGTGGTCTTCCCCGAGCCGTTGGGGCCGATGAGCCCGAGGATCTCGCCCGGGCGGAGCTCGAGGTCGAGCCCCGCCAGGGCCACCACTCCGCCGAAGTGCCGGGTGAGGTCGCGGCAGACGAGCAGCGGCGCCGCATCGCTCATGCCGCCGGGCTCCCGAAGGGCCGCCGGAGCGCCCGGGGAACCAGCCCGGTCGGACGGAGAACGAGCACCATCACCACCAGCGCGGCGAAGAGCAGGTAGCGAAATTCCTGGATCGGCTGCAGCTTCTCCGGCAGCCAGACGACGATGAGCGAGGCGACGGCCAGCCCGGCGACGTTTCCCAGTCCGCCGAGCAGGAGGATGGACACCAGCACCAGCGACTCCTGGAAGCTGAAGTTGTTCGGGGCGATGAAGCCCACCATCATCGCCGAGAGGCCTCCGGCCACGCCGATGAGCGCGTTCCCCAGGGTGAAGGCCGCGATCTTCCAGCGGGCCACCTCGATGCCGAAGCAGGCGGCCGCGGTCTCGTCGAGACGGACGGCGTCGAGGGCCAGACCGAGCCAGGAGCGCTCGAGCCGGCGGACCAGCACCAGGGCCAGGAGCACCATGGCCACCGCCGCCAGGCAGTACCCGGCATAGCCGGAGACCTCGACCCCGAGAACCCGCCGGTCGTCGTTGAAGCGAAAGCCGAGGATCTCCAGCCCGGCGAGCTTGAGCCCCTGCGGCCCACCGAGCGACTCGTTGACCTCGAAGAAGGTCCGGAAGAGGAGCCCGAAGGCGATGGTGATCAGCGCCGCGTAGTGGCCGCGCGTCCGGAGCAGTGGCAGGAGGAGCAGCGAGCCGGCCGCCGCGGCGACCGCCCCGCCGGCGAGGAGCACCAGGGGATGCGGAAGGGCGCCGCGTCCGAGCATGGCGGCCGTGTAGCCACCCACCCCGAAGAACGCGGCACCGGCGAAGTTGGGCACTCCGGCGTCGGCCAGCTGAACGTGGAGCCCGAGGCAGGCCACCAGCACGATGAACGCGCGGGCCATGAGGAGCAGCACGAAGGGGTCGTCGTGGAAGACGCCGACCAGACCCCCGGCGAGGAGGGTGAAGGCCGTGACCAGCGCTCGCTCCCCGGCCATCCGGACGAGCCGCCCCAGCCAGCCGGTCCGCCATGCTCCGGCCACGGCCAGAGCGCCGGCCGCCAGGACCAGGCCCACCCTCCCCTCCAGCTCGGCGGAGAGGAAGCCGTAGAGGAGGAGGCCGCTCGGCGCGGCGAGCGTCAGGGCCGCCAGCGCCGAGCGGAGCCAGGCCGGCGCGTCGCTCATACCCGTTCGCCCAAGCGCTCACCGATGAGGCCGGTGGGCCTCCAGGCCAGGAGGAGGATGACCATCCCGAAGGCGAACACGTCCTTGTACGCGGAGGCGAAGGGCATGGCCACCGCTCCCAGGGTCTGCAGGCCGGCGAAGAGAAACCCGCCCAGCAGCGCGCCGGAGAGGTTGCCCAGCCCACCGAGGACCGCGGCGCTGAAGCCGATGACCCCGAGCAGGAGCCCGGATCCGAAGTTGACCTCGTTGTAGTAGAGCCCGTTCATCACCCCGGCGAAGGCGGCCAGCGCCGAACCGATGGCGAAGGTGAGCAGGACCACCCGCCGGAAGTCGATGCCCATGGTGCGGGCCGTCTCCTCGTCCTGGGCCACGGCGCGGATGGCCAGCCCCAGCCGCGTGCGCTGCAGGACCAGGGACAGACCGAGGATGAGCCCGACACCGGTGGCCAGCATGAGCAGGTTGTCGAGCCGGACGGTGAAGCGGCCCAGCGACCAGGAGGCGCTGGGCAGGAGCGCCGGGAAGCGCTGGGGCTGCGAGCCGCCTGGATAGAAGAGCCGGATGCACTCGCGGAGCGCCGTTCCGCCCATGAGCGTGGCCAGGAGCACGTTGAGCGCCGGGGCCCCCTTCAGCGGCAGGACCAGCGCCCGTCCGAGGACCGCGCCGAGCAGGGCCATGGAGAGCGTCGCCGCCAGCGCCACGGTGAGCAGCTGCGGCAGCGCCGCCTCGACCCCAGCGTGAACCGCCACCGCGTAGCCGGCCAGCCCGGCGAAGGCCCCGGCGGTGAGCACGTCGCCGTGGGCGAACTGGATGACGTTGAGCACGCCGAAGAAGAGCGTGAAGCCGAGCGCCACCAGGGCGTACATCAGCCCGAGCATGACGCCGTTCATCACGTACTGGGCGAGGAGATCCATGGCCGTTCCGGCCCTGGAGGGTCAGCGCCCCTTCAGCCTGCGCTTGCCGGCGGCGTACTCGCTGTCCTCCCAGACCAACCACTTGCCGTCCTGGACCACGTAGGCGGTGATGGCGGCGACCGTGTTCTGCCCGTGGTCGTCGAAGGTGATCGCCCCGACGATGGAATCCTTCCCCTTCACCTCGCCCAGCGCCGCGAGCACCTTCTTCCGGTCCGGCCCGACCTTCTCGATGGTGTCCATGAGCAGGGATGCGGCGGCGAAGGCGAAGGGGCCGTAGGCCTCGGGCGGGTTGGAGTACTTCTGCTCCGCGTATTTCTCGAGGAAGAACTTGCCGCCGGGAAGCTTCTCCGCCGGAGCTCCCTCGCGGAACGCCACCACGCCCTCGGCCAGCGGCCCGAGACCCTTGATGAAGTCGTCGGAGACGATGCCCGACGTCCCCTGGAACTGGGCGTTCACTCCCAGCTTGTCCATCTGGGCGCGGATCCGGACGCCGATGGGAGTGAGGCCCCCGAAGAAGATGACCTCCGGGTTCAGGGCCTTGGCCTGGGTCAGCTCGGCGGTGAAATCCTGCTGGTCGGCGGTGACGCCGAAGGTCCCCAGGATCTGGCCGCCGCCGGCGGTGACGAACTGGGTGAAGTACTTGTTGTGGCCCTTCCCGTAATCGGTGGTGTCGTGGATGACGACCCAGCGCCGGTACCCCTGCTTCAGCATCAGCCTGGCGGCGGTCTCGTTCTGGTTGACCATCGTCCCGTTGACCCGGTGGATCTCCTTGTAGGAGTGGCTGTAGGTGATGTCGGGCAGCACCGCTCCCCAGACGACGGTCGGAAGCGCGAGGCGGTGAAAGGTGTCCACCGTGGCCATGGCCACCACCGAGCAGTAGTGGGTGACCCCGGCGATGATCGACCGGTCCGCGGCGGCCTTGGTGGCCACCTGGACGCCGGTGTCCGGCTTGCACTCGTCGTCGAGGACGACCAGCTCGTACTGGTACCTGGCCGCCGTGTCGGCGTTTCGCAGCTTGACCGCGAGATCGGCCGAATTCCGGCCCCCGAGGCCAATGGCCGAGTTCCCGCCGGTGAGTGGACCGATGAAGGCGAGCTTCACCACCTCCTTCGCCCCGGCGGGAAGGGCGAGCAGGAGCACGAGGAGCGTGAGGCGAAGAGGAAGCGCGACGACCCTTGGGTTCATGGTCCTCCCCCGGCGGCTGGGAGCCATCTAGCACAGATGGCGGGCGACCCAGGCGGCCACGCCGAGCAGCGTCGCGTCGCCCGCCGCCGGCCCGACGAGCTGGAGCCCGAGGGGTAGCCCCGCCGGACCCACCGCGCCGGGCAGGTTCAGGCAGGGGAGCCCGAGCAGGGTGGGGATGCGGTTGAAGGCAGGATCGCCCGTCGCCCCGAGGCCGAGGGGAGC
>DASPUU010000191.1:0-3053 GCA_035622755.1 Myxococcaceae bacterium
GCTTGAGAGGATCTGACCTTAGTACGAGAGGACCGGGTTGGAGGCACCTCTGGTGTACCAGTTGTCACGCCAGTGGCATCGCTGGGTAGCCATGTGCCGATTGGATAACCGCTGAAAGCATCTAAGCGGGAAACCGACCTCAAGAACAGGCATCCCCGCCGCAAGGCGCTGAAGACCCGTTGTAGACCACAACGTCGATAGGCCAGGTGTGTAAGCGCGGCAACGCGTTGAGCTAACTGGTACTAATTGGTCGTGAGGCTTACTTTACCTCTGTCTCTTGCATGCTCCCCCGCGGGGAGTAAGGGACTCGAGGTCAAGGTCGAGGCTCGGCGAGGGTGTGGAACCCCCGCCCGAGACGCCGGTCGAGGCACTGCTCAGCAATCTCGAATCTCGAACGATTTGCCCTTCGTGTGCAGTGACGATTTTCCGGTGGCTACATCGGAGGGGTCACACCCGTTCCCATCTCGAACACGGAAGTTAAGCCCTCCAGAGCCGATGGTACTCCGCGGGAAACCGCGCGGGAGAGTAGGTCGCTGCCGGATCTTTTTTCGACGGCCGGTGTCCCTTGGCGGGGCGCCGGCCGTCGCCTTTCCGGCCGGCCGGTGGCCAGGGGTTGTCGGCCGGCCGAGGCGCGGAGCATTCTCTCTGGCCTCAACCCCTCGACGCGAGGTGGGCGACACCATGCGGCGGCGATGGCCTTGGATCGGCGGAGCCCTGGTCGTCCTCGGCTTGGCTGCGGCGAAAGGAGAGGCGATGGCGCTGAGCGTGACCTCGCCTGCCTTCAAGGCAGGCGGCGAGATTCCCAAGAAGTACACCTGCGAGGGTTCGGACGTCTCCTACGCGCTGAGCTGGTCCGGCGTGCCGGCCGGCGCCAGGAGTCTGGTCCTCATCGTCGACGACCCCGATGCTCCCGACCCCAGCGCCCCGAAGATGACCTGGGTGCACTGGGTGCTCTACGACATGCCCCCGGCGACGACCGGTCTTGCCGAGGCGGTGGCGAGCGGCGCGCTTCCCCCGGGGACGCGGCAGGGCCTCAACGACTGGAAGAGGACGGGCTACGGCGGTCCCTGTCCTCCCATCGGGCGGCACCGCTACGTCAACAAGCTCTACGCCCTGGACGTGGTGCTCGGCGATCTCGGCAGGGTGGGGAAGGCCGAGGTGGAGCAGAAGATGAAGGGGCACGTGCTCGCCCAGGGCGAGCTGATGGGCACCTACCAGAAGGGTCGCTGACCGCGGAGGGGAGCGGGGCGGAGACGGGTGCGCGGGGTGGGCAGCCAAACCGGAGTAGTGTAAGAGGCCGCGGCCGCCGGGATGCCCCGGCGGCGCCCCGGAGCCCGAATGGACCCCAAGGCCGCCCTCCAGCCCGCCGTGCCTCGCGCCACGCCGCCCGCCGGGCGGCCGCGGGACGTGCGCGGAGGCGACGGCGCCGCCGAGGCCTCCGCCCCCCAGCCCTTCGAGTATCCGCTCCGCCAACCCTTCGAGGAGCCGGACTGGACGCGCATCCCGGGGTACCGCGGCGTCTCCCGCGCCGACTGGGAGAGCGCCGTCTGGCAGCGCAAGCACACGGTCAAGAACCTCAGGGAGCTCAGGGCCACGCTCGGGGACCTGCTCCCCGAGGATCTCCTCGAGAGCATCGACCGCGACCAGCGCCAGCGGGCGACGATGTCCATCCTCGTCACCCCGCAGATGGTCAACACCATGGACGTCGGCGACCTGTGGGCCGATCCGGTTCGCCGCTACATGCTCCCGGCGCTGGCCGACCGGCGGACGGACTGGCCGAACCACCCCCGGGCCAGCCGCGACAGCCTCCACGAGGCGGAGATGTGGGTCGTCGAGGGGCTCACCCACCGCTACCCGACCAAGGTCCTGGCCGAGGTCCTCTCCACCTGTCCCCAGTACTGCGGCCACTGCACCCGCATGGACCTGGTGGGCAACGACGTGCCCCAGGTGGACAAGAAGCGCTTCGTCGTGCCGCAGAAGACCCGCTACGAGCAGATCCTCGACTACCTCCGGAGCCACCCCGGCGTGCGCGACGTGGTCGTCTCCGGCGGCGACGTGGCCAACCTGCCCATCGGCACGCTGGAGGCCTTCGTCTCGGCGCTGCTCGACATCCCCAACATCCGGGACATCCGCCTGGCCACCAAGGGCTTCATGGGCATCCCCCAGCACTTCCTCCAGGACGCGGTGCTGGCCGGGCTGGAGCGGCTGGCGAAGAAGGCCCGGGCCCAGGGCGTCCAGCTCGCGCTCCACACCCACGTCAACAATGCCCGCCAGCTCACCCCGCTCGTCACCCGGGCCGCGGACGCCCTGCTGGCGATGGGCTTTCGCGACATCCGCAACCAGGGGGTGCTCCTGCGCGGGGTGAACGCCACCGCCAACGACCTGCTCGAGCTCTGCTTCACGCTGCAAGACAGGGCGCACATCCTTCCGTACTACTTCTACATGTGCGACATGATCCCCAACTCCGAGCACTGGCGCGTCTCGGTGGCCGAGGCCCAGAAGCTCCAGCACGACATCATGGGCTACCTGCCCGGCTTCGCCACCCCGCGCATCGTCTGCGACGTGCCCTTCGTCGGGAAGCGGTGGGTCCACCAGGTGGCCGAGTACGATCGCGAGCGCGGCATCAGCTACTGGACGAAGAACTACCGCACCGGCATCGAGCGCGAGGACCCGGCCGCCCTCTCCCGGCGCTACGAGTACTACGATCCCATCTACACCTTGCCCGAGTCCGGCCAGTCCTGGTGGCGGGAGCAGGTGGCCACCTCCTGAGCCGCCCGGCCGAGCCCGTGACCACCTCCGCCCATGCGCCCGAGGAGCGGCGGCGCGCGCTCTTCCCCGAGGCCACGCCCGAGCAGTGGAGCGACTGGCGGTGGCAGATGCGCCACGCCGTCCGGAGCCTGGCCGAGCTGGAACGGCTCGTCCCGCTCACCGGCGCCGAGCGGGCCGGGTGCCGGGACACGGCCGAGCTGTTTCGCCTCGGGATCTCGCCCTACTACCTCTGCCTCGTTGACCCGGACCATCCCTTCTGCCCGGTGCGGATGCAGGCCATCCCC
>DASPUU010000192.1:0-60695 GCA_035622755.1 Myxococcaceae bacterium
TCAGGAAGTTCGCTCGCATGCTGGCTGGACGATGGCCGCCGGCGTGCTGTTGATCCTCGCCGGCATCCTGGCCATCTCCGCGCCCTTCATCGCCGCGCTGACCATCACCCTCTTCGCCGGCTGGGCGATGATCTTCGCCGGGGTGGCGCAGGCCATCTACGCCTTCAAGAGCAAGGAGGGGGCGCGCGGCTTCATCTGGGAGCTGCTCCTCGCCCTCCTCTATGTCGTCGCCGGCGCCTACCTCCTGATGAACCCCATCCCGGGGCTGGCCGTCCTCACCCTCATGCTCGGCTCCATCCTCCTCGCCGAGGCGATCCTCCTGGTCATCGTCGCCTTCCGCGTCCGTCCCGCGCCCGGCTGGGGGCTGTGGCTCTTCGACGCCATCGTCACCCTGGCGCTGGCCCTCTTCATCCTCGCCAAGTGGCCGAACAACTCGGTGGCCATCCTCGCCGCCTTCCTCGGGGTGAGCATGATCTGGAGCGGGGTGAGCCGCCTCATCTTCGGGGGCACGGTGCGAGCCGCCATCCCCAGGGCGGCCTGATCCGCGGCGCTAGCGCTTCTCGAGGAGCTGGAGCGCGAGCATCACCGCCAGGCTGAGCTGCACCGAGCCCTCCGGGCGGTGGGTCTGCGCCACCAGCTCGGCCACCGTCCGGCTCCCGTCGGCGGCGGCGAGCAGCTCCGTCTCCCATCGCTCCAGGGCGACGTCCCCCAGCGGGTAGATGGTCTGACGGGAGGGGGCGAGCCGGTCCTCCAGGGCGAGCAGGCGCCGCACGCGCTCCGGCTTGTAGAGCTTCTTCATCCCCCGGGCGATGAGCGTCGCCGGGTGGACGTCGAGCTTGACGAACTCCTGGCGCGCCCGTCCCCCGAAGCTCATCACGTAGCTCCCCTCCTCCCATGCGAAGAGGGAGTAGATGATCGCCTTGACCTGCTGTCCGAGGTAGTAGACGCGGTCCGCATCGGTGAGCAGCCCGCGCTCGACGAGCACGTCGCCGGTCCGGCGGCCGGTGGTCTGCGCCACCTGGGCGGCGTCGGCCAGCTGGTTGGGGCGAATGCGCCCGGTGCGGACCAGGAACTGGCCGAACCGGTCGGCGAGCAGATTGGAGAGGGCGAAGACCGGCTGGCCCTCCTCGAAGAAGACGACCTTCTTCACCGCTCCCTTCTGGACGCCCAGCTCCCCCGTCTCGCCGGAGAGGAAGAAGGCGGAGATGAGCGAGGGGACGTTGTCCCGGAGCTCGCCGCGCCGGAGCTTGAGGCCGGGCGGAGTGGCCCGCTGGGCGGCGGGTGGCCGGCGTGCCCCGGGGTCGGCGCCCCGGCGGATGGGGGAGGCGCGGAGGGCGTCGCCGGTGAGCTCCACCGGCCCGCTCGCGCCGCTGACCTGGACCCGCCCGCTCAGCTCCATGGTGTCCTCGGGGTCGTCCTCCTCGATGTCGATGTCCAGCTCGACCTCGAATTCCTCCGCGGGGGCCGGCTGGGGCGCCCCGGGCGGCACCAGCTGCATCACCGTCTCGAGCAGCTTCCTCGCCTCGAAGGGCTTCTCGAAGTAGGCGGCGGCGCCGTGCTTGCCCCGGCTTTCCGCGGCGTGCTTGGCGCCCTTGAACACGCCGGTGACGAACACCACCGGAACACGCGGATGGTCCTTGCGCAGCGCCTCGGCCACCGCGTAGCCCATGACGTCGGGGAGGAGAATGTCGAGCAGGGCCAAGGCCGGGGGCTGGGCCCGCGCCAGCTCCAGCGCCTGCTTCCCCTTCGAGGCGGCGAGGACCTCGTAGCCCCCGTCTTCGAAGAGATGCGTGAGGAGCGAGAGCAACTCGACGTTGTCGTCGACGACGAGGATGCGAGGACGCGCCATGGTCGCTGTCCCCGGGAGGTTAATCGGCCGGGTGCGTGGGTGTCAGGCGCACACTCGGCGACCTGCCGGCGGGCGTCGGCTCACCGGCGAGGAAGGCCTCCACGGAATCCGGATCGGCCGGCAGCCCCACCGTCAGCGGCTCGCAGCCGGTGGCGGTGACCCGGTAGGTGTCCTCGATGCGGATCCCCAGCCGGTCGCGGAGGTAGAGCCCGGGCTCGAGGGTGAGGACCATCCCCTCCACCAGGGGCCCTCGCGTTCCGCCATCGTGGACGAAGAGCCCCACGCCATGCCCGAGCCCGTGCGCGTAACCCCGCTCCCCGAGCCGCTCCTGGAGCACCCGATGGGCGATGTCGTCCAGGGAGGGAGACCCCCCGGGGGCCTTCCCGGAGAGCACGGCCCCGGGGCGACAGGCGGCCAGCGCCGCCTGCTGAGCGGCATAGACGGCCTGGTAGAGGCGGCGCGCCTCGGGGAGGAACCGGCCCCCGATGGGAAAGGTCCGGGTGAAGTCGCTGGCGTAGTGATTCACCGAGCAGCCGACATCCACGACCACCATCTCGCCGGCGACGAGCGGGGCGGCGGTGGGCGAAGCGTGCATGAAGGCGGCCCGCGCACCGGCTGCCACCACCGGGGGAAAGCTGTCCTCGGTGCAGCCCGCCGCCCGGGCGTTGCGCCGCACCGACTCGGCGACGGCCCGCTCGCTGACGCCCGGCATCCGGCCGGGGGCGGTCGCCCGGACGGCGGCCACGATGGCCCTGGCGGCAGCGGAGAGGTCGGCCAGCTCGTCCGGCTGCTTGACCCTCCGCATCGCCGCCACCTCGCTCCCCAGGGCGAAGCGGCCGAGCCACGCCGAGGACCCGGAGGTGCGGCGGAGGCCGCGATCGGCCGTCCCGGTCAGGTAGCGCAGGTCCAGGTTGTCCCAGCTCCGGAACCCCGCGCTCTCCTCCCAGGTGATGGCCTCCGAGGGCACGGGCCACAGGTAGCCTCCCCGGGGGGCGCGCCGGGCGAGCTGCTCGAGCCGGCTCCCCGCCATCGGCGGCGGCAGCTCGGGCGTGAGGAGGGCCACCGCCGCCGCGGAGACCATGGCCAGCGCGCCGGCTCCAACCGCGATGCGCCGGGCATCCTCCCCGAGCCGCCGCCGGAGGTCGATGCGCGGGGACACCCAGCCCCCGGCTGCCAGGAGGCCCAGGGCGAGCAGCGGCCACTGCCAGCCCGGCGGCTCTCCGGGGAGCGCCCAGAGCACGAGCCGCGCGCCCGCCTCCGCGCAGGCCAGGCGGAGCCCGAGGGCGGGACGAAGAAGGCCCCACGCGGCGAGGGCGAGCGAGCCCGCCGCCACGGCGAGAGCGAGGGCGCCCGGACGCCCGCCGGTGACCAGCGGCGGTCCCGGTCCGGCGACGAGCGCCAGGAGCAGCGCCGGCGCGAGACCCACCCGCGGACGCCGCACCGAGAGCCAGGTCCAGGCGGTCACCCCGGCCACCCACCCGAGCGCCGCCGCCAGGAAGCTCCAGCCGTGCGTGGCCGCCCACCCGGCGACCACCCCGGTGGAGACGGCTGCGGCCACCCCGCCGAGCAGCCACCGCCCTCCCCGCGGACCGAGGAGGCCGAGCGCCAGGCCGAACAGCGTCCCGAGGGCCGCGCCGGCAGTCACGCCGCCGCCTGCAGGGTTGCTTTCGCGCCGTCCCCTGACGTAGGCACCGCCCTTCGCCAGAGGAACCGATGGCCGACAAGCTGCTCCCGCGCGAGAAGGGATTTTCCGAGTGGTACGTGGACCTGGTCCTCAAGGCCCGGCTCGCCGACTACTCGGACGTCAAGGGGTGCATGGTCATCCGCCCCAACGGCTACGCGCTCTGGGAGAACATGCAGCGCGCATTGGACCGGATGTTCAAGGACACCGGGCACCGCAACGCCTACTTCCCGCTCCTCATCCCGGAGAGCTTCCTGCGCAAGGAGGCGGAGCACGTCGAGGGGTTCGCCCCCCAGCTGGCGGTGGTCACCCACGCCGGAGGAAAGAAGCTCGAGGAGCCCTACGTCATCCGCCCCACGAGCGAGACGATCATCAACTCGATGTTCTCGCGGTGGATCCAGAGCTACCGGGATCTACCACTGCTCATGAACCAGTGGGCCAACGTCATTCGCTGGGAGATGCGCACCCGGCTCTTCCTCCGGACCACCGAGTTCCTCTGGCAGGAGGGGCACACCTGCCACGAGACCGAGGAGGAGGCGGAGGCCGAGACGCGGCGGATGCTGGACGTGTACCGGACCTTCGCCGAGGACTACATGGCCATGCCCGTCCTCGCCGGGCGCAAGTCCGAGTCGGAGAAGTTCGCCGGAGCGGTGCGCACCTACTCCATCGAGGCGATGATGCAGGACAAAAAAGCGCTCCAGGCGGGGACGAGCCACAACCTGGGCCAGAACTTCGCCAAGGCCTTCAACACCGTGTTCCAGGGGAGGGACGGCCAGCAGCACCACGTCTGGCAGACGTCGTGGGGCGTCTCTACCCGGCTCATCGGCGGGCTCATCCTCACCCATTCGGACGACTCCGGGCTGGTCGTTCCCCCGCGCCTGGCCGCCACGCACGTGGCCATCGTGGTCATCGGCAAGGGCGAGGAGCGGGGGCCGGTGGTCGAGCGCGCTCAGGGGCTGGCCGGCGACCTGCGCCGGGCCGGGCTGGCCGTCCTGGTCGACGACGACGAGACCCGGAGCCCCGGCTTCCGGTACTACGAGCACGAGCTCACCGGGGTCTGCCTCCGCGTCGAGCTGGGGCCGAGGGACCTGGCCCAGCGCCAGGCGGTGCTCGTCCGGCGAGACGACCGGGCCAAGGTCGCCGTCCCGCTCGACCAGGTGGTGGACCGCGCCCGCGCCATGCTCGAGGCCATGCAGGGCGACCTCTTCGCCCGGGCCAAGAAGTTCCGTGACGACCACACCTTCGAGGTCAACAGCCTCCAGGAGATGGTGACCCGGGCCGACGACGGCTTCCTGCTCGCCCACTGGTGCGAGAGCCCCGCCTGCGAGGCCCAGGTGAAGGAGCAGACCGGCGGCGTGACCACGCGCAACCGCCCCTTCGACCTTGCCCAGGAGCCCGGGAAGTGCGTGGTCTGCGGCCAGCCCTCTCCCGGGCGGATGGTGTTCGGCAAGGCCTACTAGGTGGCTGACCCCGGCGGCAGGGCCGCCTGGTCGAGCCGGCCCCGGATGCTGGCCCGGCGCGCGGCGACGTCCGCGGGCGCAATCTCGCGCCCCTCCAGCCGGGCACGCTCGGCCATCACCTCCTCGGCCAGCGCCACCGCCACCTCCGCCTCTCCGGCGACCACCGTGGCGCCGGCCCGCCGCAGCGCCGGCGCGTCGCGGAGGTGGGAACAGCGCGCCAGGATGCGCAGCGTGGGGTTGACGCTCCGTGCCTGACGAACGATCTCCGCGCCGTCCTCCACCTCGGCGCTGAGGATGAGGCTCCCGGCGCGGTGGATGCCGGCGTCCTCGAGGGTTCCGGGCCGAAGCACGTCCCCGTACACCGCCTCGTGGCCCTCCTCCCGCAGCCGGCGGACGGTGTCGAGGTTGAGATCGACCACCGTCACCAGCTCCCCGTATCCGAGGAGGATGTGGTGCAGGGTCATCCCCACCGGCCCGTAGCCGACCAGGACGCACCGCCGCGGGTCGACCGGCGGGGGCTCGCCGGCGAGGGGCGCCAGCCCGGCCCTGGTCCCGCCGGCGCGGCGGGCGAGACGGTAGAGGGTCGGGTTGGCCGCGATGGAGAGGATGGAGGCCGCGACCAGCGCATTCCAGCCCGGCTCGCCGAGGACCCCGAGCTCACGGGCGACCACGCCGAGGATGAAGCTGAACTCCCCGATCTGCGCCAGGGCGGCCCCCACCGGAAGCGCGACGTTCATCGGCCGCCCGAGCGCGCGGACCACGAGGATGGCCGACAGCGGCTTGCCGACCAGCACCACGAGGAGGACCGCGCCGAGCACGAGCGGGGCCCGGAGCAGGCTCCGCGGGTCGCAGAGCATCCCCACCGAGACGAAGAAGAGCACGGCGAAGGCATCGCGCATGGGCAGGGCGTCGTTGGCCGCCCGGGCGGCGAACTCCGAGCGGCCCACCGCCAGCCCGGCGAGGAAGGCTCCCAGCGCCATGGAGACCCCGAAGATCCAGGCCGAGCCCACCGCGATGCCCAGCGCCAGGGCCAGGACGGCGAGGGTGAAGAGCTCGCGGGAACGCGTGGCCTCGATGCGGCCGAGCGCCCAGGGGACCACCCAGCGCCCGAGCACCATCACCACGCCCACCAGGCCGACGAGCTTGACACCGGCCAGGCCCAGCGCGGCGGCCGGGCCGCGGCCTCCGGCCTCCGGCGGGCCGAGGATCATCGGCAGGAGGAGGAGGATGGTCACGGTGAGCAGGTCCTCGACGACCGTCCAGCCGATGGCGATGTGCCCGATGGGGGTGTGGAGGTCGCGCCGCTCGGCCAGAACGAGGGCCATGATCACCGTGCTGGCCACGGAGATGGCCAGCCCGAGGACCACCCCCGAGCTCCAGCTCCAGCCCAGGGCGCGGAGGAGAAGCGCCAGGGCGGTGGTGGACAGGGCGCTCTGGAAGAGGGCTCCGGGGAGGGCGACCCGCCACACGGCGAACAGCTCCTGGAGGTGGAAGCGCAGTCCGATGCCGAAGAGCAGGAGGATGATTCCGATCTCGGCGAACTGCTCGGCGACGTGGCGATCGGCGACGAAGCCCGGCGTGAAGGGGCCCACCGCGATGCCGGCGAGGAGATAGCCGATGATCGGGGACAGGCCGAGGCGCTGGACGAGGAAGCCCAGCACCAGGGCCGCCACCAGACCTCCGGTGAAGGTGGTCAGGACGTTGAGGTCGTGCATGGCAGCCCTTCGCTACCAGGGACCGACGTTCTTGAGGAGCATCACCTCGCCCCGGTGCCCCTGGGTCGCCGGGTAGTAGAGGAGCATGTCGCTCCTCCCCTTGCCGTCCAGGTCCACCGATTCGACCCGGCCCACCGCCCGCACCGGGATCTGCGCCGAGGCGCTGTCGGCGAAGAGCGTCCCCCGCCCTCCCAGGAAGATGGACAGCTCGTCGTCCCCGGTGCCGAAGGCCAGGTCGACGCGCCGGTCCCCGTTGTAGTCGCCGAACATGTCGATGGCCTGGATGTCCGCGGCGCCGGAGAGGTTGAGCTTGAAGCTCAGCTCTCGCTCCGCGGCGGGCCGGTCGGCGAAGCGGCGCTTCTCCGGCAGGAAGGGGAAGACCTGGAAGTTGATGCTCAGCGTGCGGTTGAGGAGGATCTTCACGATGGCGAAGATGCCGATGTTCACCGAGGGGACTACCAGGTCCGGCCGCCCGTCGCCGGTGACGTCGAAGAGCTCCACGTCCGTCCCGGTCGCCCCCTCGCCCTTGAGGATCTGATCCGGGACCTCCGGATAGCTTCCCCCCTTCCGTCCGAAGAAGACGTAGGTGGTGGTGGTCACCGAGGCCAGCCCGCGAGCGACCAGCTTCCGCACCACCAGGTCCGCCACCCCGTCCCCGTCCACGTCGGCCACCGTCACCGAGGCCTGCGTCCCGGCCTCCTTCAGCTCCTCCGGCGTGCGCACGGCGAAGTCGCGGGTCATCGAGGGCGCCGTGGGAAAGGACAGGCCGGGCGACTGGCGGTAGATGGCGATGCGGTCCTCGAGCGTGGCCACCAGGTCGTTCAGCCCGTCGCCGTCCACGTCGGCGATGTAGATGGACGGGTAGGCGGCGGAGATGCGGAAGTTCGGCACCGAGCGGCTCCGGACGCGATCCAGGCGGCGCAGCTGGTCCAGGGAGCTCCATCCGGCCTGGACGTCGAGCGCCAGGTCCGACGCCCGCACGTAGCCCGGCGCGCCCTGCTTCCGGTAGACGGTGAGGTTCCTCGGCCCGGGGACGAGCAGCTCGTGGCTCCCCGGGCCGCTCACGTCCTGCACCAGGCGGAGGCGGGGCATGGCCCCCGGCGCCGGACGGGGAAAGGCGGTGGTCTGCTCGAGCAGCGTCACCGGCGGGCCGGCGGCGCGGCCGCGAAAGCTGCGGGCGAGCACCCCCTTCGGGGTGAAGAGGAGCAGCTCGTCGCCCGGCTGGCCGTCGATGTCGGCCAGGTCGAAGCCGAAGGCCTCCACGTCGTCGAGGCCCAGCGCCAGGTCGGGAGCGGTGCCGAACACGCCGTCCCGGTTCCAGAAGACGGCCAGCGACCGCTTGAGGTTGGGCATCACCCCGGTGGTGTACCCGGCGACGATGTCCAGCTTCCCGTCCCCGTCGAGGTCCGCCGCGGTGACCACCACCACGTCGCCGAGCACCATCAGCTTCTTCGGCTCGAAGCGCTGGGGGTCGGCGGCCCCGGCGGGCCAGCCGGCGAGCAGGAGGAGCAGCGCGCCGGTGTGCCTCACGCGACGATGTCCTTCCGCCCGAGCCAGGGAAGGACCAGGGCGACGGCCCCGAGGAGCCAGGCGCCGAGGACGAGCAGGTCCCGGGGAGCGACGTCGCTGGCATGCAGGGTGGCCAGTCCCTGGGAGAGCTGAACGACCCGTTCCAGGGCCGCGGTGAGGTGCGCGGTGGGAAGGAGCGGCTCCACCTGCGGCCAGCGGGCCAGGGCGAGCAGCGCCGCGGCGAGGAGCACCGTGGACACCACCGCCGGCCCCGGCCGGCCGAGGAGGGCACCGAGCAGGCCGCCCAGGCACACCGCCAGCACCACCCCGACCAGGGCGGGGAGCATCGCCACCGCGAGCTGGACCAGGAGCAGGCGCGCCGAGGCGAGCACGTAGCCGCCCTCGGCGACGGCGCCGAGCCCGAACCTCAGCCCACCCGCTGCCATCGCCCCGGCGCAGGCGGAGACATCCAGGAGCGCGAGCGCGCCCGCGAGCGCGGCGATGCGCGCCAGGAGCCAGGTTCCTCGCCGCACCGGCCGGCTCAGCGCCGTGCGCGCTACCCCGGAGGCGAAGTCCCCACCCACGGCGCTGGCCGCGAGCAGCGCCCCCACGGCGGCGCAGGTGTCGGCGGCGCCCGAGGCCGAGGCGGCGGCGACGTAGAAGCCACCCGGGGACCCGAACAGGCCCCGCTCGGCCGCGGCTCCCAGCCCCCAGGCATAGGTCCCGCCCAGACCGGCCGCCAGCGGGACCATCCAGGGGAGTCGGCCGCCGGAGAGCCGGAGCGCCTCGGCCCGAAGTGCGCGGGAGGCCGAGCTCACTCCACCCCTCCGGTGACCGAGAAGAAGAGCTCGCGCAGCGCCCCGGCGTGGGCGCCGTCCACCGGCTGCTCGGCCACCAGCCGTCCGCCGGCCATGACCAGCACCCGGCTGGCCGTCCGCTCGACCTCGTCGAGGAGATGGCTGGAGACGAGCAGCGCCGTGCCCTCGCGCGCCAGCGTCCGGAGCAGCTCCCCGACGTCGCGGACACCGGGGGGGTCGAGCCCGTTCATCGGCTCGTCGAGCACGAGCAGGGCCGGACGGTCGAGCAGGGCGGCGGCGATGGCCAGCCGCTGCCTCATCCCCAGGGAGAGCTCTCGGACCCGCCGGTTCCCCGCCTCGGCGAGGCCCACCCGGGCGAGGACCTCCCGCCAGCCGCCCCGGTCCACGGGGCGGCGCCCGAGCAGGGCCACCCAGGCCAGCGCTCGGAGCGCGGTGAGCTCCCCGGGAAGGCCGGGCCCCTCGATGAGGAAGCCGGCCCCGGCCAGCGCCTCGGGCCGGCGGGAGCCGACGTCGCAACCGCCGATGGACACCGAGCCCGCGTCCGGGTGGACCAGCCCGGCGATGGTCCGGAGCGCCGTGCTCTTGCCCGCACCGTTGGGGCCGAGCAGCCCCACCAGCTCGCCGGCGTGGACCTGGAACGAGATTCCGCCCACCGCCTGGATCGGCCCGTAGCGCTTCGCGATTCCAGAGACGTCGAGGACGGGCACCGGCGGGCGACGACCCTAACAGAAGCGAGAAGGGGCGCACCCCTGGCCCCTTGAGGAGGGACCCGGAGGCGTACTCAGCTCCTTCGGGCGAGCCCAGGAAAGGGTCCAGCCCTTGCGCCTCTTCCTCGCCGGGCCCTTGCCCGAGCAACTCGAGAGCACCCTGCTTGCCCGGCTGGCGCCGCTCCGCCGGGCTGCGCCCCAGGTGCGCTGGGTCCACCCCGGCCAGCTGCACTTCACCCTGGCCTTCCTCGGGGAGGTGCCCGAGACGAGCGTCGCCTCGGTGGTGGAGCGCCTTGGCCCGGTGGCCGCGCGTCACCCGGCGCTGGCGCTGGCGGTGCGAGGGGCCGGCTGCTTCGGGCGCCCGCGCCGGCCGACCGTTCTCTTCGCCGAGGTCGGGGGGGACCGAGCCGGGCTCGCCTCGCTCGCCGACGACGTGCGTGCCGCGCTCGCCCCGGAGCTGGGCACGGGAGGCGACGCGGACCGGCCCTTCCACCCCCACCTCACCGTGGCGCGCACCCGCCTCCGCCAGGGGGACGCGACGCTCGCCCGGTGCCGGGCGGTTCTCGAGGACCTGGACCTCGGGCCCTTTCCGCTCAGGCACCTGGTGCTCTTCGAGAGCCAGCTCCGCTCCGGCGGCGCGGTCCACACCGAGGTGGCCCAGTTCGCGCTCGGGGGCCCGCGTTCGACCTGAGGTCGGCGGCCCACCAAGGCGGCGTCCGGCCGAGGGTTTCCGGCGTCCGGGGCGGACGCGGCTTGACGGCTCCGACTCCCGCCTTAGGTTTTCTGGGCGAAAGCAAGGAGGAGAACTGAACATGGCAACATTGACCCGCTGGGACCCCTTCCGGGAGCTGTCCCGGCTGCAGAACGACCTGAACCGGCTCTTCGATGACCGTGGCGTCACCGGCCGCGGGACGGAGTCCTTCGGCTGGGCGCCGATGGTGGACGTCTTCGAGGACGCCGAGGGCCTGACCTTCAAGTTCGAGGTTCCCGAGGTGGATCCGAAGGACGTGCAGGTCAACCTGGAGGACGGCGTGCTCACCGTCCGCGGCGAGCGGAAGCTCGAGCGCGAGGACAAGCGCGACAACTACCACCGCATCGAGCGCTCCTACGGGACGTTCGCGCGGAGCTTCACCCTCCCGGCCAACGTGGACCCGGAGAAGGTGACCGCCGAGACGAAGAACGGCGTGCTCCGCATCTTCGTGCCCAAGCGCGCCGAGGCCAAGCCGAAGACCATCACCATCAAGTCCAACTGAGGCTGCTCCGGACGGCGACGTCCGGAATCAGCGGAGCGCCCATCCCCCTCCCGGGCTGCTCCCGAGCGGCCCACGCCTCTGCCCCGGCGCCGGAGCATCCGCTCCGGCCCGCCGGGGCCAGAGCGTGGGCCTTCTCGCATCTACTCGCCGAGGTAGGCCCGCCGGACCTCGGGGCTGGCGAGCAGGGTCTGCCCGGCGCCCTCCATGACCACCTCCCCGGTCTCGAGCACGTAGCCGTGGTGGGCGAGGCTGAGCGCGAGGTGGGCGTTCTGCTCGACGAGCAGGATGGACACGCCGCGGCCGTTCACCTCGCGGAGGATGCGAAAGATGGTCTCCACCACCTGGGGAGCCAGCCCGAGCGAGGGCTCGTCGAGGAGGAGCAGCCGGGGCCGGCTCATCAGCGCCCGGCTGATGGCTAGCATCTGCTGCTCGCCTCCGGAGAGCGTCCCGCCCACCTGACGGCGGCGCTCGCCCAGCCGGGGGAAGAGCCCGAACACGTAGGCCCGGTCCTCGGCCACCGCGGCGCGGTCGCGGCGGAGGTAGGCCCCGAGGTCGAGGTTCTCCTCCACGGTGAGGTTGAGGAAGATCCCGCGCCCCTCCGGCGCATGGGCCATTCCGCGCGGGACGAGGAGGTGGGCCCTCATCCCCTGCACCTCCCGCCCCTCGAGCCGGATCCGCCCCGAGCGGGGACGGAGCATCCCCGACACCGCCCGAAGCGTGGTCGTCTTGCCGGCCCCGTTGGCCCCGATGAGCGCCACCACCTCGCCCCTGCCCACCCGGAGGGAGATGCCGCGCAGGGCGGTGATCGCCCCGTAGCTGACGTGGAGGTCCTCGACCTCGAGGATCGGCTCCCGCGCCGGGCGCTCGGCCGGGGCGGACGCGGCCGGGCTCATCGGCCCGCCCCCGGAACGCTCATCCCGTGCGCCGCCAGGTAGCTGTCGCCGAGGTAGGCCTCGATGACCTTCGGGTCGCTGCGCACGCGCTCCGGGGCTCCCCGGGCGATGGTCTCGCCGTAGTCGAGCACGGTGATGTCCTCGCAGATGCCCATCACCAGCTTCATGTCGTGCTCGATGACCAGGATGCCGAGCGCGAAGCGCGTCCGGAGCTCGCGGATGAGGACCATGAGGTCCGACTTCTCCCGGGTGTTCATCCCCGCCGCCGGCTCGTCGAGGAGCAGCACCCGGGGGCCGGTGGCCAGCGCCCGGGCGATCTCCAGGCGCCGCTGCTCCCCGTAGGGCAGGTTGCGCGCCTCCTCGTCACGGCGGTGGTGGAGGCCCATCACCTCCAGGAACCCGTCGGCGCGGCGGGTCAGCTCGCGTTCCTCCTCCTGGAACCCGGGGGTGAGGAGGAGCGCCCGCCACCAGTCGACGTAGTTGTTCAGCGCGGCCATGGCCGCCGGGAGGCCGAACCGCCCGGTCGAGCCGCGCCGGGCCCCGTCCAGCCGCCGGCGCGAGAAGACCGGGTAGGAATCGGCCAGGCAGGCCACCCGCACGTTGTCCAGCGCGGTGAGCGACTTGAAGAGCCGGATGTTCTGGAACGTCCGCGCCAGCCCCCGCCGGTTGATTTGGTGCGGCTTCATCCCGTTGACCACCTCGCCCATCACCCGGACCGTCCCGGCGCTGGGCAGGTAGACTCCGGTGAGGACGTTGAAGGCGGTGGTCTTGCCCGCCCCGTTGGGGCCGATGAGCCCCTTGAGGTCGCCCTGCCCGATGCTGAGGTCGAACCCGGAGAGGGCCTTCAGGCCTCCGAAGTGGATGCCCACCCCTTGCGCCTCGAGCAGGGGCGCGGTCATGGCGCGGCCCTCCGGAAGCGCGTCCACCAGCGGGGGAGCGCGTCCCAGAACTCCCGGCTCCCGAAGAGGCCCTGGGGGCGGGCGAGCATGAGGATGACCAGGAGCAGCCCGTAGACCGGCATCCGGATCTGGTCCACCTTCTGCGCCAGCGCCGCCCCGCCCTCCAGGCCCCCGACCTGGAGGAAGAGGCTGCGGAGGACCTCGGGCAGGAGGGTGAGCACCACCGCGGCGACGATGGAGCCGGTGATGCTGCCCAGCCCCCCGGCCACGACCATGGTCACCACCTCGATGCTCTTCACGAAGGTGAAGGAGCCGGGGTTGATGATCGGGACGAAGTGCGCGAAGAGCGCCCCGGCCACGCCGGCGAAGAAGGAGGAGATGACGAAGGCGCGGACCTTGTAGCCGGTGGTGTCCACCCCCATCGCCTCGGCCGCCACCTCGTCCTCGCGGATGGCGAGGAGCGAGCGGCCGTGGGCGCTGTCCTGGATGCGCCGGGCGACCAGCACCACCAGGAACACCCAGGCCCAGATCATCATGAAGCTGCTCGTCTGCGGGATGCCGGACAGACCCAGGGCCCGGCCGAACACCTCGAGGTTGGAGACGATGACCCGGATCATCTCCCCGAAGCCCAGGGTGACGATGGCCAGGTAGTCGCCCCGCAGCCGGAGCGAGGGCAGGCCGACGAGGAAGCCGGCCAGGGCGGCCGCCGCCCCGCCCACCGCGAGCGAGGCCAGGAGCTGGAGCTGGTCCGAGGCGGCCGAGGGGAGCCCGGCGATGGCCAGGTCCTTCATCTCCAGCGCCAGCTTCCCGCCGACGTAGGCGCCCACGGCCATGAAGCCGGCGTGCCCGATGGAGAACTGGCCGGTCATGCCGTTCACGATGTTCAGCGACACGGCGAGGATGATGTTCACCCCCACCAGCGAGGAGACGTAGACGAAGAAGGGCAGATCGCCGACGAAGAGCTGCAGCCCGGCGAGGACGACCAGCGCCAGCAGGACCGGGAGGACACCGCGCAGCGGGGCAGGGATGGACGCCATCCGGGGGCTAGACCTTCTCGGCCGTGGCGCGGCCGAACAGGCCGGAGGGCCGCACCAGGAGGACGAGGATCAGGAAGCTGAAGGCCACCGCGTCGCGCCAGCTGCTGGCCGAGTACCCGACGACGAACTCCTCCACCAGGCCCAGGAGGAGCCCTCCCACCACCGCGCCGGGCACGTTGCCGATGCCGCCGATGACGGCGGCGACGAAGGCCTTCAGGCCCACGTAGAGCCCCATCAGCGGCTGGACCACGGTGTCCTTGAGCGCGAAGAGGATTCCCGCCCCGGCGGCCAGCGCGCTGCCGAGCATGAAGGTCAGAGCGATGACCCGGTCCACCGGGATCCCCATCAGCGCCGCCGTCCGGTGGTCGAAGGACACGGCCCGCATCGCCCGGCCGAACCGCGTCCGGTAGACCAGGCTCTGCAGCGCGACCATGAGCAGGAGCGCGATGCCCAGGGAGATGACCTGCCAGTTCCAGATGACCACCGCCCGGTCCCCGAGGATGAGCCACTCGCGGGGCGGGATGATCTCCGGGAAGGCTCGGGGCGCCGCCCCGGGCAGCGGCCCGAAGTCGAGCTGGAAGCCGTAGGAGAGGGTGAAGGAGATCCCGATGGCGGTGATCAGCGCCGTCAGCCGGGGCTTCTCGCGCAAGGGGCGGTAGGCGAACCGCTCGATGACCAGCCCGAGCAGCGCGCAGCCGGCCATGGCCACGAGGAAGATGACCGTCACCCCGAGGAAGGAGGTGTTGGCCGGACGGCCGAGGCCGCGGGCCACGGCGTAGGCGAAGAAGGTGCCCACCATCATCACGTCGCCGTGGGCGAAGTTGATGAGCTTCAGCACCCCGTAGACCATGGTGTAGCCGAGGGCGACCAGGGCGTAGATGGTGCCCGCCGCCAGGCCGTTGATCAGGTGCTGGACGAACTCTCCCATCAGGGATTGATGGTCGTCACGTAGTCGAACTTGCCCTTCCCGACCTTGAGCACCACCGCCGGCTTCACCGCGTTCCTCCGCTCGTCCAGGGTGACGCTGCCCCCCACCCCCGGGTAGTCCTTGGTCTGGGCGATGGCGTCGCGGATCGACTTCCGGGAGAGGTCCGGCGCCCGGCGCATGGCGGCGATGGCCACGCCGGCTGCATCGTAGGCGATGGTGGCCAGCGCGTCGGGGACGCTGCCGTAGGCCGCCTTGTAGTCGGCGACGAACTTCCGTACCCGCGGGGAGGGGTCGTCGGCGCTGTAGTGGTTGCTCAGGTAGTGGCCCTCCACCGCGCTCCCCCCGAGCTCGAAGAGCTTCTCGCTGTCCCAGCCGTCGCCCCCCATGAGGGGAACGGTGAGCCCCAGCTCCCGCGCCTGCTTGGCGATGACGCCGACCTCGTTGTAGTAGCCGGGGATGTAGATGCCGTCCGGGCCGGCGCGCTTGATGGCCGTGAGCTGCCCGCGGAAATCGCTGTCGCCCTGGTTGTAGGTCTCCACGGCGACGATCTTCCCGCCCATCTCGGTGAACTTGCGGGTGAACACGTCGGTGAGGCCGGTGGAGTAGTCCGACCTGAGGTCGCGGAGCACGGCCACCTTGTTCAGCTTCAGGTTGTCGCGGGCGAACTTGGCCATGACGAAGCCCTGGAACGGGTCGATGAAGCACACCCGGAAGATGTAGTCGCCGACCTCGGTCACCTTGGGGTTGGTCGAGGTGGGGGTGATCATCGGGACCTGCGCCGGCTGGGCGACGTGGGCCATGGCGATGGAATTGCTGCTCGCCACCTCGCCGAGGACGAGGACCACCTGGTCCTGGTTCACCAGCCGGGTGGTGGCATTGGCCGCCTCCTCGGGCTTGCCCTGGTCGTCGTAGACCCGCGTCTCGATCTTCTTGCCCTTCACCCCCCCGGCCGCGTTGGCCTCCTTCACCGCCATCTCGATGCCGTTCCGGCTGCTGATGCCGAAGGTCGCCTTGTCCCCGGTGAGGGAGAAGACCTCGCCGATGAGCACGGTGTTCCCGGCGGACGGGGCGGGGGCCGGAGCCGGGGCAGCCGCCGGTCCGGCCGGGGCGGTGGCGGACTTCTTTTCGCAGCCGGCGCCCAAGAGGACGGCGGCGGCAGCGGTGGCTGCCAGGAGCGTTCGCATCTCTGGACCCCTCTCGAGCGCAGCTTGGAAAGGACGGGGTCTTGTCTTCTACCGGCGCCCGGCGGCCCAGTCCAGCGCGTCCTCGAGGCGATCGTCCCCCCAGAAGAGCTCGCCGTCGACGAGGAAGCTCGGGGCGCCGAAGATCCCCGCGGCCATCGCCGCCTCGGTCTCGGCACGGAGGGCAGCCCTGGCCTCGGGCGCCCGGGCCGCGGCGAGGACGTGCTCCACCGGCCGGCCCATCGCCTCCACCACCCGGGCCACCTCCTCGAGCTGGCCGATGTCCCGCCCCTCCTGGAACTCCGCCCGGTACAGGGCCCGGCTGAAGTCCTCGCCCCAGCCCCCAGCGAGCGCCACCAGCGCCACCCGGGCCGCGTGGAGTGGATTGCGCGGGAAGTCCGGCGGCACGCTGAGGGTGAAGCCGTAGCGGCGCGCCCGGCGCGGGACGTCGCGCATCATGTACGCGCCGCGCAGCGGAAAGACGCGCATCGGCGTCTGGGCCAGTCCCTCGGCCTTGAAGATGGGTCCGAGGAGGAAGGGCCGCCAGCGCACGCTCACTCCGGCGGCGGAGGCCGCCTCCCGGATGCGCAGCGCGGACAGGCAGGCATAGGGGCTGGCGAGCTCGTAGAAGAAGTCGAGGCGAGGCGCGGCCTGCATCCCGGGGAGCGCCACTCTCCGACGGGCCACACCCGGGATTCAAGTCGCGGGGGAGTCAAACGGCCCCGGGGGGCTGGGTCAAGGGAGTGGCCGTGCTCTCGCCCGCGCCCGGCCGAATGTGCGAGAAGCCCCGGGCCCCGGCCATGTCCGCTCCGTCCACCCCACCCTCCGGCGACCAGGGCGAGCTCCGCCAGCTCGTGCGCCTCGCCCTGCCGCTCGCCCTGGCCCAGGCCGGGCACGCGGCCATGGGCACGGTGGACACGGCCGTGGTCGGCCGCACCGGAGCGGTGCAGCTCGCCGGGGTGGGCCTGGGCAACGGCATCTTCTTCGCCATCGCCTTCCTCGGCATCGGCGTCCTCATCGGGGCGGATCCGCTCATCTCCCAGGCGGTCGGGGCCCGCGACCCGGTCCGCGCCCGGCGCCTCTACTGGCAGGCCGTGTACACGGCGCTGGCCGCCTCGGTCCTCCTGGCGGTGCCCATCCTCGCCGCCACCCGGGTCCTGGTGCCGCTCGGCATCCCGCCCCAGGTGGCCGAGAGCGCCACCCGCTTCATGCTCTGGCGCCTCCCCGGGCTCGCCCCCTTGCTGCTCTTCTTCGCCGCGCGCTCCTACCTCCAGGCGGTGGGCCACGCCCGCTGGCTGCTCTGGGTCGTCCTCGGCGCCAACGTCCTCAACCTGCTCGGGGACCTGCTCTTCGTCTTCGGCGGCCACGGGCTCCCCGCCTGGACGGGGCCCTTGCGCCGGGTCCCGGCCATGGGGGCGGCCGGCTCGGCGCTGGTGACCACCCTGGCCACCACCTTCGAGCTCGCGGTCCTGGTCTGGGTGGTGGCCCGGGTCCGCCTGCCGGGTGGCCCCCACCGGCGCCTCCACGCTCCCCTGCCCGCGGACCTGCGCCGCATCGTCCGGGTGGGCGTCCCCATCGGGCTCCACTTCTGCGCCGAGGTGGGGGTCTTCGCCCTGGCCGGGTTCCTGGCCGGCCTCTTCGGCGCGCCGAGCCTGGCCGCTCACCAGATTGCCCTCACCTATGGCTCGCTCACCTTCACCTTCGCCGCCGGCGTGGGGAACGCGGGGAGCGTCCGGGTGGGGTACGCGGTGGGCGCGCGGGACACGCCCCTCGCCCGCCGCGCCGGCCTGCTCGCCTTCGGCGTGGGGGCGGCCTTCATGGGCTGCATGGCCGTCCTCTTCCTGGTCTTTCCCGGACCCCTGGTGGCGCTGATGACCGACTCGTCCGAGGTCGCCCGCCTGGCCATCCCGCTGCTCGCCGTGACCGCCGTCTTCCAGGTGTCGGACGGCATCCAGGGCGTCGGGGCGGGGGTGCTCCGCGGCGCCGGCGAGAGCCACTTCACCTTCGTGGCCAACCTCGTCGGCCACTGGGTCATCGGCCTCCCGGTGGCCCTGCTGCTCGGCTTCGTCTTCCGCTGGGGCGTCCTGGGAATCTGGTGGGGGCTGGCCGCCGGCCTGAGCGCGGTGGGGGTGGCGCTCCTGGCCCGATTCCTCAGGCTCTCGGCCCGGGAGATCCAGCCGCTCGCCGCCGCCTCCTGACCCCGGCGGGGGGCTTCAGCCCGCCGTCTTCTCCTGGTCGCGGTAGATGGCGTCGGCGATGCGGTAGGCGCTCCCTTCCAGCCGCTGCACCGCCTCCTTGAGGGCCACCGGGTCCTGGCCGTTGAGCACCTTCTTCAGCCCTTCCATGTCGGCCCGGATCTCCTCGATGTCGGTCTGGTTGAGGACGTTCGCGTACTCCTCGAGGCTCTTCTCGGTGGTGTAGAGGAGGCCATCGGCGCTGTTGCGCAGCTCGGCGAGCTCCTTCTTGCGCTTGTCGTCGGCCTGGTGCGCCTGGGCGTCGGAGATCATCCCCTGGATCTCCTGCTCGGTGAGGCCGGACGTGCTCACCACACGAACTTGCTGTTGCTTGCCGGTCCCGAGGTCCTTGGCGCTGACGTGCACGATGCCGTTGGCGTCGATGTCGAAGGAGACCTCGATCTGCGGAACGCCCCGGGGCGCCGGGGGGATGCCCACCAGCTCGAACCGGGCCAGCGTCTTGTTGTCCGACGCCATCTCGCGCTCGCCCTGGAGCACGTGGACGCTGACCAGCGGCTGGTTGTCCACCGCGGTGGAGAACACCTGGCCCTTCTTGCAGGGGATGGTGGTGTTCTTGTCGATGATCTTGGTGAAGACCCCGCCGGCGGTCTCCACGCCGAGCGAGAGCGGGGTGACGTCGAGGAGGAGGACGTCCTTCACCTCGCCCTTGAGCACCCCTCCCTGGATGGCCGCTCCCACCGCCACCACCTCGTCCGGGTTGATGCCCTTGTGCGGCTCCTTCCCGAAGAACTCCCGCACCCGGGCCTGGACCCGCGGCATTCGCGTCATCCCGCCGACGAGGAGCACCTGGTGGATGGCCTGGGGCTGGAGCCCGGCGTCCTTGAGGGCCACCCGGCAGGGCTCGATGGTGCGGTCGATGAGGTCGGCCACCAGCGACTCCAGCGTCGCCCGGTCGATCGTCTCGGTGAGATGCTTGGGCCCGGTCTGGTCGGCGGTGATGAAGGGGAGATTGACCTCCGTCTCGGGGGCGCTGGAGAGCTCGTGCTTCGCCCGCTCCGAGGCCTCCTTCAGCCGCTGCAGCGCCATGCGATCCCGGCGCAGGTCGATGCCGGTCTGCTCCTGGAACCGCTTGGCCAGGTAGTCGACGATGCGCTGGTCGAAGTCCTCTCCGCCGAGGAAGGTGTCCCCGTTGGTGCTCTTCACCTCGAAGACGCCCCCGTTGAGCTCGAGGATGGAGATGTCGAAGGTCCCCCCGCCGAGGTCGTAGACGGCCACCCGCTCGCTCTTCCCGTCCTTGCCCCGGTCCAGGCCGTAGGCCAGGGCCGCCGCCGTCGGCTCGTTGATGATGCGCAGCACGTTCAGCCCGGCGATGCGCCCGGCGTCCTTGGTCGCCTGGCGCTGGCTGTCGTTGAAGTAGGCGGGGACGGTGATCACCGCCTCGGTCACCGGCTCGCCGAGGTAGTCCTCGGCCGTCTGCTTCATCTTGAGCAGCACCTGGGCGGAGACCTCCTGGGGGCTGAGCAGCTTCCCCCGGACGTCCATCCAGGCATCCCCGTTGGGCGAGGCCACCACCCGGAACGGCGCCAGGCTGACGGCGCGCTTCGCCTCCGGGCTCTCCAGCTTCCGGCCGATGAGCCGCTTCACCGCGAAGAGGGTGTTCTCCGGATTGGTCACCGCCTGGCGCTTGGCGATCTGCCCCACCAGGCGCTCGGCGGACTCGGTGAAGGCCACCATCGACGGGGTGGTGCGGCTGCCCTCGCTGTTGGGGATGACCACCGGCTCGCCGCTCTCCATCACCGCCACGCAGGAGTTCGTCGTCCCCAGGTCGATGCCGATCACCTTGCTCATCGCTCGGGACGCTCCTCGGCCGGGGCTGCGACGGGCTCCTCGCCGCCGGAGGCGGGCGGCGCCGGGGCCCCCGGAGCGCGCGCCACCGAGACCAGCGCCGGCCGCACCAGCCGGTCGTTCAGGGTCCAGCCCCGGAGGATCTCGCTCACCACCGTGTTCGGAGCTGCCTCGGTGGATTCGGTGGTCCCCATCGCCTCGTGCAGGTTGGGGTCGAAGGGCTGGCCGAGGGCCGCCACCGGCCGCGCCCCGTGCCGGGCGAGCGTGTCCTCGAAGTGCTTGCGCGTCATGAGCAGGCCCTGCTCGAGCGCCGCCCAGTCCCGCGCGCCGCCTCCCTGACCCAGCGCTCGCTCCAGGTTGTCCAGGACGGGAAGGAAGTCCTTGATCAGCCGCTCGTTGGCGAACCGGACCCCGTCCTGGAGGTCGCGCTGGGCACGCTTGCGGTAGTTGTCCAGGTCGGCGGCGGCGCGCAGCAGGAGCTCGTGCTCGGAGCGCACCTGTGCCTCCAGCTCCCGCACCCGTGCCGCCGCCTCCTCGGCGGACGCCGGCTCGGCGCCGGACGGGGGCTCCGCCTCCCCGGGCGGGGTCGCCCCCTCGGGGGGAGGCGCCACGCCCCGCGTCCCGTCCTCGGCGGGGGACTCACCGGAGCGGGTTCGCCGGTCGACGCTGTTCACGGCCGCGGCGATGACGTCCTCACCGATGTCGGTGGAGAACTTGCCCTTTCCGGTGGCCACGCTGATCCAGGACTATGACACAGCCCGGCTCGCCCGGGTCAGCGCCGCCCTCCCCGCGCACGGCGGCCTCTCCGGGCTCCCCGCTTCGCCGCCGACTTCTTGGATTTCCTTGAGGTCTTGGACGCCTTCCGGGGCCGCCGGGGCTTGCCGAAGGCCGCCTGGACGCGCGCCGCGGCCTCCGCCGCCGTCTCCTTGGCCATCTGGCCCAGCTGTCGGATGCGCTCCTTCATCCGCGTCTGCAGCTCCGGGTCGGTCACCTCGTCGATGAGGCGCTGCGTCTCCGCCCTCAGCTCCTCGCCGGTCCTCCGGAGCTCGTCGCCGGCGTTCTTCAGGAACTCGGTCAGCTTCTGATCCCACGGCTGTTCCGCCATGTGTCGCCTCCTCCTCGTCGTCACCCCTGGCCTCGGTCCCGGCGCGACCACGCGGCGAGCGCCTCGGCCCACACCTGCTTCACCGGAACCCCCGCCGCCTCGGCCCGGGCCCGGACGTCTTCGTACTCCGGCGCCGCGTTCAGCGCCTCCTCGGCCAGCGTCCCCACCTTGATGCGGACCGGCCCGTGCGGCGTCTCCACGGTGACATGGTGCCGCGCCAGCGCCGTCCGCTCCACCTCAAACGACCGGACGCCGAGGGTGGTCGATTCCCGGAGCAGGAGCTCCACCAGGGCCGACCGCCGGGGGCCCTCCACGAGCATCCCGAGCAGGTGGCCGGGCCTCCCCTTCTTCATCGTCGCCGGGAGCACCCAGGCGTCCAGCGCCCCATGGGCGAGGAGGGACTCGAGGAGCGTGCCGAGAAGCTGGGGCGAGCAGTCATCGAGGTTCGTCTCGACCACGAAGGTCCCCCCTGCGCCGGCCTCGGCGACCCGGCTCCCGAGTGTTGCCCGGAGGACGTTTGGCCGGTCCTCCAGGGTCCGGGTGCCCACCCCGTAGCCCACCCGCTCCACGACCATCTCCGGGGGCGCTCCGGGCCGGGCCAGGACCTTCACCAGCGCCGCTCCGGTCGGGGTGGTGAGCTCCGAGGTCCCCTCGAAGCGGACGGCGACGCCCTGGAGGAGCTCCATCGTCGCCGGAGCCGGAACGGGCAGCGTGCCGTGGGCGGTCCGCACCGTGCCGCCGCCGAGCGGCAGGGGCGCGCAGTACACGGCCGGGTCCCCGAGCAGCTCCAGCGCCAGCGCGGCTCCACAGACGTCGACCACCGAGTCCACGGCGCCGAGCTCGTGGAACTCCACCGACTCGACCGGGACGCCGTGGATGGAGGCCTCGACCCTTCCCAGGGCCTCGAAGATGGCGCGGGCCCGCTGGCGCGCGCGGGGCGGGAGCCCGGAGCCGTCGATGCGCCGGAGGATGTCGGACAGCGGGCGATGGACCGGCCCAGGCGTGGACTCCGGGACCACCTCGACGTGGATGCCGGCCAGACCGTTCCGCGCCGCCGGCGCGGCCTTCATCCGCCAGCCGCCCATCTCGAGCGTGCGAAGCCCGCGCTCGAGCAGAGCGGCGTCGACGCCGAGGTCCAGCGCCGCGCCGAGGAACATGTCCCCGGCGATGCCACCCACGGGCTCGAGGTAGAGGACACGCTCCGTCATCGACGACCCCGCACCCGCGAGACCAGCGCCGCGTAGAAGCCGCCCCCGAAGCCGTTGTCCACGTTCACCACCGCCACGTTCGGCGCGCAGGAGTTGATCATCGTCAGGAGCGCCGAGATGCCCCCCAGGTTGGCTCCGTATCCCACGCTGGTCGGGACCGCCACCACCGGGAGCCCGACCAGCCCTCCGACCACCGAGGCCAGCGCGCCCTCCATTCCGGCCACCACCACCGCGGCATCCGCTTCCTGGAGCTCGGCGCGGCGGCGCAGGAGCCGGTGCAGCCCGGCCACCCCGACGTCGTACACCCGGGCCACCTCCGCCCCGAGGGCCGCTGCGGTGACCGCCGCCTCCTCCGCCACCGGGATGTCCGACGTCCCGGCGCAGACCACCGCCACGCGTCCGGCGCGTGGGCGGCGGCCCCGCGGCAGGTGAAGGATGCGCGCCTCCTCGTGCCAGAGCGCGTCGGGCCAGCGGCGGAGGAGGGCCTCGGCACGGTCCGGCGTGAGCCGGGTCACCAGGACGGGCTGGCCGCGGCCGGCCAGGGTTCCCACGATTCCCTCCAGCTGGGCCAGGCTCTTGCGCTCGCCGTAGACGACCTCCGGAAAGCCGGAGCGAAGGCGGCGGTGGGTGTCCACGGTGGCGTAGCCGAGCGAGGCGAAGGGAAGGTCGGCCAGGGTACGGGCCGCCTCGTCCACGCTGGTGGTGCCGGCCGCGACGCGGCGGAGAAGCTTCCGGAGCGAGGTGGGGTCCACGGACCGGCAGTCTGGCTCACGCCCGGAGCGCGCGCAGCAGCGCTCCGAGGGTGGACGACCGGGGGAGGAGGAGGAGCTGCACCGAGGCCCCGGGGGCCCGCAGGTGGACGTCGAGCGCCAGGGCCGGCTCCCGGCGGGCGAGGTCTCGAGCCAGCTCCCCGGCGGTGCCCCGCACCAGCGCGGCGGGAGCCGGCTCGAGGAAGAGGCCGGTGAGCCGGCCCATGGCCGAGACCGTGGCCAGGGCCAGCGCCCTCGCCACCTCCGCCAGCGCCGCGTCCGCTTCTCCCGGACCGGGCATGTCCCGGCCGGCGAGCCTCCGTGCCAGGGCCTCGGCGTCGACCGGCTCGAGCACCAGCCACAGCCCGGCGCTCGCCGCCCCGAGGACCTCCACCTCGGCCACCACCCGGGCCGCGGCCTCGCCGCCGAGCAGGGTGGCCAGCCCGGATTCGGTCACCTCGCGGGCCGCGGGCGGCTCGAAGCCCACCCGCTCCCCTCCCAGCATCCGCGAGAGGGCCACCGCCCCGTGGCCGGCGCCCACGTTGGCCAGCTCGCGGAGGGCATCGAGCTCGGTGTCGGTCAGGGGGAGCACGTCAGGCGAGCAGGCGGGGGACGTCGAGGATGAAGACCGGCCGGCCGCTGCCGAGGATGGTGACCCCGGCCAGCCCGGGAAGTTGGTCCAGCGGGCGGGGGAGCGCCTTGACCACCGCCTCCTCCTGGCCGAGCAGCCCCTCCACCGCCAGCGCCACCGGCTCCCGGTCCGTCTCCAGGACGACGAAGGGCTGGGGCGACCGTGGAGCGGGCTCGTCGAACCCGAGCAGCGCCGCCAGGCCGTGGATGGGCAGAAGCCCCGAGCCGTGGCGCAGCACGGGGGCCCCCGAGGAACGGTCCACGGACGACGGGGTCTCCTCCACCGCTCCCAGGACCTTGGTGATGGGGAGCCCCACCACCTCGCCGCCGGCCCGCACCAGGAGGAGCTGCAGGACGGCGACGGTGAGCGGCAGCCGGAAGGCCACGCGGGTGCCCCGCCCGGCCCCGGTCGAGAGCTCGAGCGTCCCGGCCACGCGCTCCACCGCCCGCTTGACCGCGTCCATCCCCACGCCGCGCCCGCTGATGTCGCTGACGTCGCGGGCGGTGGAGACCCCGGGGAGGCAGGCGAGCAGGAGCGCCTCGCTCTCGGGCAGCTGCCGGGCCGCCTCGGGGGTGAGCGCCCCTCGGGCCACCGCCGCGGCCCGCAGCGCCTCGACGTCCATGCCGCGGCCGTCGTCGGTGACCTCGACCACCACCCGGTCCCGGGTTCGCCGGACGCCGAGGCGGATGCTCCCCCGCTCGGGCTTTCCTGCCGCGGCGCGGGACCGCCCGTCCTCGATGCCGTGGTCGATGGCATTGCGCAGGACGTGGAGGAGCGGCTCGGCGAGCGCGTCGAGGATGGCGCGGTCCAGCTCGATCTCGGCGCCCTCCACCGAGAAGTCCACCTCCCGGCCGCGGCGGCGAGCGACGTCGCGCACGGCCCGGGGAAGCTGGTCGGTGATCACCGCCAGGGGCGTCATGCGCGCGCCCATCACCCGGTTGTGCATCTCCTTGGCCAGGGCGTGCAGGCGGCCAACTCCCTCCTCGAGCACCGGGGCGTGGGCCTCCGGCATCCGCTTGCCGATCTCCCGCAGGCGGGCGATGGCCAGGAGTAGCTCGCCGGCGAGCTCGAGGAAGTCGTCGAGGAGCTCGGTCCGGACCCGGACGCTCTGCGTCGGCTCGAGCCCGGCCGGGGGCGGCTCGGCCGCCGTCGGCGCCGACGGGTCGAGCGGCTCGACGGCGAGCAGCTCCAGGTCCGGCAGCCGGGCCAGGGCTTCGCGCAGGCGGGCGGCCCCGCCGGGCACCTCGACCCCGAGCGTGACCCGGCCGCCGGCGATCGCCCCGGCGCGCAGCTCCTCGAGGGACGGGCGAACGAAGAGCACCGTCCCCAGCGCGGCGAGCGTCCGGTGGGCGAGGAAGGCGCGCACGCCCGGGCTCTGGGAGGAGGCGGGAATCTGGAGCTCGACCTGGAACCGCGGGGGCCGTTCCGCCGGCCCGGGCGGCTCGCCCCCGAAGAGATGAGCGCGGGCGACCCGCGTCGGCGAGAGCGGCCGGCCGGTCCGGGCGCGCACCGCCTCGGAGAGGCCTTCCAGCAAGTCGGGGGGAGGCGCCGGCGGAGGACCCTCGGCCGTGGCGCGCACCTGGACGAGCATGGAATCGACCGCGGCGAGGACGAGGTCCACCACGCTTCGGTCCCACTGGCCCTCGCCGCGGCGGAGCACGTCGACCAGGTCCTCCACCCGGTGGGCCAGGGTGGCGATGGATTCCAGCCCCATCGAGGCGGCCATCCCCTTGACCGAGTGCGCGTGCCGGAAGAGCGAGTCCACCGTCTCCGGCGTCCGCTCCCGCTCCAGGGCGAGGAGGTCACGGGACAGAGCCTCGAGGTGCTCCACCGCCTCGGCCACGAAGAGGCCGACGTACCGCGACATGTCCTGACCCGGCGCCACCGTCGCTCCCGTCACGGGCTCCGCTCGTCCCCGAGCACCTTGCGCAGCACGCCGAGCACGTCCTCGGGGCGGAAGGGCTTGACCACGAAGTCGGCCGCTCCCGCCTCGATGGCCTCCATGACCAGCGCTTCCTGGCCCAGCGCCGAGCAGATGACGATCACCGCCGAGGGGTCGGTGCGGACGATCTCCCGGGTGGCCTCGATGCCGTTCTTGTACGGCATGACGATGTCCATGGTGGTCAGGTCCGGCTTGAGCTCGCGGTGCCGCTGGACCGCCTCGATGCCGTGGGTGGCCTCGCCGACCACCAGGTATCCGGCGGCGCCGAGGATGTCGCGGAGCATGTTCCGCATGAAGACGGCGTCGTCGACGATGAGCACGCGCTTGGGCATGGACGATGCCCGGAAAGCCTATCTGCCCCGGAAGAGAGCCGTCACCCGAACGTCGAGCAGGTCGACGTCGAGGACACCCACCTGCACCGCACCTAGGCGAGCTACACCTCGCACCAGATCCATGCCCTCCGTCGCACTCCTCACCACACGCTCCAGCTGCTCGATGCCCTCGACCTCGGAGACGCCCAGCCCGAGGTCGCGACGGCCCCGGTCGAGGAGCAGCACCTTGGCCGCCGGCGCGTCGGGCGTCCCCAGCCCGAGCAGCGGGCGCAGGTCGACCACCGTCACCACCCGGCCGCGCAGGTTGATCACCCCGGTCACCGCTGCGCCGGTACGCGGGATGCGGGTCACCAGCTCCGGGGTGATGACCACCTCCCGCACCGCGGAGAGCGGCAGCGCGTAGCGCCCGGAGTCGACCCGGAAGACGACGTGACGTTCCGGCTCACCCATCGGCGCTCAGGCGCCGAGCCGGAAGCGCCGCACCACGCTCTGCAGCTCGAGCGAGAGGTTGTTCAGCTCCTGGGCAGCCGAGGTCATCCGGGCCACCGCCGAGGTCTGCTCGCGGATCACCGACTGGACGGCATTGGTCGACCCGGCATTGGCCTTGGCCACCTCGGAGATCTCCCGGATGGCCTTGACCATCTCCTCGCTCCCCTGGAGCTGCTCCCGGGCGCTCTCCGAGATGAGGTGCACCTTGTCCGCACCGGTTCGCGCGATGTCGGTGATCATCCCCATCGAGCGAAGGATGCTGGTCAGGTCCTCCCGGCCCTCGCTCAGCTCGGCGATGCCCTCGCGCATGGCGGTCACCACCGCCGCCGACTGACGGGAGATGTCTCGGGCGAGCTTGGAGATCTGCTCGGCGCTCCGGCCGGCGCTCTCCGCCAGCTTGCGGACCTCGTCGGCGACGACGGCGAAGCCGCGGCCGTACTCTCCGGCCCGGGCCGCCTCGATGGTCGCGTTCAGCGCCAGGAGATGGGTCTGCTGGGCGACGTGGGTGATGGCGTCGACGATCTTGGAGATCTCCTGCGTCTTCTCGCCGAAGGCGAACACCTCTTGGCTGGCCACCTCGATGCGGCTGAAGACCTTGTTCACCTTCTCGCCCGCCAGGCGGGCCGCCTTGCTACCCTGGTCGGCGGCGCCCGAGCTGTCGCCGGCGGCCCGGGCCGCGTCCTCGGCGCTGACCGCGGTGCGCTGGATGGAGCCGGCCATGCCGGTGATGACCTGCGAGGCATGCCCGACCAGGTCGGACTGGGCCACCGCGCCCTGGGCGATGGTGAGGATGGACTCGCCCACCTCCTCGGTGGCGGCGTTGACGTTCTCCGCCGACCGCTGCAGGTCGGTGGCCGAGTCGGCCACCGCCTGTGCGGTGTGCTGGATGTGCCCCACCAGCTCGCGCAGGTTCTCCTGCATGTGGCGGATGGCAGTGGCCAGCTCGTCGATCTCGTCACGCCCGAGGCTGACCGGCGTGGCCACCGGGCTGGCCAGGTCACCGCGGGAGATCTCCAGCGCCGAGCGGCTGAGGACCCGGAGCCGGGCCACCCGGGCGAGCAGGGCGGGGACGATGATCGCCAGCCCTCCGGTGACGCCGGCGGCGACCAGGATCTGCAGCTCCAGGGGGGCGGACCGCACCAGGCGGAGAACGACGAAGAGCACCGCGCCGAGCACGCCGTAACCGAGGACGATCTTGTTCTGGAGGGGAAGGCTCCTGCCCCCGCGGCCCTCGTCCACGGCGCGCAGCACGCGGGGAGCCGGGTCACGCCGGGGCAGGAGCGCGGCGGAGAACTCGTCGAGCACCGGACTGCGCGGAGCGGCGTTCCGGGAGGGAGGTTGGGCGATGGCCATGGCCCTGGGCGGCAGCCTGGACATTCTGGACCGATCCGCTCCGCTTTTCACCGTTCCGGCCCGGCTCGGGGCGGGGTGGGCAGTCCACCCACGTGGGGGGACAGCCCACCTCCATCGAAGAGCGACCGGTTCGACTCCACCCAGGCATGGAGGAGGCGAACGCCGGTGGCGACATCCGTCCGCGGCCTCCAGGCCAGGGCCGCCGAGGCGGCCGAGATGTCCGCCACGAACACCGGCTGGTCGCCCGGCCGCCAGTCCGCGAAGCGAGGCCGGACCGGCCGTCCGGTGAGCTTCTCGAGGAGGCCGACGAGCTCGAGCAGGGACAGGGTGTGCGCCGGGCCTCCCCCGAGGTTGAAGACCGCCCCGCGCAGGGAGTCAGCGCGCGCCACCGCGGCGTCGTAGGCGTCGCACAGGTCGTCGACGAAGAGCAGATCCCGCACCTGCTTCCCGTCGCCGTAGATAAAGACCGGCTGGCCGGTGACGGCGGCGATGGTGAACCAGGCCACCCAGCCCTGGTCCTCGACGCCGAACTGCCGGTACCCGTAGATGCACGACTGGCGGAAGCACACCGTGCGCAGGCCGTAGATGCGCGCGTAGTCGCGGACGTACTGGTCGGCGGCCCCCTTGCTGCACCCGTAGGGCGAGTGGAAGTCGAGCGGCTGCGTCTCCGGGATGCCACCGGGGCGGTGGCGGAACCGGTAGCGGCCCTGGTGGAGCTCCACCCCTTCCGTCTCCAGGCCCCCGTACACCTTGTTCGTCGAGGCGTAGAGGAAGACCGCCCCGGGGAGATGGCGGCGGGTGGCCTCGAGGAGGTTGAAGGTTCCCTGGGCGTTGACCTCGAAGTCGTGGCGCGGATCCTCGACCGAGGTGGTCACCGCCACCTGCGCCGCCAGGTGCAGCACCACCTCGGCATCCCGGTGGCGGGCGAGGCAGTCCTCCACCGCCAGTCGGTCGCGGATGTCGATGCGCTCGAAGGTCAGGTCCCCGGGCTGCTCGCGCAGCCAGGCGAGGTTGCGGTCCGCCCCGCGCCGGGAGAGGTCGTCCACCACCACCACCGGGTGCCCGGCGTCCAGCCAGCGCCTGGCCGCATTGCACCCGATGAAGCCTGCCCCTCCGGTGACGAGACGCTTGGTGCCTGCGGACACGGGACGGCAGTCTCGCACGGCCCCTAGAGGAAGTGATCGAACCCGGCGCCGGGCATCTCCTCGGCACGGCCCCGCGCGGTGCGCAGGCGCAGGGCGCGCCCCCGGACCAGCCGGCCGATGCGCGTCACCTCTTCCCCGGCCCGCGCGCAGGCGCGCTCGAAGGCGCCGGCCCGGGCTGCGGGAATGGCCAGGAGCAGCTCGTAGTCCTCGCCGCCGGCCAGGGCGAAGCGGAGGCCCCGCCGGCCGCGGCCCAGGGCGCTCACCACGCCCGGGTCGACCGGGATGCGCTCCCCGTCGAGCTCGGCCCCGAGCCGCGACGCGGCGAGCAGGTGCCCGAGGTCCTGGAGGAGCCCGTCCGACAGGTCGATGGCCGCCGAGGCGTGGGCGGCGGCGAGCAGACCGAGGCGAACCCGCGGAAGAGGCCGGCGCTGGCGCCGCTCCGCCCGGGGGAACCTGGGAGCGCCGGCCCTCCGGGCGAGGGAGCGCAGCCCGAGCCGCGCCCCGCCGAGCGCTCCGGAGACGTAGAGCAGGTCTCCGGCGCCGGCTCCCGAGCGGAGGAGCGGCGCGCGACCGGACACCTCGCCCCCGGCGGTGACGGTGAGCGACAGCTCCCGCGCCCGGGTCACGTTGCCGCCGACGAGCTGGACCCGAAACCGCGCGGCCAGGCCGGCCATGCCCCGGGCCAGGGCGCGAACCTCACCGGCGGTGAGCGAGGGCGCGGCCAGGGCACAGAGGAACCACCGGGGCCGGGCGCCCATCGCCGCCAGGTCGGAGAGGCTCACCGCCAGCGCCTTGTGCCCCACGTCCTCCAGCGGGCCGTCCGCCCGCCGGAAGTGAACGCCCTCCACGACCGCATCGGTGGTCACGCACAGGGCCCGGCGGGCCGGAGCGAGGACGGCGCAGTCATCGCCCGGGCCGACCGGAGCGCGGGCGCGGGGAAAGCGAGCGAGGAAGGCCCGG
The DNA here is from genome assembly GCA_035622755.1 of Myxococcaceae bacterium. GTDB lineage: Bacteria > Myxococcota > Myxococcia > Myxococcales > Myxococcaceae > JADGRA01. Next base: position 29,885 of record DASPUU010000192.1, read on the forward strand.
ATGGCCTCGAACTCGCCCAGCCGGCGCGTCAGAACCTCTCCACCGGGATGGGGCCGTCGGACGCCGGGGGCGAGATGACCGAGCCCGGCGTGGGGGGCTTGGCCGGCAGGACGACCTCGAAGCGCGAGCCGCGCCCGACCTCGCTGGTGACCTTGACCGCTCCGCCGTGCCCCTCCACGTAGCTCTTGACGATGGCCAGCCCGAGGCCGGCGCCGCCGAACTCGCGCGTGGAGCTGTTGTCCACCTGGTAGAAGCTCTGGAAGACCTTGTCCAGCTGGTCGGGGGGAATGCCCACTCCCGAGTCCTGGACCACGATGCGGTAGCCGGGCGCGGAGCCGAGCTCCGGCTGGGGCTGGATGTCGGTGAGCACCACCTGGACCCAGCCCCCCTTGGGGGTGAACTTGACCGCGTTGGAGAGGAGATTGACCACCACCTGGCGGAGCTTCTCCCGGTCGGCGCGCGCCTCCACCGCCCGCGGCGGCAGCTTGGTGTCCATCACCAGGCCCTTCTTCTGCGCCTGGGGCTTGACGCTGGAGAGGGCGGAGGTGACGACGTCGGAAACGAGCACTCCGTCGAAGGTGAGCCGGACCTTGCCCGCCTCGATCTGGCTGATGTCGAGGATGGAGGAGATCAGCTTCAAGAGCGTGTCGCCCTTGTCCATGATCGTCCGCACGTAGTCGGTCTGCTCGACGTTCATCGGCCCGACCAGCCCCTCGGAGAGCATCTCCGAGTAGCCGATGATCGACGTGAGCGGCGTGCGGAGCTCGTGGCTCACCGTGGCCAGGAAGCTGGACTTGAGCCGATCCATCTCCTTGAGGCGGACGTTCATTGCCTCCAGCTTGCGGTTCTGACCCTCCAGCTCGCGGTTGCTCTCCAGCGTGGCCTCGATGTGCACCTGGCTGGTGAGGTAGGTCTTCTGCCCGGCGGCCACCAGTGCCTCGAGCAGCTGGGCGAAGTGGAGCATCACCTTGGCCACCGTCTGCTCCGGCGCACGGCGGATCTTGGCCAGGTGGCCCTGGGCCAGCGCCAGGTCGATGCCCGGGGTGAGGTCGGTCAGGCTGGTGGGGAGGTCGCCCAGGTCCTCCGGGGTGAAGGGCCCGAAGACCACCCGGCCCAGGCTGTCGCCCTCCCAGAGGATGGGGAGCACCAGGTAGCGGAGCCCGGTGAAGCAGGGCACGGTGACCATCCCGCGCAGGGGGACCCCGGGCGGGCCGAGCGGCTCCCGCGCAGCCTGGACGGTGGCCACCGGACCCTCCTTGACCCGCGCCACCGTCGCCGTGCAGCAGCGCCGGCCCTCGGTGAAGGAGAAGACGTAGCCGCAGAAGTCGCCGTTGCCGACCTTGATGTCGGCGAGCCGGTTCCCCTTCTCGTCGAACACCTTCACCCCGACCTTGTAGAGCTCGGCAAAACCCTTCACCAGCTCCCCGAAGGTCTGGAGGTCGAGGAGGTCCCCGAGCGCCAGCCGGCGCTGGAGAACCGACTCCGGCGAGCGGGTGGGGCCCTCGGTGCTCACTGGTCACCCTTCCGGAGCTGCTCCAGCCAGCTCTCCACCTGGGTGCCGGAGGTGTCGATGCGGGCGAAGACCTGATCCAGGAAGCCGGACTCGCTCAGGCCGAGGTTCCGCGCCAGCCCCGCCTGCTCGTCCATCTTCCGGTAGGCGAGCTGGATGACGGCGAAGAGCGTCTCCAGCACACCCTCTCCCCGGATGGCCACCGCGCCGATGACCGGCTCCTTGCCGCGGGCCCGCGTCTCCTCCAGCTCCTGGTCGGTCTTGGTGTCGGGCAGGTCGCGCTTGTTGAACTGGATGACGATGGGGACCTGGGCGGTGTCCAGGCCGTTCTCCCGCATGTTCTCGTGCAGGTTGGCCCAGTAGGCGTTGTTGTCCGCGTTGGCCGCTCGGCGGCTGTCGGCGATGAAGGCCACCGCGTCGGCGTTCTGCAGCACCACCCGGCGCGTGGCGTTGTGGATCACCTGTCCGGGAACGGTGAAGAGCTTCACCTTCACCGTGTAGCCGCCCTTGGTCTGGAAGAAGACGGGGAGGAGGTCGAAGAACAGCGTCCGGTCGTCGTGGGTCTCGACGGTGAGCAGCTTGCCGCGCCCCTCGGACTGCGTCCGGGCGTGGATGAGCTGTAGATTGGTGGTCTTTCCGGACAGCCCCGGGCCGTAATAGACGACCTTGACGGTCAGTTCGCGCTGCGCGTGATTGAGTTGCACGGATCGAGAGCCTGATGGCCGATGGCCGGCCGCCAGAGCGTGATTCCGGGGAAGCCCTGCGGTCATCCTACAGGAGAAACACGCCCCGACCCCAACGGGCGCCGCCGCCCTACAGGTGGGTGCGGCCCCGGGCCCGGGGGTCTCCAGAACAGGTGACCCGACCGACGGGCTGCGGTTAGGATCCGTGGCGCGCGGGAAGGAGGCCCCGGGGCGATGACCATGAAGCGGATCGAGACTCCCCCGGAAGCCACGTCCCCGCCCGTCCTGGACGTCGCCAGCCTGCCGACCGACCTGACACCCCTGCTCAAGTACGGCCCCCTGGGGGATGACGAGCTGCCCATGGTGGCCCAGCTCCGGGCCGGGTACCGGGGAGAGACCCAGGCCCAGTCCATCGAGGCGCTGACACCGCTCCGGCCCTTCGTCCAGGTGGTCCGGCTGAGCGGTCAGATCGTCGGCTACGTGAGCATCGAGCGCGACGGGCCGGTCCAGGGCGCGGCCTACATGCGCAACATCGTGGTCAAGCCCGAGCTGCGCAAGCGGGGGATCGGCACCCAGCTCCTCAAGCACGCCATCGAGGTGTCCAAGAACATGTACCGGAGGACCCTGGCCCTCCGCGTCGACCCCTCCAACGCCACCGCGGTCAGCTTCTACCGCTCGATGGGCTTCACCACCGTGGCCACGGTGGTCTCCAAGAAGTCGGGAAAGCTCCGGCTGCTCATGTCCCGGGAGCTGTAGGCGAGCGGCCCCCTCGGGGGAGAGCGGTTCGCTTCACGGAACCGGCGGTTCGCTGCACGGTGTGACTGAAGTCTTCCACCCGCTGCCCTAGGCTCGTGTATTTGGTGGTTCGCTTGCGTCGCCGCGCGCTTCAGCTTCTCGGGCTGGTGGTCCTCGGGCTCGTCCCCGGTGTGGTCGCCTGGTCGGGCATGCTCTACGCGGAAAGGGCCGAGCACGGCTGGGGCCCCTTCTTCTGGTACGCCCTGCCCTGGGTGGCCTGGGCCCTCTACTGCCCGGTCATCTTCTGGGTGGTCCGCCACTGGGCTCCGCTCAAGAGCCTCGGCCAGCCCAGCTGGTGGCTGGCACATCTGGGAACGCTGGGCGTGGGCTGGGTGGGCAACGAGGTGGTCCAGACGGCGCTCAAGCCCTGGGCTCCCTGGCCGAGCATCCAGGCGATGCAGTTCTTCCCGCTCCTCCTGGACATGCTCCGCAAGTCGGCGATCAACGACCTCATCGCCTACTGCGGCGCCTGCGGCGTCATCTATGCCATCGACGCCCGCCGCCGGCTGCGCACCCAGGAGATGGCCGCCGTCCGGCTGGAGACCCAGCTCGCCCGCGCCCAGCTCGAGGCGCTCAAGGTCCAGCTGCATCCCCACTTCCTGTTCAACACGCTGAACGCCATCTCGATGATGGTCCGCAAGGGGGAGACCGAGGGGGCGGTGCGCATGCTCGCCGGGCTGAGCGACCTGCTCCGGCTGACGCTGGCCAGCGTCGGGAAGCAGGAGGTCCCGCTCCGGCAGGAGCTGGACTTTCTCGAGCGCTACCTGGCCCTGCAGCAGGTCCGCTTCTCCGACCGCCTCGAGGTCCGGATGCACATCTCGCCCGAGGTGCTCGACGCCAGCGTTCCCTCGCTGGTGCTCCAGCCCCTGGCGGAGAACGCCGTCCGCCACGGGCTGGGGCCCAGGGAACAGGGCGGCGTCCTGGAAATCGCCGCCGAGCGCTCCGGCCCGGACCTGGTGCTCTCGCTGAGGGACACCGGCGTCGGGCTCCCGCCGGAATCCGAGCGACGCGGCGGGGTGGGCCTGCAGAACGTCCGCGCGCGGCTGGCGGTGCTCTACCCGGACGCCCACCGCTTCACGCTCGAGAACCACCCGGCCGGAGGCACCCTGGCCACCCTGGCCATTCCCTTCCACCGCGAGGCGATGGCCGATGCCTGAGCCCCTCCGGGTGGCGGTGGTCGACGACGAGCCGCTCGCCCGCGAGGGGGTCCGGCTGCTCCTGGCCCGCGACCCCGAGGTGACCGTGGTCGGGGAGGCGGCCAACGCCGGGGAAGCGCTGGCCCTGCTCAGGTCGACCCGGCCGCAGCTGGTCTTCCTCGACGTCCAGATGCCCGGAGGCGACGGCTTCGAGGTCCTTTCCCGGGCCGAGCGCCCGCTCCCGCTGGTGGTCTTCGTCACCGCCTACGATGCCCACGCGCTCCAGGCCTTCGCCGTGCACGCCCTGGACTACGTGCTCAAGCCGTTCGACGACGAGCGCTTCACCCAGGCCCTGCGCCGGGCGAAGGACGAGCTGCGGCGGGACGCGGCGGCCCGCATCGGGGAGCGGATGCTCCAGGGTCTGGAGGCCCTGGAGCGAACCCGGGTGGTGGTCCGGGACCGCGGCCGGGTGACCTTCCTCTCCGAGGATGAGATCGACTGGATCGAAGCGGCCGATTACTACGTCGAGCTCCACGTCGGCGCCCACGCCTACCTGCACCGCGAGTCCATGGCCGCCCTCGAAGCACGGCTCGACCCTCGGCGCTTCGTGCGCATCCACCGCAAGGCCATCGTCAACCTCCGCTGTCTGCGCGAGGTGAGGCGGGAGTCGGGAGGGGCGCTGGTCGCCGTCCTGGCCAGCGGCGTCTGCCTGCCCGTCGCCCGGAGCCACCAGGCCCAGGTCCGGCGCCTCTCGGGCTGATCCGTCCGGTCCGGCGTCCTCCGGGGCCCCGGCGGAGCCGTTCGCTGCACCGGGCCGGTTCCCGGCTGCTCCCCGCCCCGCGGTCCCCCGCCCGGCGAGCGATGCTCCCCCTCGCTTTCCGGAGGCCTTCATGTCTCGACCGCTCGTCCTCGGTCTCTTCGCCGGCGCCCTCGCCCTGGGCGCAGGCATGGCCGGATGGCTCCTCTCGGGGGACGCGGCGTGCACCCGGGGACCGGCCGTGCTCGAGAGCGAGGGGCTTCTCGAGGCGCAGGGCGGGCCGCGCGTGCTCTTCACACTTTACCGGCCCGCAGGGGACGGGGAGCGTGCCCGGAGCCTGGTCATCTTCGCCGCCGACGCCCGCGCCGAGCACCCCCGGCCCCTGCGCGAGTGGGCACGGGCGGCGGCCGCGAGCGGCGTGGTGGCGGCCTACCTCGAGCCGAGCGATGCGCCGGAGGAGGCGGCCGGCCGGCTCCGGACGGCCCTCGGCAGGCATGCCGAGGCGCTGGGCATCGACGCCGAGGCGCTCTGGACCTGGGCCGAGGGAGGTCGGTTGCAGGGGCCACCCCCGGCGCCGGCGCCCTGCGGATGGCGGAGCGGGCTGGCGGCGGCGGTGGCGCGGGCCGAGCGGAAGCTGACCCTCGCCGGAAGCGCCCTCCAGCATACCCTCGAGGCCCGCGCGGGCTGCCCGCTCGCCGGCCTCCCCTGACTGCGACCGCGCCGGGGCCGCGTCCTCACCGCCGCGGCGATGCCTCGTCTCCCGCCGCCGCGAGGTCACTGTCCGGTCGTCCCGAGCTCCGGCCCCGTCCGGCGGACAGCCAGGCGGCGAGCGGCTCGAGCCTCCGGAAGCGCCGGGCGGGCGGCAGCGACTGGACGAGCATCCGTCCGTAGGCCCGCCGGGAGACCCGGACGTCGAGCAGGGCGACGATGCCGCGGTCGGCGCGGGTGCGGATGAGCCGGCCGAACCCCTGGCGGAGCGCGAGCGCCGCCTCGGGGAGCTGGTAGGCGGAGAACGGCTCCTCGCCCCTCGCCTCGAGCTGCTCGATGCGCGCCGCGGTGAGGGGGTGCCCGGGCGAGGCGAAGGGCAGCTTGTCCATGACCACCAGCGACAGCGCCTCACCGGGGACGTCCACGCCTTCCCAGAAGCTGTGGGCGGCGAAGAGCACCGAGGGCTGGGCACGGAAGGCCTCGAGGAGGACGTGCTTCGGGGCCTCGCCCTGCTTCAACGCCGGCCATGGCAGGCGGTCCCGGAGCAGCCCGTGCACCGCCTCCATGTTCCTGAGGGAGGTGAAGAGGACGAAGGCGCGCCCTCCGGTGAGCTCGCTGAGCGCGACGACTTCCTCGGCCACCGCCTCGACGAAGCCGGGCTGGTTCGGCTCGGGGAGGTGGGTGGGCAGGTAGAGGGCCGACTGCTCGCGGTAATCGAAGGAGGAGGGCACGGCCAGCTGGGTGAGCGGGTGGACGGGCTCGCCGGCATCGTCGACCAGCCCGAGCCGGCGGCAGAAATAGCCGAACGAGCTCCCGGCGCGGAGCGTGGCCGAGGTGAACACGAGCGTGTCCACGGAGGCATAGAGCTTCTCCCGCAGCACCTCGGCGACGGAGATGGGCGCGGCGCGCAGCGCCACCCCGCGGCCTCGGCCCTCGGCCCAGTAGACGTGGTCCGTCGACTCGGCCCGGCGCACGAAGTCCAGCTCGCTCCCCAGCTCGTCGCTGCGCCGGCCCAGAGCCTGGACCTCCGGCTCCTCCGCCTCGCCGGCGAAGGCCCCCAGCGCGGCCAGGCCCTGGAGCAGCTCCTCCACCTGGCGGGAGAGGGGGCGGAGCAGGTCGGGGGTGAGCCTCACCGCTTGCTCGGCGCCCAGCCCGAGCGCGCGCGGCGCGCCGGTGAAGAGCGACTCCGCCTGGGAGCGCAGCTTGAACGCCAGCGCGGCCAGCATGCCCGACCGGGAGTCGGTGGGCTCGAGCGCCACCTGGGCATCCCGCGCCAGCTCCTCGAAGCGGTGGCTGGAGACGCCCACGCCGAAGAACTCGGTGGCCGCGTCCTCCAGCGCATGCGCCTCGTCGAAGACCACCGCATCGTACCGGGGAAGCACCCCCTCGCCGTTCCCGCGGGTGGTGCGCAGGGCGAGGTCGGCGAAGAAGAGGGCGTGGTTCACCACCACCAGGTCCGACGCCTCGGCCCGGGCCCGGAGGCGGGTGACGAAGCACGCCTCGTGGAGCGGACAGCGCGTCCCGAGGCACGTCTCCCGGGTGGTGGTCAGCCGGGGCCAGCCGGGGAAGTCCTCGGGCAGAGCCAGCTCGGCCCGGTCGCCGGTCTCGGTGTGGTCCGCCCAGGCCCGCACATCCGCCCAGGCCTCGTCGGTCCCCGGCCCGAGCAGGGCCGGCTCCCGCTCGATGCGCTCCAGACGGTGCAGGCAGAGGTAGTTGGACCGTCCCTTGACCAGCGTGGCGCGCAGCTCGAGCCGGAGGCCGCGCTGCAAGAGAGGGAGGTCCTTGTGGAAGAGCTGGTCCTGGAGGTTCTTGGTGGCGGTGGAGATGACCACCTTCCGCCCGCTCAGCGCGGCCGGGACGAGGTAGGCCAGGGTCTTGCCCGTGCCGGTGCCGGCCTCGGCGACCAGCACCCGCCGCTCGGCGAAGGCGCGCTCCACCTCGCGGGCAAGCGCCACCTGCTCCGGTCTCTCTTCCCAGCCCGGAAGCGCGCGGGAGAGCGGTCCACCGGGCGCGAGCAGGGTCTCCACCGCCATCGCGTCAGTGACCCCCGAGCAGCCGCAGGAGGACGAAGGCGGCGGCCACCGGCAGAAGAAGGACCATGGCCGCCACGGCCAGCGTCCACCTCCGGCGGCGGGGCGGCGCCGATTCCGGGCGGCGCATCCCGGCCACCGCCACCGGAGCCGAGGCCATCTTCAACGTGGCCTCGACGCCCGCCTGCGCCAGGGCGTCCCCCGGGGACTGCGCCAAGCGGATGCGGTACAGCCGGCCGGCGGCGGCGAGCCCGTCCGCGGCGCCGGCCAGCTGGAGGAAGCGGGTGTGCTCGGCGGCCTGACCCCAGCGAGCGGCGAGCGTCCTCCAGGCGCCGAGCACGGCCGCCGGCGGCTCGTGGTCGGCGGGCCGGAAGTTGGCGAAGACCAGGCCGCAGGCGGAGCAGGCGGCGGCGCCGGCCGGACGCGGTGAGATGCACTTCGGGCAGACGCCGGCGGGGGGCTCCACGGCCGCGTCGATGGAGCCCGGGGGGACGTCCGCGGTCCGGGGGGAGGCCTCGGCCCCCGGGCGCTGGACGGCCGCCGTCGGAGCGGCGGCCAGCGACAGTCGCTGCTCGCTTCCGCAGGCCGGGCAGCGCACCAGCACCAGCCCCTGGTCGAGCCGGACGTCGACCAGCTCCACCCGTTGCCCGCATGCCGAGCACGACCCCGTCATCCCTGGCGCACCAGCTGACCACACACCCCGCGGCCGGTCACGGGCCGGCGACGAGCCGCACCGGCGACGGGATGATGCACAGCGCGAAGACCACCAGGCAGGCGATGCAGGTGAGGACCCGGGCGACTCCCAGCGGCTCCCCGGGCCGCTCGACCTCCGGGTGTCGGAATCCCACCAGCAGCGAGACGACCAGGAGCCAGGCCGTCCAGGACAGGTTGAAGAGGAGCACCAGGGCGAGCAGGCCGAGCGCGGCCACCTTGCCCACTACCACCGCCCGCGCGCCGAGATTGGCGAAGGCCAGGTGCCCGCCGTCGAGCTGCCCGATGGGGAAGAGGTTCAGGGTCGTGACCAGACAGCCGAACCACCCGGCGACGATGTATGGATTGGCCAGGACGTCTCGCCCGGCGGGCAGGGGTCCGACGACCAGGAACTGGACGAGCAGCGTGAGCAGGCTGTCGCCGAAGCTCTGGGCGACGATGTCCGGGGCCCGGCCCTGCACGAGAAGCCCGACCACGCCCGCCGCCGACTCGAGCGGGGGGAAGGGAGCCGGCACCTGGGGAACGTCGATGAGCTGCGCGTGGGCGTACCCCCAGACGAGGATGGGGACGGCGACCAGGAAGCCGGCCAGCGGCCCGGCCGCGCCGATGTCCACCAGCGCGTTCCGGGTGGGAATGCGGCTCCGGATGCGGATCACCGCGCCGAGCGTTCCGAAGCCCAGGTACGGCAAGGGGATGAAGTAGGGGAGCGAGGCGTCCACCCGGTGGCGGCGGGCCATGAGCCAGTGCCCCATCTCGTGACTCCCGAGGATGGCCACCAGCGAGAGGCTGAAGGCCAGGGCATCCCCCGAGCCGGCCTCGCCGGAGACGGCTCCGGACCGGTACGCCTGGAAGGTGGTGACCAGCGTCGCGGCGAAGAGGAAGACGTGGAGCAGGGGCCGCTGCGAGGCCCTGGGGGCGACGGTGTCCATGCGAGGGGGGGTCGGCTATCAGCGCCGGCCGGGCGCCGCAACACTTCCGGCCCGCGGGCCCCCGGGACGCGGGCCTAGCCCTGCTCGAGGACCGAGCGAAGGGTCTGGGCGGTGAACTGCACCAGCGGGATGACCCGGGAGTAGTTCATCCGGGTGGGGCCGATGACCCCCACGGTGCCCAGCGGGCGGTCCTCCGTCCCGTAGGGGCTGGCGACGACGGTCACGTCGCCGGCGGACGAGAACTCGCTCTCGTTGCCGATGAAGATCTGCATCGCCCCGGCCTGCTGGACCCGGTCGAGCAGGGCGAGGAGCTTGCCCTTCTCGTCGAGTGCGCGGAACAGCGCCCGCATCCGCTCCACGTCGGCGAACTCCGGGGCCTCGAGGAAGGACCCGGTGCCTTCGATGTGAACCCGGTCGGTGGAGTGCAGGTCGGTGGCCAGGTAGCCGAGCCGCAGCGCCCGGGCCTGGAGCTCGTCGTAGAGCGCCTGCTCCTGGGCCAGCTCGGCCTCGATGCGGTCGCGGAGCGCCTCGAAGGGGACCTCGTGGAGGAGCTCGGAGAGGTAGTTCGAGGCCCGCGCCAGCTCGGCCTCCGACATCTGCACGTCGAGGGTGAGCGGCTTGTTGAGCACCTGCCCATCCCGGCCGACGAGGATGGCCAGGACACGGGTGTCGCGCAGGCGGACGAACTCGATGCGGTGAAACACGCCCGCCGACGGCCGCGGCGAGACCACCACGCAGGCATGCCGGGTGAGGAAGTGGAGGACCCGGCTCGCCTCCTGCAGCGACTCCTCCAGGCCGGCGCCGCTGGGAATTCCTCGCTGGATGAGCTCGCGGTCGCGCGGCGGGGGCTGGCGCAGCTGCATCAGGGTGTCGACGTAGAAGCGGTAGGCGCGACCGGTGGGCACGCGCCCGGCGGAGGTGTGCGGCTTTTCCAGGTAGCCGAGCGCCTCCAGGTCGGCCATCACGTTGCGGAGGGTGGCGCTGGAGACGTCGAACTGGGTCCGGGCGAGTTGCTGGCTCCCCACCGGATCCCCCGTCGCCACGTACTCGCGGATGACGGCGTGAAGGACGGAGCAGGCGCGCTCGTTCAGGTCTTCCATGAACTCCGGGACCGCTCTCATGGTAGGTCCGGCGGGTTGCCCGTTTCAACCGCCGCCGGCCCGTGCAACCCCCCGCAAACTCTGGTCCCCAGGGCCGGCAGGCCCCTGGATCAGCAAGGGGGATCCGGGGCCGGAACAGGCCTGTCGTTCGTCGTTTCCTTTTCCAGCGCCTTGAGGCTTCATGTGCGCCGCACACCGTCCGAGGGAGGCATGGCAGCGATGAGACCGAAGGAAGTTCTGGGCCTGGCCAAGGACCGCAATGCGGTGATGGTCGACCTCAAGTTCATGGATTTCGTCGGCACCTGGCAGCACTTCACCGTGCCGCTCCACGAGCTGAAGGAGGAGAGCTTCGAGGAGGGCCTCGGATTCGACGGCTCGTCGATCCGCGGCTGGGCCGAGATCCACGCCTCGGACATGCTGGTCATGCCCGACCCGGCGACGGCGGTGATGGATCCTTTCACCAAGGATGCCACCCTGAGCCTGATCTGCACCATCGTCGATCCCATCACCAAGGAGCCCTACGGCCGCGATCCACGCACCATCGCGCTCAAGGCGGAGAAGTACCTCCGGTCCACCGGCATCGCCGACACGGCGTACTTCGGCCCGGAGGCGGAGTTCTTCGTCTTCGACACGGTGCGCTTCGACAACCGGGTGAACGGAGCCTTCTACGAGCTCGGCTCGAGCGAGGGCGCCTGGAGCAGCGGCGCCGAGGAGGCGGAAGGAGGGAACCGCGGGTACAAGATCCGCCACAAGGAGGGGTACTTCCCGGTCCCGCCGCTGGACAGCCAGAACGACATCCGCACCGAGATGGTCCTCGTCCTCGAGGCCCTGGGCATCGAGGTCGAGCGCCAGCACCACGAGGTGGCCACCGCCGGTCAGGCGGAGATCGACTTCCGCTTCGACACCCTGGTGAAGTGCGCCGACCACCTGAGCTGGTTCAAGCACGTGGTGAAGAACGTCGCCTGGCGCCACGGGAAGACGGCGACCTTCATGCCCAAGCCGCTCTTCGGAGACAACGGGAGCGGGATGCACACCCACCAGTCGCTCTGGAAGAACGGCAAGCCGCTCTTCGCCGGGGACGGCTATGCCGGGCTGTCCGAGATGGCGCTGCACTACATCGGCGGCATCCTCAAGCACGCCCGGGCCCTGGCGGCGATCTGCAACCCGACCACCAACAGCTACAAGCGGCTGGTGCCGGGCTTCGAGGCGCCGGTCAACCTGGCCTACTCCAGCCGGAACCGGAGCGCGTCGATCCGCATCCCCATGTACAGCCCGAGCCCCAAGGCCAAGCGGCTCGAGTTCCGGAGCCCGGACCCGTCCTGCAATCCCTACCTCGCCTTCGCCGCCCAGATGATGGCCGGGCTGGACGGCGTGGAGAACAAGATCGACCCCGGGGAGCCGCTGGACAAGGACATCTATGGCCTCAGCCCGGAGGAGCTCAAGGACGTGCCGAAGATGCCCGGCAGCCTTGAGGAGGCGCTGGACTGTCTGCGGCGGGACCACAAGTTCCTCCTCAAGGGCGACGTCTTCAGCACCGACGTCATCGACACCTGGATCCACCTCAAGACGGAGCGAGAGCTGAACGCCGTGCGGCTGCGTCCGCACCCCATGGAGTTCGCCCTCTACTTCGACATCTAGGGCGCGGGTGGAAGACTTCGCCGGCCTGGCTGCCTCGGTCGAGCGCGGCCAGGCGGAGGCGATGGTGGAGCTGGCGCTGGACGCCGCCCCGGTCGGCGGCGGCTGGATGACCTTCGGCGGGCCCGCATCCTTCGTGAACAAGGCCTGCGGGCTGGGGCTGGAAGGCCCGGTCCCGCCGTCCGTGGCCGGGGTCCTGGGCGACTTCTTCCGGGAGCGAGGCGCCGAGCCGAGGGTGGAGATCTGCCCCTTCGTCCACGAGAGCCTCCTCCGCGCGCTGGCCGGCGAATCGTTCCGGCTCCAGGAGTTCGAGAACGTCCTCTTCCGCCCGCTCCCGCCCGCGGAGGGGCTCCGGGCGGCGATGCCCCATCTCTGGCCGGCCGGCCTGGAGGTGGAGCGCATCGACGCCGCCGATGCCGAGGCCGCCGCGCTCTACGTCCGCGTCTCGTCGAGCGGGTTCTTCCCCGGAGGTGCCTCGATGTCGGAGAGCTTCCTCCGCACCAGCCTGCGCGCGGTGCACCTGCCGGCCCATGACAGCTTCATCGCCCGGCTCGACGGAGAGGTCGCCGGTGCCGGGGGGTGCGCCTCCCGGGGCGGCGTCACATCGCTATTCGGGACATCGGTCCTCCCCGCCTTCCGGCGCCGGGGAATCCAGCAGGCGCTCATCGTCGCCCGGCTGGAGCGCGGGCGGGAGCGGGGAAGCCGGCTGGCGACCATCGTCTCCCATCCGGGGATCCCCACCGAGCGAAACGCCGCCCGCCTCGGCTTTCGCATGGCCTACACCCGGACCATCCTCGTCCGGCCGGGCGAGGGGCTGGTCCCCTCTCCGTGACCGCGCCGCACGCGGCCGCCGGCGCCGTGCCGGGCCCCCCCACCCTGCGATCCACCTGGCCGGGTCAGCTCCTCCTCCGGATGCAGCGCGACCCCTTGGGCTTCTTCGAGCGGGCGCGCGATGCGCACGGCGACGCGGTGCGCTTCCGCTTCGGACCGGAGACCGTCTACCTGCTCTCCCATCCTGACCTCGTCCGGGACGTGCTGCTCACCCGCTCCCAGAGCTTTCACAAGGGCCTCGGGCTGGAGCGGGCGAAGATCCTCCTCGGCGAGGGGCTGCTCACCAGCGAGGGGGCCTTCCACCTCCGGCAGCGGCGCCTGATGCAGCCCGCCTTCCATCGGACGCGCATCGCTGCCTACGCCGAGGCGATGGTCGACGCCGGTCAGGCGGCGGCAGGCCGCTGGGTGGACGGCGCCGAGCTCGACATCCCCGCCGAGATGGCGCGGCTCACCCTGGCGGTGGTGGCCAAGACGCTGTTCGATGCAGACGTGGAGGGCACCGCGGCGGAGGTCGGGCGGGCGCTCACCGACACGCTCGGGCTGTTCGGCGCACTCTCCCTCCCCTTCGGCGAGCTGGTCCTGCGGCTCCCGCTGCCGGCGGTGCGGCGCTTCCGGCGGGGCCGGGCGCGGCTCGACGCCGAGGTGGCGCGCATTCTCGCCGAGCGGCGCGCGACCGGAGGGGACCGGGGAGACCTGCTCTCCATGCTCCTCGCCGCCCGGGACGAGGACGGCCAGCCGATGACCGACGCCCAGCTCCGGGACGAGGTGATGACCCTCTTCCTGGCCGGGCACGAGACCACCGCCAACGCGCTGGCCTGGACGTTCCATCTCCTCGGCCAGAATCCCGAGGCGGAGGAGGCGCTCCACGCCGAGCTGGACGGGGTCCTCGGCGGACGGCGGCCGAGCGCCGAGGACGTGGGGAGGCTCCCGGTCACCTCGGCCGTGTTCGCCGAGGCCCTGCGCCTCTACCCCCCGGCCTGGGTGCTCGGGCGACGGGCCCAGGAGCCGGTCCTGCTCGGGGACGGCGTGGAGCTCCCCCGCGGAGCGCTGGCCGTCCTCTCCCCCTTCGTCGTCCACCGCGACCCCCGCTGGTTCCCGCGCCCGCTCGAGATGCAGCTCGACCGCTGGACGCCGGAGGCGCGAGCCGCCCGCCACCGCTTCGCCTACTTCCCCTTCGGTGCCGGGACGCGCTCGTGCATCGGGGAAGCCTTCGCCTGGACGGAGGGAACGCTCCTGCTCGCCGTGCTCGCCGGGAGCTGGCGCCTCCGGCCGCTGGCGGGGAGCCGGGTCCGGCCCGAGCCACGCATCACCCTCCGACCGAGGGGGCTCCGGATGTGGGCCAGCCGCCGGTCCTCGCCGCGGTGAGGCCCTCCCCCCGGAGGCCGCTTTGCGTCCGGGGGGGGGGCCGACGCCCCCTCGTCAGCGGACGACGTCGCGGAGGAGTGCCGTCCCGTCCACCCAGGGAGAGGTGCAGGGGGGGCCCTCGGTCCAAGCGCAGAGGTCCGCCGTCCGGTCGGGTCCGAGGCGGAGAACGAAGGAGGACCTGGTCCCGTAGCCGAAGGCGGGAACGTGGAGGCAGGTCCCGTCCCGTGGGTCCGGCGCGGCGTGGGTGGCGAGCAGCTCGGACCAGACCTCGAGCGGAACCGGGCCCTCCCTGTCGCCCAGCGCCGTCCGGGCTCGCTCGACCCGGGCCGCCTCTTCCCCGGCGCCCAGGCTGCGCTCGGTGAGCACGTGCAGGCCGGGCTCGAGCCAGCGCTGGCGAAGGGCCTCCCCGTCGCTCCAGGTCAGACCCGCCCGGCCATGCGCGTCGGCGTAGAGGAGGTGGAAGGGATTGAAGCGCGCCGGCTCCAGCGCGCAGAGCCGGGCGTGGAGACCCTCGACCGAGCCCTCGCCGAGCGATTCCAGGACGAGGTGACCGCGCGAGGCCCGCCGGTCGTCACGGCTCGTCCCGTGGCGGTTGGTGACTCCGACGAAGAGACCGGCGCGGTTCACCCCCAGCCAGGTGCCCCCGGCCTGCTCGTCCTTCGGGGCGAGCAGCGGCGGCGAGGCCCAGGCCTGCGGCGGCGAGGCCGGCCGGGCGAGGAACTCGTCCCGGTTGGCTCCGAGCTGCAGAGAGCCGCCAGGGGACGGGACGATGGCGAGGAGGGTGCACACGGGCGCGCGCGAGGCCCTGGTCTTAACGCCGCCTCAGCCCCAGATCAGATCGCGCAGGCGCCGGTGGGCGCGGCGGGTGGCGCCGATCCCATCGCGCAGCGTCGCGGCGACGTCCCCCAGCTCGAGATCGGGCTGGAGGTCCACCACCGTGTCCAGCTCGTCGGCGACGACGTCGAGCGCGTGCAGCGCGCGGCCGAGCGGCTCCTCGACGTCCTGCCCGAGCACCCCCGAGCGTGAATCCGTCGCCTCGAGGCGCCCCTCGAGACGCCGCACGCGGGTGAGGTCCTCGGTGAGGTAGGCGAAGCGGGGCGCCCTGCCGGGGGGCGTCGGAAGCGGCACCACGGTCGTCCGGAAGGTGTGGCGGCCTCGCTCGCCGGAGGCGCCCCACTCGGCCCGCACGGCCCCGCCGCGCCGGCTGGCCTCGGCGGCCAGGCGCCCCCAGGCGGCACAGGCCTCGGCGGGAAGCCCGAGCTCGCGGGCCCGTCGGCCACGGATGGCGGTCACCGGCTGTCCGAGCCGCCCGGCGGTGGCCGGATTCACGGCCAGGTAGCGGGCATCGTCCCCGAGCCACTCCACCACCCCCACCAGGAGCGGGGAGGCATCGAAGAGCAGCGTGAAGAGGGGGTCGGCCACCTCCCGGGAGGCCTCGGGCGGCGGGACGACGGGGGACGGGGCAGCGGGGACGGCGGTGCTCGGCGACATCTGGGAACGGACTTCCTGGGGGGCTTCTGGCGAGGGGCGCCCTCCTACCGGGCGCGGGCGGAGGGCACCAAGGTGGGCCTCCAGCCCTCCTCATGCCTCCCAGTAGGAGGAGCCTCCCCGCCCGGGGTCTCAGCCGCCGGCGGGGGTCAGCACGAGGATGAGCACCCCCCCGGCGTGCGGCCCCGCCTGGAGGTAAACCGAGCCCTCGCGGCCGAGCGTGGCGACCGTCTGGAGGGGAGGCAGGGACACCGAGACCTGGGCGCTCGCGCCTTTCACCGCGACCAGGGTCAGCGTTCCCGTCTTCCCGTTGGGAAGCTTGACCTCGGCGGGCTTGGAGAGGGCGAGCAGGAACTGCTCCCGCGAGATGCGGCGGTAGGACTTGTAGCTGATGCCGCTCTTGGCGAACTGCTCCCGCATCCGCTCCAGCCCGGCGTCGACGCCGCCCCCGTCGTTGCTCGCCTGCACGACCTCCACCACCACCGCCACGGCAGGCTCGGCGGCGGCGGGGAGAGCGAGGACGAGGACGGCGAGGCTCGCCCAGCCCGGGCGACCCCGGGTCACAGCTCCCCCGCCTTGGGACGGGGCGGCGCCGGCGGGGTGACCTCGGGAACCGAGGCATCGCTCCCGATGCTCAGGCTCGGCCGGTCGGGGTGGTCGACGAGCCAGATGATGGCGTCGCCGCCTTCGGTCTTGAGCACCACCGGGGCCACGTGCGCCTGCTCGTCGGTGGACACCGAGCGGACCATCGCGCCCGACCGGACGTCCGACGGCTCGGTCGCCGGTCCGGGAACGAGGAGGAGCATCGCCAGCCCGGCCGCGGCGAGCGCGATGCCGCCGGCCAGAACACCCGGCCGGTGGGCGCGCCATTCCTCCCAGGAGACCCTCAGGCGCTCGGCCAGTGACGGCCGGTACGGCTCGAGGCGGGCGAGCACCCGGCCGGCCAGCTCCGAGAGGTCCCTCTCCTCGGCGTGGGCCTCGACCTGGGAGCGGATCAGCGCCCCCACCGCTCCCAGCTCGGCCAGTCGGGCCCGGCACCCCGGGCAGGCCGCCAGGTGCGCCTCGGTGGAGCTCCGCGCACGGGGACCCGCCTCGCCGTCGAGGTACCCGGACAGCTCCCGGGTGGATGGGCAGGGGGGGGTCATGGCGAGGTGGTCTCCAGACGCCTTCCGACGGGGGATGGCCCCGACTTATTCCGGGGTCTTTCCAGGGTCATTTCCTCCCCTCCGCGGCCCGGTGTCCCCTCTGACATAGCCGGCGAGCAGGCGCTGGACCTTGGCCCGGGCGTGGAAGAGCCGGGACATGACCGTCCCCTTGGGGATGTCCAGGGTCCGCGCCAGGTCCTCGTAGGACATCCCCTCCAGCTCCCGGAGCAGGAGGATGGCGCGGTGCTTGTCCGGGAGCTGGGCCAGCGCTTCCTCCAGCTTGTCGGCGAGCTCCCGCCGGAGCACCGACCGGGCCGGGTCGGTGTCCAGCTGACTGCCCAGGGCGCCGAGGTTGGCCTCCGCCAGGTCCAGCTCCACCGAGTCGTCGTACTCCACCGCATCGGCGCGGCTCGCGCCGCGGCGCCGGAGCACGTCGATGCAGACGTTGGTCGTGATGCGGTAAAGCCAGGTGTAGAAGCTCGAGTCGCCCTTGAAGTGCCCGAGGTAGCGATGCACCTTGACGAAGGCCTCCTGGGCCACGTCGAGGGCATCCTCCGGGTCCTTCACCATGCCCAGCGCCACCGTGTAGACCTTCTTCTGGTACCGCTCCACCAGCAGGCGGAAGGCGCGCTGGTCACCCGAGCGGGCGCGGCGGACGAGGGTGAGGTCGTCGGTGGGCACGGAAGCCGGAGGTCAGGCCCAGGAACGGGGGTGGCGCAGCACCTCGACGAGCCGCGCCTCGGCGCTCCCCTCCGCCGGGTGGTGGTCGTAGACCCAGCGCACCCGGGGCGGGAGCGAGACGAGGATGCTCTCCGTCCGCCCTTGCGTCTGCAGGCCGAAGAGCGTCCCGCGGTCGTGGACGAGGTTGAACTCCACGTAGCGACCCCGGCGGATCTCCGCCCAGGTCCGCTGCGCCTCCGTCCAGGGCAGCGCCCTCCGGCGCTGGACGATGGGGAGATAGGCGGGGAGGAAGGCGCGCGCGCAGTCCTGCACGAAGGCGAAGTCGACCTCCAGGTCACGCCCGGTGTTCTCGAAGAAGATGCCGCCCACGCCCCGGGCCTCGCCCCGGTGGGGGAGCCAGAAGTAGCGGTCGCAGGCCTCCTTGAAGCGCCGGTAGGAGCCGGGCTCGTGCCGCTCGCAGGCCTCGCGGAACGCGCGGTGAAAGTGCGCTGCGTCCTCCTCGAACAGGTAGTACGGGGTGAGGTCGGCCCCGCCGCCGAACCACGCCGTCGCCCCCTGCTGGATGAAGCGGAAGTTGGCGTGGACCGTGGGCACGAGCGGGCTCTGGGGGTGAAGGATGAGGCTCACCCCGGTGGCGAAGAAGTCCCGGCCCTGGCCCTGGAGCTTCCGGGCAAAGGCCTCCTCCAGCTCCCCCCACACCGCCGAGACGTTGACGCCGCCCTTCTCGAAGACCCGGCCGCCCTCGAGCACCCGCGTCCGGCCGCCGCCGCCGCCGGGGCGCTCCCATGCCTCCTGACGGAAGCGGGCGCCGCCGTCCTCGGCCTCGACCGCGGCGCAGATGGCATCCTGGACGCCCTCCACGAAGGCGGTCATCCGCGGACCCAGGTCGTTGGCCGTCCTCACCGGGCGGGCCTCTAGTGGACCGGGAGATCCGGGCCACCGGTGTCCACCACGCCGAAGCGCGCCTCGTACTTCTGGAGGTTGTCCGCCATGGCGGCGATGAGCCGCTTCATGTGCCGCGGGCTGGTGATGATGCGGGCACGCACCGCCGCCTTCGGCTGCTGCGGCTGGACGTAGATGAAGTCCAGGGTGAACTCCGCATCGCTGTGATTGACCAGCGCCATGTTGGCATACAGGCCCTGGGCCACCGCCTCGTCGATCTGGATCTGCAGCGCGGTCTCGGGCACCTTGGGATCGGACATGACCTCCGTGCATACCGCCCCGGATGGCGCCCATGCCAGGGGAACGGCGCCCGAGGCCCCTCCGCTCGATCCGGACCTGACCGCTCCCTTCGAGCTGGGCGTCGGGCCCGGCGCCTGCCTCCTGGTGCACGGGTTCACCGGGACACCCTGGGACGTGCGTCCGCTCGGGGAGGCCCTGGCCGCCGGTGGATTCCGGGTCCGCGGGCTCCGGCTTCCGGGCCACGGCCGCACGCCCCGGGCGATGCTCGAGGCCGGCGCCGCCGACTGGCTGGCCGCCTGCGAGGAAGGGCTGGCCGCCTTCCGGGAGCCCCGGGTGGCCCTGGTCGGGCTGTCCATGGGGGCGCTGCTCGCCCTCGTCCTCGCCGCCCGGCACCGCCCCCGCGTGCAGGCGGTGGCCTGCCTGGCTCCGGCCCTTCGCTTCAAGAGCCCCTTCACCCGCGGGCTGCGCCTGGCCCGCCCCCTGTCGATGACCCTGGCCGAGGCAGTGCACCCCTGGGTGCACAAGTCCTCCACCGACCTGGTCAACGCCGCGGCCCGGGCCGAGGCCCCGGTGCTCGCCGCCTGGCCGCTGCGGAGGCTGCGCGACCTGTGGAGCGTCCAGGACCTCGCCTCGAACGCGGCGCCGGAGGTCGAGGCGCCCGTGCTCCTGGTGGTGGCGCGGCACGACCATGTCGTCGATGCCCGCGGAGCCCGCGCGCTCGCCCGCCGACTGACGCGGGCCCGCTCGGTCCGCTTCATCGAGCTCGACCGGGGTGCGCACATCATGCCGCGGGACGAGGGTCGGCGGGTGCTCGAGGCCGAGGTCCTGGCCTTCCTCCGCCGCGCGCGAACCCTCGATGGCGGAGCGACGAAGGGGTAGGGTCCGGGGCCGGCATGGCCAAGCGGCGCTACATCCTCGCCGTCGACCAGGGCACCACCGGCACGCACGTCACCGTGCTCGACGACCGGCTGAAGATCGCCGGGCAGTCGTACCGGGAATTCCCCCAGGTGTTTCCCCAGCCGGGCTGGGTGGAGCACGACCTGGAAGCCATCTGGCGCTCGGTGGAGCGGTGCATCGCCAAGGGGCTCAAGGATGCCGGCATCGACGCCGCCTGGGTGTCCGCGGTGGGCATCACCAACCAACGGGAGACCACCGGCCTGTGGAGGCGGGACACCTCCCAGCCGGTGCACCGGGCCATCGTCTGGCAGGACCGCCGGACCGCCGAGGCCTGCGCGGCGCTGAAGGCCCGGGGCGAGGAGCCGCGCGTCCGGGAGCGCACCGGGCTTTTGCTCGACCCCTACTTCAGCGCCACCAAGCTGGCCTGGCTCCTCGACCACGTCGAGGGCGCCCGGGCGCGGGCCGAGAAGGGCGAGCTGTGCTTCGGCACCATCGACACCTGGCTGGTGTGGCGCTTCACCGGCGGAACCGCCCACGTCACCGACGCCTCCAACGCCAGCCGCACGCTGCTCTTCGACATTCACCGGGGCGCCTGGGACGAGGAGCTCTGCGCGCTGTTCGCCGTCCCGCCGGCGGTGCTCCCCGAGGTCAAGGGCTCGGCCGAAGTCTACGGCGTCACCCGCGGCTGCTCGATGCTCCCCGACGGCATCCCCGTCGCCGGGATGGCAGGCGACCAGCAGGCGGCGCTCTTCGGGCAGGCCTGCTTTTCCCCGGGGGAGTCCAAGTGCACCTACGGCACCGGGGCTTTCCTGCTCATGAACACCGGCGGCACCCCGGTGGCCAGCCGGCACGGGTTGCTCACCACCGTGGCCTGGCGCGTCGGAGGGGAGACGACCTATGCGCTCGAGGGCTCGAGCTTCGTCGCCGGGGCGGCGGTGCAGTGGCTGCGCGACGGCCTGGGGCTCATCCGCAAGGCGCGCAAGGTGGAGGACCTGGCTCGCCAGGTGCCGGATTCGGGCGGCGTGGTCTTCGTCCCGGCGCTGGCCGGACTGGGCGCGCCCCACTGGCGCCCCGAGGCGCGCGGGCTACTGCTCGGCCTGGACCGGGGGACGACCGCCGCCCACGTGGCCCGGGCCGTCCTGGAAGGCATCGCGCTCCAGACCACCGAGCTGGCGGAGGCCATGCGGCGGGACAGCGGACATGCCATCCCCTTCTTCAAGGTGGATGGAGGCGCTGCCGGGAACGATCTCCTGATGCAGATCCAGGCCGACCTGCTCGACGTCCCGGTGGTCCGGCCCCGCAACCTCGAGACCACCTCCCTCGGGGCCGCCCTGCTCGCCGGGCTGGGGTCCGGCCACTGGTCCTCCCTGGACGACATCCGCGGCGTGTGGAAGGCAGAGCGGACCTTCAAGCCGAAGATGACCCCCGAGGCCCGGGCGGCGGCGCTGGCCCGGTGGCAGCGCGCGGTGGAGCGCGCCTGACGATGTGAGGAGAGGAGCGAGAGGCGATGGCTCGCGACCGTTCGAAGCTCGGCGACGCCGAGGTACAGGCCTTCCTCCAGCGCGCGCCCGGATGGGCGCTGGAGGGAGGGATGCTCAAGAAGACGTTCGCCTTCGCCGATTTCCGGGCGGCGATGTCCTTCGTCAGCCGGGTGGCCGACGCCGCCGAGGCGGCCGACCATCACCCGGACATCGACATCCGCTACAGCAAGGTGACCCTGGCGCTGGTCACCCACGACGCCGGGGGCCTGACCGCCCGGGACACGGCGCTGGCCGCCCAGGTGGACCGCTTCGCCTGACGGCTCACCTCCCGGCCGCGAGGGGCGGCCGCCGCTCGGCCCAGGGGCGGGCCTGCTCGAGCTGGCCGGCGAGGCGGAGCAGCGTCGCCTCGTCGCCCAGCCGCCCGATGGCCTGGACACCCACCGGGAGGCCGCTCGCGTTCCAGTGCAGGGGAACGGACATCGCCGGCTGACCGGTGAAGTTGGCCAGCGGGGTGAAGGGGACGAAGTCGAAGACCCGGTCCACCGCGCCGTCGATGCCGCCCCCGAGCTTGAGCAGGAGGGCGCTGCTCCGGGCGGCCGCCAGTCGCTGGACCGCCGCCTCGAAGCCCTTCGGCTGGAGGGCGCCGAGGAGCGGGGGCGGCTGTCCGAGCGTGGGGGTGAGCAGCACGTCGAAGCGGTCGAAGAAGGCTCCCACCGTGCGCGCGGCGGCGTGGAGGTGGCGGATGGCCAGGGCCAGGTCCTGGGCGCTGGTCCGCCGCGCCAGCAGGGCCAAGAGCCAGGTCGGCGTCTCGAAATCCCGGTAGGTGGGGGAACGGCCGAGGAGCCTGCCTCCCTCGACGATGTCCGCCGCCGCCTCGGAGACGACGACGGTGAAGAAGGCCTTGGCCAGCGCCCGCGCGTCCAGGGACAGGTGGGCCTCCTCCACCTCGTGTCCGAGCTCGGCGCAGAGCGCGGCCGACCGGGTGAGCGCCTCGACGCAATCCGGATGCACCCGGGAGGGCATGTGCGGCCGGGCGCTGAAGGCGATCCGCAGCCGGCCGGGGGGCGTGCTCGCCTCGAGCAGGAAGGGGCGGGGGGGCTGCGCCACCCGGGTGACGCCGAAGGGCTCGGGGCCGCAGGTGGCGTCGAGCGCCGCGGCGCTGTCGCGCACGCTGCGGGAGACCACGTGGTCCACCCCGCATCCGAACCAGACCTCGAGCCGGTCCGGACCCACCGGGGTCCGGCCCCGGGACGGCTTGAGCCCGAACAGACCGCAGCAGGAGGCGGGGATGCGGATCGAGCCCCCTCCGTCGTTGGCATGGGCCATGGGCAGCGCCCGCGCGGCGACCAGCGCCGCCGAGCCGCCGCTCGAGCCGCCCGGGGTGTGCTCCGTGCTCCACGGGTTCCGGGTGGGCCCGTGCAGCTCGGGCTCGGTCACCGGGAGCAGTCCGAACTCGGGAGAGTTGGTGGTGGCGCACAGGAGCAGGCCGGCCCGGCGGTAGCGGCGGACGAGCTCGCTGTCGTGGTCGGGCACGAAGTCCCGGAAGAATCGGCTCCCGCTGGTCAGCCGGACTCCCTGCACCGCGGCGAGAAGATTCTTCGTGGCGAACGGGACACCGCCGAATCGGCCCTCCCCCGGGCGGTCGGCGGTGGCGCGGGCGGCATCGTAGAGGCGCTCCACCACGGCATTGAGGTCCGGGTTCACCTGCTCGATGCGGGTGATGGCCTCCTCCAGCAGCTCCCGCGGGGAGACCTCCCGGCTGCGGAGGAGCTCGGACAGCCCCACCGCGTCGTGCTGCGCGTACTCGGCGAACCCGGTCACGGCTCCGCAAGCCTCCTGTCCGTCAGGCGGACACTCCGAAGTCGCGCAGGGCTCGCTCCAGGGACGTCTTCCGGTCGGTGCTCGCGCTGCGCTGGCCGATGATCAGCGCGCACGGGACGCCGTAGCTCCCGGCGGGGAAGGCGCGCGGAACGATTCCCGGGATGACCACGCTGCGCGCGGGGACGCGGCCCCGGAACTCAAGGGGTGCCTCCCCCGACACGTCGATGATGCGCGTGGTGGCAGTGAGCACCACGTTGGCCCCGAGCACCGCCTCCTCCTCCACCACCACCCCCTCCACGACCACCGACCGGCTGCCGATGAAGGCTCCATCCTCGACGATGACCGGGAGCGCCGAGGGCGGCTCGAGCACCCCGCCCAGCCCCACGCCGCCGGACAGATGGACGTTCCTGCCCACCTGGGCGCAGGAGCCCACCGTGGCCCAGGTATCCACCATCGTCCCGCTCCCCACCCGTGCGCCGATGTTGACGTAGCCGGGCATGACCACCGCGCCGGCCTCGACGTGCGCGCCGTAGCGGATGACCCCCGGGGGGACGAGCCGGACGCCGGCCGCGGCCAGATCCTTCTTGAGCGGCACCTTGTCGTGGAACTCGAACGGGCCGACCTCCATCACCCGCATCTCGGCCAGTGCGAAGAAGAGGAGGATGGCTTCCTTGACCCAAGCCTGCGTCACCCAGGCACCGTCCCGCTTCTCGGCCACGCGCAGGTCGCCCCTGTCCAGCGCCGCCAGCGCGAGCAGCACCGCGCTCCGGGTCTGCGAATCCTGCAGCAGCGCCCGGTCCCGGAAGGCGGCCGTGACCCGGGCCTCCAAGAGGGCTGCATCCACGCCTGGCTTCCTCCTCTCGTCCGCCCGCGGCCGCGCTCAGCCGCCCGGGAGTCCTGCCAGCCGCCGGACCGCTCCGGCGATGGCCTCGGGAGCTTCTTCCTGCAGGAAGTGCCCGGCGTCCACCTCCGTGACGCGCGCCCCGGGGAGCGCCGCTCGGTGCCGGGCGAGCGCCCGGCCGAGGATGGGGTCGAGCCTTCCCCAGACCAGCTCCACCGGGCCCGGAAACGCCCGGATCCAGGCGTCCACCTCGAGCAGCGCCGGGACGGAGGGGTGGTCCGGCCGGTTGGGGACCATCCTCGCCAGCGCCAGGGGCCCGGCCCGGTCCCTCACCCGCCGGAGCGGCCAGCGGTAGGCGCGGGCCACGTCGCCGGAGATGCTCCGCCGGTCCGCCTGGACGCGGCCCAGGACCCGGAGCGGGAAGCCGAGGAGGCGGAAGGCGACGTCCGACACGAGGGGGAGCCGCGCCAGGCGGTGGAAGGAGGTGCTTCCGAAGCGTCGCGGCACGACCACCGCCGTGTTGAGCAGGCACACCGCCGTCACCCGCGTTCCGGAGTGCGCTGCCGCCCAGCCCCCGAGCGGCCCGCCCCAGTCCTGGACCACGAGCACCACCTCCCGGAGCTCGAGCGCGGCCATCCATTCCAGGAGGGCGCGTCCATGGGCCTCCACGGTGTGCCAGCGGAGCTGGCGGGGCTTGGAGCTGCGCCCGAAGCCGAGCAGATCGGGCGCCAGCAGCCGCAGCGGCGTCCCGGCCAGGGCACCCATCACCTTGCGCCAGACGTAGCCCCAGGAAGGATTGCCGTGGACGAAGACCACCGGCCTTCCCGTCCCGGTGTCGACATAGGCCAGCTCGCCGCCGGACACGGACACGGACCGCGCCGGGTAGGGAAAGGCCGAGAGGATGCGCGCCGGAGGCGTGGGCAGGGCTTCCATGGTTTAGTGCGCGGGCGAGCGTGTCCCTCTCCTCCCCGCTGGTCTCGCTGGTCATCCCCGTCTACAACGAGTTCGGGACGCTCGCCGAGCTCATCCGCCGGGTGGCGGCGGTGGACATGCGCAAGGAGCTGGTCATCGTCGACGACGGCTCCACCGACGGAAGCCGCGAGCTCCTCGGCCGGCTCTCCCGGGAGGGGCTCCCGGCGCTGGGCGAGCACGCGCGCACCGTCAACGAGACGTCGTTCCGGGTCCTGCTCCAGGAGGTCAACCGGGGAAAGGGCGCCGCGCTGCGCCGGGGCTTCCAGGAGGCCCGCGGCGACATCGTCATCGTCCAGGATGCCGACCTGGAATACGACCCGCGGGAGATCCCGCGCGTCATCCAGCCCATCGTCGACGGGGATGCGGACGTGGTCTACGGGAGCCGTTTCACCGGGACGCCGCGCCGCGTCCTCTTCTACTGGCACGCGGTGATGAACGGCTTCCTCACCACCCTGTCCAACATGACCAGCGGTCTGAACCTCACCGACATGGAGACCTGCTACAAGGCCTTCCGCCGCGAGGTCATCCAGTCCATCCCCCTCGTCGAGGACCGGTTCGGCTTCGAGCCTGAGGTCACCGCCAAGGTGGCCCGGGGCCGCTACCGCGTCTACGAGGTGCCCATCAGTTACCACGGCCGCACCTATGAGGAAGGCAAGAAGATCGGCTGGAAGGACGGGCTCCGGGCCCTCTACGCCATCCTCAAGTACACGGTGGTCCGGGGCTCACCCCGCGCGCTTCCGGCCCCGGCGGCGCCTTCCCGGCTTCCCGCGGGGTCGGAACGCATCCCTGCCCGGCAGCCGGACGGGCATGGATCGGGCTAGGTCCGCGGAATCCCGGGGTGATAGCGTGGCCATGACGCTGCGCGCCCTAGCCGATACGGGCGCGCAGGGGCCATCCACGCGCTGAACCTTCCTCCGGATAACACTCACCACCGATGTTGGACTGGCTGCACACCCTTCTCTCGCGCGACCTGGCCATCGACCTCGGGACCGCGAACACGCTCATCTACATCCGCGGACAGGGCATCGTCTCCAACGAGCCGTCGGTCGTGGCCGTGCAGCAGGACCCGCGCGGCGCCAAGCACGTCCTGGCGGTGGGCAAGGAGGCGAAGGAGATGCTCGGGCGAACGCCGGGCAACATCGTCGCCATCCGCCCGATGAAGGACGGGGTGATCGCCGACTTCGAGATCACCGCGGCCATGCTGCGCTACTTCATCCAGACCGCTCACAACCGGAAGATCGGCGTGAAGCCTCGCATCATCATCGGCATCCCGTCCGGCATCACCGAGGTGGAGCGCCGGGCGGTGCGCGAGGCGGCGGAGAACGCCGGGGCACGCGAGGTGTACCTCATCGAGCAGCCCATGGCCGCGGCCATCGGCGCCGGGCTCCCGGTGACCGAGCCCTCCGGGAACATGATCGTCGACATCGGCGGGGGCACCTCCGACGTGGCGGTCATCTCGCTCTCCGGCATCGTGCACGCCAAGAGCGTGCGCATCGGCGGCGACAAGCTCGACGAGGCGATCATCCAGTACGTCAAGCGCAAGTACAACCTGCTCATCGGCGAGCGCACCGCGGAGCTGATCAAGATGGGGATCGGCACCGCCTACCCGACCGACGAGGGGATGACCATGGAGATCAAGGGCCGCGACCTGGTGGCCGGCGTTCCGCGGACGCTGACGCTGAGCTCGGACGAGGTGCGCGAGGCGCTGAGCGAGCCGGTGAACGGCATCGTCGATGCGGTGAAGATGACCCTGGAGCGGACCCCGCCCGAGCTGGCCGGGGACATCGCCGACCGCGGCATCGTCCTCGCCGGAGGAGGCGCCCTGCTCAGGAACCTGGACACGCTCCTGCGCGAGGAGACCGGGCTGCCCGTCTTCCTCGCCGAGGACCCGCTCTCGGCGGTGGTGGTGGGCGCCGGCAAGGCGCTCGAGTCGCTGGAGATCCTCCGGCAGGTGTGCCGCACGGTCTAGGAGGGCCCGCCGGCCCCCCCTCCCGGCGGGCCCTGTCCAGAGGGACGTCGGCGCCGGGCAAGGTTGCTCACTCCCCAGGGAGACCGCCAAAGTCGCGAGGTCCACAACGTGCGCCACTCCGTCGAAGCGCTCGCCGTGCCCAGCACCATCCTCGGGCGCACCCTCCCCTGCACGCTGCTCCTGCCGCGCGGGCGCGGCGCCGAGGCCGTGCTCTACCTGCTCCACGGAGGGTACTCCCATCACCGGGAATGGGCGGCGCGCGTGGACCTGGCCGGGTTCGCCGCCGGGTGGCCGCTGGCCATCGCTCTCCCCGAGGGCGAGTTCTCGCTCTTCATCCACGGCTACGACGGCCGCAACTGGGAGCGCTACGCCGCCCTGGAGGTCCCCCAGGCGGTGGAGGCTCAGCTCGGGCTCTCCCTGGACCGGACACGCCGCGCCGTCGGCGGCATCTCCATGGGCGGGTTCGGCGCCGTGCACCTCGGTCTCACCTACCCGGACCGGTACGGCGCGGTCGCCTCGCTCTCCGGAGCCTTCGGGATGACCTGGTGGAGCATCGGTCGCTCGGAGGGCTCTCCCTTCCTTCCCGCGCTCGGGCCCCCCGGGAGCGGGACCCGGGCCTGGGTCGACCCCTGGCGGACCCTGGAGCGGGCCCTGACCGCGGTGGGGCCGGCCGGCCTCCCGCCCCTCTGGCTCGCCACCGGGATGGAGGACGAGCGCGAGGTCACCGAGGCCAACCGCGCCCTGCACGGCTCGCTCGAGCTGGCCGGCGTCCGTCACGACTACGTCGAGGTGCCGGGCGGTCACGACTGGGGCTTCTGGGCGCGCGAGACGCCGGCCATGCTTGCCTTCGTCGCCTCCGCGCTCCAGCTCGACCACCGGGCGGAGTAGGAGCGGGCGGAGCACGAGCTCCTACCAGAGGACGTCCTGGTCCTCGGTCACCCCGGGCAGGTCGGACAGCCTGAGCAGCTCCTCCCCGGCCCGCACCGTCCCCACGAAGAAGCCCTGCAGCTGCCAGAAGCGACTCTGGACCAGGCCCAGGTTGCGCTCCTCGCGGTGAAGGTGGAGCGGCCGGAAGCGCAGCGAGAGCGACCCGTCCAGGGTCTCCAGCCTCCACAGCCCGAGCGGGTCGTCCCTGCCGAAGCCGACCTGCGCCCGCCCGAGCGGGTGAAGCGCCCCTCCCACCCAGACGGCGTTCTCGTTCGCCCCCTCGGCCTCGTTGAAGCCCTCCACCAGGTTGAAGCTGACCGGGCGGCCGTCCTCGAGCCGGCCGGCGCCCATCGCCCAGCGCCAGGACGTGCGCCGCGCGGGGAGGCCGATGGTGTTGTCGAGGCCGGCCACGCCGCCGTCGAGGCCCACCCGCCGGCCGCCGACGTCCAGGCTGCCCGAGGCGAGGAGCCCGCCCGACTTGGTGGTGACGTTGATGCCGCCGCCGGGCACCGGAGCGACCAGGGTGAGGGGAGGTGGGGCGCCCTCGGTGCGGACCTCGAGCGCGAGAGCGAGGCGCCCTGCTCCGCCGGTCCGGAACGGAGCGAGCTCGGCCTTCAACCGCAGGGGCCCCGAGGTCTCCCCGCGCGAGAGCTGGAGCCACGCCCCCGGGCTCCGGAAATGCGCGTGGAGGCCACGGGCGGGCCGGTCATTCACGGCCGCGAAGGGAGCGGGCAGTCCCACCGCCCCGAAGTCCACCAGGGCCCGCTTCTCCCGCAGGTCGACCACGGTGAGGAAGGCGTTGGAGGCATAGCCCAGGTCGACCACGGCGGTGGCCAGGATGACCTCCGGCGTGTCGACCAGCGCGTAGACCCAGGCCTTCCGCCGCAGGGGGCGGAGCCAGGCCGGCACGCCCTCCGGAGGGCGGAGCAGGTCGAGCCGCACCTGGGCCACCTCTCCCTGGTAGGTGCCGAAGCAGGGCCGGCCGGCGGCATCCGGGACCCGTTCCGGAGCGGTGGGAAACGCCTCCATCCTCGGCGCCGACCATCGCCCCGCGCCCGGGCTCGGCGCAACCCGGCCTGAAATCGAACCGGGCCGGCGGCCGTTATCCTCTTCGAGTCATGGAGCTGGACGACGTGAAGAAGGTCCTCCGCGGGTTCCGGCCGGCCAACCTGCGCCGGCTGGCCTCGCTGCGCATCTCCACCGTCATCCTCCAGGAGGCGCGCCGGGCCAAGCGCCGGATCGCCGAGCTGCGCACCCGCTATCCGTCGGCCGGCCCGCGCGAGCTCTCCCAGCACGTCATCGAGCAGAAGAAGCAGGTGGCCGCGCTGGTGGGCGGCATCTCCGGCGCGTTCGGTGTGGCCGGCATCCCGGCGGACCTCCTGGCCATGGCCTTCCTCGAGGTCCAGCTGCTGGTCGACGTGGCCGCCGCCCACGAGGTGCGGCTGGAGTTCCCCCGGTCCCGCGAGGAGCTGCTCGAGGTGCTGGGCACGGCCAACGGGGTCGGCCCGCTCGGACGGGCGAGTCCCAAGGTCCTGGGCAAGGTGGCCCAGGTCCTCTTCGAGCGCGGAGGCTTCGCCTCGGTGGGACGGGCCTTCCCGCTGGTCGCCGCGCCCATCACCAGCTGGCTGAACAACCGCGACATCCAGAGGCTGGGGGACGCGGCGCTGCGCCACTACGGGGGATTCGCGCGCGCCTCGGCGAAGCGGGACGCCCCCTGAGACCTCGCCGGCCGCTCCGCGGGCTCCCCGGGCACGACCGGTCGACGGTAGAGTCCCTCCCCCTTGAAGCCGCCTCGCTCGATCGCTCGCTCGCTGGTCGCCGCCCTGGCCCTGGGAACGGCCGCCTGCGGCGTGAGCCTGCTCGACGGCACGGTGACGGACGTCCCGGTCATCGTGAGCTTCAGCGCCACGCCGACCAGCCTCCCGGCCGACGGCGGGACGGTGCGGCTGGACTGGACCATCCAGGGAGCGGTGGACGCGCTGGGGATCGAGCCCGGGGTGGGCAACGTGACCGGATACACCAGCGCCAACATCCCGGTGCGCGTCACCACCACCTACACGCTGACGGCGTCCAACTACGTCGGCGTCGACAGCGATTCGGTCACCGTGACCGTCGGCCCCTGACCTTCTTGCCCGGGCCGGCCGGCTTCCGGGACCCGCGGGGGCGGCGCGGTGCGGGGGGCGGCGCGGGATGCGCCCACTCCGGCCGGTTGACCACCGGGAGCTGCAGGGCGCGCTCGCGATCCAGGTCCAGGTTTCCGAGGTGAAGCGAGAGCGGAGCCTGCACCCACTTGTAGATGGAGCCGAGGAAGAGCCGGACGAACTTTTCCACGTGGCCCCGGAGGATGGCCGCAGGAAGCTCGGGGAACATGCCCTCCAGGACCTCGCCCACCTCGGCCGGCGTGAGCTTCTCCTCGGCGAAGAGGTGAAAGCAGGCATCGAGGATGGGGAAGGGCATCAGCTCCTCCTCCCCCACCTGGTCCGGAGCCAGCTCCGGGCCGGCCGGGCGGGCCAGGGCCTGGGAGATGCCGTCCAGCCCGAGCCGGTCCCGCAGGTGCTCGAGGAGCACGGCGACCACCGTCTTCGGGACGTTGGCGATGACCGCCAGGCCTCCCTCCAGGTCTCCGCCCACGGTGGTGTAGCCCACCGCGCGCTCGCTCATGTTGCCGGTCTGGAGGAAGAGGCCGGCCGAGGAGTTGCTCCAGTTCCACATCCTCTGCCCGCGCAGCCGGGCCTGGATGTTCTGCTCGGTGACCGGCGTCAGCGGCTGGTCCGGACCGAGCATCTCCTGGATGGCGGCCCGTTCCCGCTCGACGGCCGGCTCGATGCTGGAGACGGAGAGCGGGATTCCTAGCTCGGCGCACACCGTGCGGGCCGCCTGCTCGGTCTCGGCCGAGGAGTGGCGGGAGGCCATGTAGAAGGCGGAGATCAGGCTGCCCGGGTCGTCGGGACGGACCTTGCGCGCATAGCGGTGCGCCACGAGCAGGGTGAGGAGCGAGTCACGCCCTCCGGAGAGCGCCACCCCGAAGCGGCGGAAGCCGGGGTTCTTCTCGAAGTATCCGCCCACGCCGAGCGCCAGGGCATCGAGCAGCTCCTCGCAGTAGCGCGCGCGGGGGCTGACCGGGGCCTCGTCCGGCGGGAGGAAGAAGCTCCGGTTCACCGGGACGGGGTAGCGGAGTCGTCGCCGCTCGGTGGCGAAGGTCTGGGCCTGGACGGGG
>DASPUU010000193.1:0-7554 GCA_035622755.1 Myxococcaceae bacterium
GTCCGCGAGCAGAAGCTCAACGAGGCGCTGGCGGCGGCCAGCGCCCGGGTCACCGGCCTGGAGGGGGATCTCGAGGCCGCCCGCGCCGCGCTGGCGCGGACCGAGGCGGAGCGCGACGCCCACGATGCCGAGAACAGCCGCGCCCTCGGCTCGGTTCGCGAGGAGCTGGAGCGGACGCGGGCCCAGGGAGCCGCGGCGGTCCAGGAGCTGGAGGCCCGGGCGCAGCGCGCCGAGGCGCACGGGCGAGCCCGCGACGAGGAGGTGGCCCAGCTCACCGAGGCCCGCACCCGGGCGGAGGCCGACCATGCGCAGCAGGCGCAAGGGCTGGAGCAGCGCCTCTTCGCCGCCGAGGCAAAGGGGGAGGACCTCCGGCTCGAGGTCGAGCACCTGACCGCCCAGATGGCGGACCGGCTCGCCGAGCGCGACGCCAAGCTGCAAGCGCTGGAGCGCGAGCTGGCCGCGGCGGTCGAGCAGCGCGAGGCTGCGGAGGCGGAGGGGCTGCAGCAGATCCAGGCCAAGCTGGAGCGCATCGGCGAGCTGGAGGGCGAGCTCGATGCCGCCCGGGCCGGCGCCCAGGAGCGCGAGGCGGAGCTCACCCAGGAGTATGCCGCGCTGGTCGAGGCCAAGCGGACCTCCGAGGGAGAGCTCGGCGGCCGGCTGGAGGAGGGCCGCCGGCGCGCCGAGGCCCAGGAGCTGGCCCTCTCCCAGGAGCGCGGGGCGCGCGCCGAGCTGCAGGGCCAGCTGGCGGCGGCTTCCTCCGCCCTCGAGGCGCGGGGAGCCGAGCTCTCCTCGGCACGCTCGGAGCTGGAGCAGCGCGCGGTGGCCGCGGCCGAGTTCATGCGGCAGCTGGAGGAGTCGGACGCCCAGTCGCGGGCCCAGGGCGAGCGTCTGGCCACGCTGGAGTCGACCCTGGCCGAGCGGGAGAGCGCCCTGGCCTCGCTCAGGGGCGAGCTGGAGGCCACCCAGCAGGCGCTCTCCGAATCGCAGGCCACCCTGGGCCGCACCGAGCAGCTCCTCCTCGAGACCCAGGAGGCTCTCCAGCGCAGCACGGCGGCCCTCGAGCAGTCGCGGGCCGCGGTGGAGACGGAACGCGGCGCCCGGGGCCGTGCCGAGCAGCAGGCCGCCACCCTGGGCGCCCGGACCTCGACACTCGAGACCGAGGCGGCCGAGCTCGCCGCCCAGCACGAGGACCTCAAGATCGCGCTCGGCGCCCGCATGGCGGAGGTGACCCAGCTCTCCGCGCGCGTGGCCACCGCCGAGGACGCACGGATGAACGTCGAGGAGCGGCTGGCCGACCTCACCGAGGAGGCGGGCCGGCGCGAGGAGCTGCTGCGGGGAGACCTGACCGCCCTGGTCCAGCAGCTCGAGGATGCGCGCTCGCGCATGGCGGACCTCCAGGCCGAGGCGCGGCGCGAGCGGGACGCGCTGAGCCACGAGGCGCAGGCGAAGAGCGAGCAGCTGCGCCAGACCGAGGCCCGGTGGCGCGAGTTGCAGGAGGCGGCCGGCCGGCGCGAGAGCGAGCTCTCCCAGCGGCTCACCGCGCTGACCCGGGAGGCGGAGAGGGCCGGGGCCGAGGCCGAGCAGCGGCGCCAGGCGCTCGGCGCGCTCCAGGCGGAGTCGGCGGCCGAGCGAGACCGTCTCCAGGAATCGCTCGGAGCGCAGGCGCGCGTGGCCACCGAGCGCGCGCAGCAGCTCGTCGCCCAGCTCGAGGCCGCTCAGGCCGAGGCGCAGGATGCCCATGCCGGCCTGAGCGCACAGCTGGCGGCGGCCGAGGCGCGCGCCCAGGGCGAGGCCCAGGCCACCACGGCGCGCATCGCCGAGCTCGAGGCGGCCCTGTCCCAGGCCACCGCGGCGGTCACCGCCCGCACCCGTCGCGCCCAGGAGCTGGAGAACGCGCTCGAGGCCTCGGCGGCCTCCAAGGTGCGAAGCGAGCGCGATCTCCTCGCCCGCCTGCAGGCGGCCGAGGCCAAGGCCAACGAGGCGGCCGCCCGGCTCTCCCAGGCCGCCAAGGAGCGAAAGGAGCTCGAGGCGCGGCTGGCGTCCGAGCTCAACGAGCTGGTCGGGCGGCAGCGCGCCGAGCTCGAACGCCGCGACGCGGCCAAGGCGCAGGAGGTGGCCCGCCTCCAGGCCGCCATCCAGGAGCGGAGCCGCGCGCTGAAGGTCGCCGAGCTGGAGCTGGCGCGGGTCAAGGCGCGGCCGGGTCCGGTGACCCGGGAGCAACCGGCGGCACCGGCGCCGGTGCCGCGCGGCTCCACGCCGGGCGCCGTCCGGCCGGCCCCCGCGCCGCGCGTTCCGGAGACCAGCCAGTCTGGCCGGCGTCCCGAGACCGAGGACTGGAACGCGCTGGTGGACGAGCTGGACAAGCCCGGCCGCTGAGCTCCCTGCCTTCCCCGGGAAGGTCCGCCTGCTAGAGTCTCTGGCGCCCGTGACCGCTCCCGCACCCGAGTCGCGCTTCACCTCCGTGGAGGACGCCGCCGCGCGGCTCGAGGGGGCCGGCTACCTGCCCTCCCGGGAGATCGCCACCGCCGCCTTCCTCGCCGACCGGATGGAGAAGCCGGTGCTGGTCGAGGGGCCCGCCGGAGTGGGGAAGACCGAGTTCGGGCGCGCGCTGGCCCGCGCCCTCGGCCGTCCCCTCCTCCGCCTTCAGTGTTACGAGGGGCTGGACGAGGCCAAGGCGCTCTACGAGTGGGAGTACGCCAAGCAGCTCCTCTACACGCAGCTCCTCAAGGACAAGATCGGCGAGACGCTCCAGGGGGCCGGCTCCCTGGCCGAGGCGGCGGAGCGCATCGCGCAGAGCGACGCCGTCTTCTTCTCCGAACGCTTCCTCCTTCCCCGGCCCATCCTCCAGGCCCTCCGCTCGGCCCAGCCGGCGCTGCTCCTGGTCGACGAGGTGGACAAGGCGGACCCCGAGTTCGAGGCCTTTCTCCTCGAGGTGCTGGCCGACAACGCGGTCACCATCCCGGAGCTGGGGACGGTGCACGCCCGCTCCGTGCCGCGGGTGGTCCTCACCTCCAACGCCTCGCGCGAGCTCTCCGACGCGCTGAAGAGGCGCTGCCTGCATCTTCACATCGACTTCCCCACCCGGGAGCGCGAGCTGCGCATCGTCCGGGCGAGGTTCCCGGACCTCCCGGAGAGGCTGGCCGCGGCGGTGGTCGCTGCGGTGGAGAAGCTCCGCGCCCTGGAGCTGAAGAAGCCGCCCTCCATCAGCGAGGCGCTGGACTGGGCCCAGAGCCTGGCCCTGCTCAACGCCGACGCCCTCACCCCGGAGCTGGTGGCGGCCACGCTGAACCTGGTCCTCAAGTACGAGTCAGACGTCGAGCGGGCCCGGCCCGAGGCCGCCCAGCTGGCCCAGGGCTGACGGGGACGGGTGGAGCGTGGGCCCGTCCAGCGCCGCTTCGCGACTGGGTGAGGTCCTCGGCGAGGCGCGGGCCCGGGAGACCCTGGCCGCGGCCCGGGCGACGTCCGACCCCGAGCGGGTGGAGGCGGCGCTGGAGCGGCTCCTCCCCGCCCTGGCGACGGCTCCGGACGCCGGGCCGCTGGCCGTGGCGCTGGTCGAGGCCAGCGAGTCGCTGGCGCGGCTGCTCGCCCGCAGACCGCCGCTGCTCCGCTGGCTGGCCGGGAGCCGGCTGGAGAGGCCCTGGTCGAGACCGCGCACCCTGGCCGCGGCCCGCGGGGCGGTGGCGCGCGTCCCTCCGGGTGACCGGGACGCCCTGCACCGGAGGCTCCGCCGCTTCCGCCAGCGAAGCCAGCTGCGGCTCGCCGCCCGCGAGCTGTGCGCCGGCGCGGCGCTCCCCGAGGTGGGGCGCGAGCAGGCGGACGTCGCCGAGGCGCTGCTCCGGGCTGCCCTGCCTCCGCTCGAGGCCGGCCTCCGCCTTCGCCACGGCACGCCCCAGCCGGAGGGCTTCGCCGTCCTCGGGCTGGGCAAGCTCGGCGGCGAGGACCTGAACTTCAGCTCCGACGTGGACCTGGTCTACGTCTACCGGGCGGAGGGTGAGACGTCCGGCGGGCCGGCGGGAGCGGTGCCGAACCTGACCTACTACGCGCGCCTCGCCGAGGCGCTCACCCGCGCGCTCTCCCTGGTCACCGAGGACGGGTTCTGCTTCCGGGTGGACCTGGGGCTCCGCCCCCAGGGCCGGGCCGGGCCGGTGGTCCTCTCGCTCGCCGCGGCGCTTCAGTACTACGAGCGCGCCGGTCGGACCTGGGAGCGCGCCGCCTGGGTCAAGGCCCGCGGGGTGGCCGGCGACGATGCGCTCGCCGGGGAGCTCCTGGCCGGGCTGGGGCCCTTCCTCTGGCGGCGGACGCTGGATCTGGCTGCGGTCGATGCCCTGCGAACGCTGAAGGCGGAGATCGACCTGCGCGGCCAGGCGAGCGCCGGCGACGTGAAGCTCGGGCCGGGTGGGATCCGGGAGGTGGAGTTCTTCGCCGTGGCGCTTCAGCTCCTCCACGGAGGGAGGGCCCCCGCCCTCCGCGAGGGCCCCACGCTCCGCGCGCTGCGGCGGCTGGCGGACGCCGGCCTGCTCACCGAGCGCGACGCCGATGCGCTGGGCGAGGCCTATGTCTTTCTCCGGCGGGTCGAGAACCGGCTCCAGATGGTCGACGACCGCCAGACGCAGGAGCTCCCCCGGGCGGAGCACGACCGCCTCCGGCTGGCACGGACGCTGGGGCTCCCGGGCACCGA
Source organism: Myxococcaceae bacterium (assembly GCA_035622755.1). GTDB lineage: Bacteria > Myxococcota > Myxococcia > Myxococcales > Myxococcaceae > JADGRA01. Next base: position 4,679 of record DASPUU010000193.1, read on the forward strand.
CGCCCTCGATGCCGAGCTCGGGCGGCACCGCCGATTCGTGGAGGCGGCGTTCCGCACCTTGCTCGGCCAGACGGCGCGGGGCGAGGTCCCCGACGAGCCCCTGCTCGCCCTGGCGCTCGACGCCGAACTGCCCGACGCCCGGCGGCGCGAGGCGCTCGGGGCCCGCGGCTTCCTCGACCCCGAGTCGGCGCTGCGCTCCCTGGAGCGGCTGCGCCGGGTGCTCATCCGGGAGGGGCTCCAGGAGGGGCCCGGGCCGGGAGTGCCCGCGGCGCGGCAGCTCGGGGAATGCGCGCGGAGCCCGGATCCCGACCAGGCGCTCTTCTTCCTGGCCGAGTTCCTCGGAAACCTGGTCGCCCCGCTCGGCTACCTGCGCCTGCTCGTCCATCGCCCCGCCGTCGCCCGCCGGCTGATCAACCTCTTCGGCCAGAGCGCCTTCCTGAGCGGCTACTTCGTCCGCAACCCGGAGCTGCTCGATGTCCTCGTCCAGGGCGACGCCGGTGACCCGCACAAGCCGGTGGGCCGGATCGCCTCCGAGCTCGGCGGGCGGCTGGCCCGGTCCCGTCCGGACGAGGAGCGCCTGTCCGCCATGCGGCGCTTCAAGAACGAGGAGGTCCTGCGCATCGGCCTAGGAGACATCTCCGGCGACCTCGACGTCCCGGAGGTGGCCGCTCAGCTCTCCGCCCTGGCCGACGCCCTGCTCGACGCCTGCCTCTTCCACGCCGAGGCCGAGGCCCGCGAGCGTTACGGGGCCCCGCGCCTCCGGGAGGGAGGGCAGGCGGCGCTGGCCGTGGTCGGCCTGGGCAAGCTCGGCGGAGTCGAGCTCGGCTACCACTCGGACCTGGACCTGCTCTTCGTTTACCGGGGCGGGGGCGTGGACGAGGAGACCTCGGGAGGAAGCCGCGGGCGGGTCAGCCATCCGGAGTACTTCGCCCGGCTGGTGCAACGGCTGCTCTCGCTGCTCAGCCTCGGGCTGCGCGAGGGCCGCCTCTACCAGGTGGACGCCCGGCTCCGACCCTCCGGCAATCAGGGAACGCTGGTGGTGAGCGAGAAGGCGTTCGTCGAGCACCACGCCCGGCACGCGCAACTCTGGGAGCGCCAGGCGCTGATCAAGGCCCGGGCGGTGGCCGGCGACCTCCGCTTCGGAGCGGCGCTGGTGCGCAGCGTGGTTCATCCCCTGGTCTACGAGCGGCCGCTTCCCTCTGGCGCGGCGAAGGAGATCCACCGCCTCCGGATCCGCATCGAACGGGAGGTGGCCGGCGAGACGGCGCTCGAGCTCGACCCCAAGGCCGGCCACGGAGGGCTGGTGGACGTCGAGTTCGCCACCCAGTACCTCCAGCTGCTCCACGGCGGGCGGCTGCCGGAGCTGCGCCTGACCAACACCCTGGAGGCGCTGGAGGCGCTCCGGACGGCCGGCGTGCTCGGCCCGGAGGACACAGCCACCCTGCGCTCCGGCTACCTGTTTCACCGGCAGGTGGAGAACCGGCTCCGGCTGGTGCACGGGCGGGCGCTGGCTCGACTTCCGACCGCCGGACCGGCGCTCGCGCTCCTCGCCCGTCGCCTCGGGGAGGGCGGCCCCGACCCGGGCCCGGCCCTGCTCGCCGCCTACCGCGCCCACGCCGAGGCCGTCCGCGGCGCCTACGTTCGTGTGCTGCTCGGAGCGGCATGCTAACACTGCCCCCGGCAAGTGAACGCCGGGGTGCCCTTGTCGACGCGCGAACCGGTCCACGTCCTGGTGGTCGACGATGACCGCCACGTCCAGCGCATGCTCGGGGACGCGCTGACGCGCGCCGGCTTCTCGGTCACCGTGGAGCGCGATGGCGAGTCCGCCCTCCGGGCCTTCGAGCGCCGGACCTACGACGTGGTGGTCCTGGACGTGCTTCTCCCGGTGCTCAACGGCTACGAGGTCGCCCGGCGCATCAAGTCCACCACCGAGGGAGCGCAGGTGCCGGTGCTGATGATCTCCGGCATCTACAAGTCCCGGCTCCAGGCGCGCGAGGCGGTGGAGCGCCACGGGGCGGCGGCCTTCGTGGAGAAGCCGTTCAAGCTCGGCTCGCTCTTCGACAAGCTGCGCGCGGTGCTCGGCGATCGCTACCCCACCAGCCTGCCCCCGGGCACTCCCGAGCCGGATGCCACCCGCCCCGACCCTCTGGCCGATCCCAGCGCCCAGGCGGAGGCGGCACATGTCGAGTCGGCGGCGGCCCCGGTCGCCGCCCAGCGGGGCGACTTCGCCGAGACACCCTTCGCCGAGGTGCTGGCCGCTCTCCACCGCCAGGGCGCCACCGGGGCCCTGCTCCTCCGGCGCGAGAAGGTGAAGAAGATCGTCTACTTCCGCCAGGGCGTCCCGGTGAGCGTGAAGAGCAACCGGCTGAGCGAGTGCCTGGGGAGGGTCATGGTCCGCGAGGGGATGCTCTCCGAGGCCGACTGCGAGGTCTCCCTGGAGCGGATGAAGGCCTCCGGCCGGCAGCAGGGCACGGTCCTCATCGAGATGGGAGTGATCAGCCCTCACAACCTCCGCTACGCGCTCGATCTCCAGCTCCGCCTCAAGCTGATGGACCTCTTCTCCTGGACCGGCGGCGAGTGGCAGTTCAACCCCGCCGCCGAGCCCCCGCCGGACACGGTGCGCCTCGAGCTCTCCCCGGCGGCGATCATCCACGAGGGCGTCCGCCGAGGCTTCGACGAGGCCCGCATCCGCGCCCGGCTGGGCGACATCGCCGAGCGGACGGTGTGGCCCACCGAGGATCCGCTCTTCGCCGGACAGGACATGGGGCTCGGCGACGAGGAGCTCGCCCTCCTCGAGGCCATCGACGGAACCCGCTCCGTGGCCGAGCTGCGGACACTGGGCATCCTCCCCCCGGTGGAGACGGACCGGCTCCTCT
>DASPUU010000194.1:0-15982 GCA_035622755.1 Myxococcaceae bacterium
GCACCGGCGCTCACCGGACCGTGGTCGGACGAGGGGACGCTCTTCACCGCCGACCGGAAGGGCCGGGGCGGCAACAGCGACGACGCCCAGCCGCATGCCGAGTACGCCGAGGGCGGCGGCCGGGTGCTCTACGTCACCTACTCGCGCCCCACCGGCAACGGCCGGTTCGCGTCGGAGCTGGCGCTGGTCGAGGTGACGCTGGAGTAGACCTCCGGCGTGGTAAGCAGGCGAGCCCATGCCCAGCCTCCGCCACAAGGTGCTCTTCATCACCGGCGCCAGCCGGGGCATCGGCCTGGCCATCGCCCTGCGCGCCGCCCGCGACGGCGCGCGCATCGCCATCGCCGCCAAGACCGCCGAGCCCCACCCCAAGCTGCCGGGGACGATCCACACCGCCGCCGAGGAGATCGCCCGTGCCGGCGGCGAGCCGCTGCCCTTGGCGGTGGACATCCGTGACGAGGGGCAGATCGCCCGCGCCGTGGAGGCGACCGTCCAGCGCTGGGGCGGCATCGACATCTGCGTGAACAACGCCTCGGCCATCGGCCTCACCGACACCGAGTCCACGCCGATGAAGCGCTTCGACCTGATGCACCAGGTGAATGCACGCGGCACCTTCGCCACCACCCAGGCCTGCCTTCCACATCTCAAGAAGGCGGCCAATGCCCACGTCCTCAACATCTCGCCGCCGCTGAACATGAAGGCGCGGTGGTTTGCCGGGCACGTGGCCTACACCATGGCCAAGTACGGCATGAGCATGTGCGTCCTGGGGATGGCGGAGGAGTTCCGGGACGCGGCCGTGGCCGTCAACGCGCTCTGGCCGCGGACGGCCATCGCCACCGTGGCCATGGACATGATCGGCGGCGGGCCGGAGATCCGCCGGCAGTGCCGGACGGTGGACATCATGGCCGATGCGGCCCACGCCGTCCTGGGCCGGGACGCCCGGACCTGCACCGGCAATTTCTTCATCGACGACGAGGTGCTCCGCGCCGAGGGGGTGAAGGACCTGACGCGGTACGCGGTGGACCCCGGCGCCGAGCTCCTGCCCGACTTCTTCCTGGACTGAGGCCGATTCCGGATGCGATGGCGGCGGGCGCTGGCGATGGTCTACGGGCTGCTCGGCGGCGTCCTGGCCGTCTATGCCTTCGTCGACCCGCTGTGGGGATTTCCGAGCTGCCTGGTGCTCGGGGGGTGGCTCCTCTTCCTCGCCAGCCGCTGCCTCGGACAGGGCGAGCTGACCGGCCTTCTCCGGCGCACGGCCGGGGTCTACCTGCTCATCGCCGCGGCGGGCGTGGCGCTCCTGGTCTGGAACCGCACGCAAGGGAGGGGCCCGGGCGAGGCGGGCCACGTGCCCGGGGTCTCCTTCCCGGTCTTCCTGAGCACGGTTTCTGCCGCGGCGGCGCTCGTCTCCTGGCTCGCGCTCCGCCGCGGCACCGCCGACCGCGGTGCGGACCCGAGCTGAGCGATGGCGCCGCCGGCCGGCAGCGAGAGGACCCTCCGCGTCGGGTTGATCGGCGACCGGCGCGAGACGAGCCCGGCGCATTCCGCCATTCCCGAGACGCTGCGGCTCCTGGCGGAGACGGACCGCATCCGCTCCGAGCCGGTCTGGCTTCCCACGCAGGGGCTCGACCCGGGGGGCATCGAGCGGGCGAGGGTGGACGCGCTGTGGGCGGTGCCCGGGAGCCCCTACGCCAGCCTGGAGGGGGCGCTGGAGGGCATCCGCTACGCCCGCGAGCGGGCGGTGCCCTTCCTCGGCACGTGCGGTGGCTTCCAGCACGTCATCGTCGAATTCTTCCGCAACGTGCTCGGGGAACGAGATGCGGATCACGGCGAGTCCAGCCCCGGGGGGGCGATGCGGGTCATCGACCTGCTCGACCGCTCGCTGGTGGAGGCGGTGGAGGCGGTGGTGCTCGTCCCCGGCTCGCGCGCGGCGGCGCTGGTCGGCGCACCGAGGACCCGCGAGCGCTTCCGGTGCCGCTACGGGTTCGCCCGCGCCCACTGGAATCGCCTCGACGGTACCTCGCTCCGGGTCACCGGCGCCGACGGTTCGGGGACGCCGCGGGTGGTGGAGCTGGACGGCCACCCCTTCTTCCTCGCCACGCTCTTCCAGCCCGAGCTCCTGGCGCGCGACGCCGGACGGCCCCATCCCCTGGTGCGCGGGCTGCTCGAGGCGGCCTTGCGCCGTCCGCGCCCGCCGGCCTAGACGTCCCCCGGCGCGCATGTTCATCGGGCACTTCGCAGTGGGCATGGCGGCCAAGCGGGTCGCGCCCCGGACCTCGCTCGGAACGCTGTTCGCCGCCGCCCAGCTCCTGGACCTGGTCTGGCCGGCGCTGGTCCTCCTCGGTGTGGAGAGGGTGCGGGTGGATCCCGGCAACACCGCCTTCACGCCGCTCGACTTCGAGAGCTACCCGTGGACGCACAGCCTGCTCATGACCCTCGTCTGGGCGGTGGGTTTCGGGCTCGCCTACCGGTCGCGCACCGGGTACGCGCGCGGAGCCTGGACCGCTGGAGCACTGGTGCTCTCCCACTGGATGCTCGACGCTCTCACGCACCGTCCCGACCTGCCCTTGGCGCCGGGCGGCCCGAAGGTGGGCCTCGGCCTGTGGAACTCGGTGCCCGCCACGCTCATCGTCGAGGGGACCCTGTTCGCGGTGGGCGTTCTGCTCTACGCCACCGGGACGCGGGCACGGAACCGCACCGGCCGCGTGGCCTTCTGGACCCTGGTGGCGGTCCTGGTCGGCCTCTACGTCGCCGCGCGGGGGCCACCTCCTCCGAGCGCTCGCGCCATCGGAGCCGCCGGCCTCGTGACGTGGCTCTTCATCCCCTGGGCCGTCTGGATCGACCGGAATCGAGAGCCGGTCGTCTCCGGAGGTTGACCTCCGGTCCGGACCGGGAAGCGGTTCGTCGACGGAGCTGGACGGACGTTCACCGGGTCATGTCGGATCCGGGGCGGCACGCGGCGTGCTCCTCTTGCCCGTGCGGCCAGGGGCGCCCTGCGGCGCAGTCCCGGACGCGACGGGTGCCACTCCAGGCCCCGGTGAAGGGGGTCGACGCGTGCTGACGGCAGGGAAGCGACTGGCGGTGTTCTCCATCCGGGAGAACAAGGGTGGGAGTGTCTGGGTGCGGGCGGGTTCCGCATTCGTCAACCGGGATGGCTCGCTCAACGTGCTGCTCGACGTGCTCCCGCTCGATGGAAGGCTCCACGTGCGCGAGGCGGGCGAGAAGGGCGAAAAGGAGAAAAAGGAGGGAGAGGCCAAGGCCGCTCCGGCGCTCGCCGCCGCCGGAGGTGCGGCGTGATTCGGGCGCAGGGTCTCCTGCTCGCTCTCTTGGTCGCCGGGCCGGCCATCGGTGCGCCCACCACCCGGCGTCCGCTGGGAACGGGCGTGGTCAACCTGAACACGGCCACGGTCGAGCAGCTCGATGCCTTGCCGGGGGTGAGCCCCCGGGTGGCGCAGGACATCGTCGTCCACCGTCGAGAGCACCCCTTTGCCCGACCGGAGGAGGTGGTGCGGGTGAAGGGGTTCGGCCGCCACCGCTTCGAGCGGCTGCGGCCTCACCTGACGGTGACCGGACCGACGACCTTCAAGCCCTTGCGAGCCGCCACCCCCCGGCCTCCGATGGCGCCGCTCGGACGCTCGGAACGTTGAGGGAGGGGCTTCCGCGCGGCCCGGCCGCCGGTCATGCTGGAGGCCGTCACCAGTCCAGAGTCGACGCACCGCGCCTGCCGTGAATCTGTCCGACGTCTCGCCCCGAACCCCCGACCCACGCTCCGTCCCCTCCGCGGACGTCGAGGCCCGGTCTCCGGGGAGCACGGTGGAGCGCTTCGTCGACGCCGTCCGGCGGCAGCAGCGGCGGGCGCTCCTTACCCAGGGGGCGCTGCTCGGCGCGGCCGCGCTGGCGCTGGGCGTGCTCGGCGCGGCGCTCCTGGTCGGACCGGCGCCGGCCCTGGCGCGGTGGCTCAACGGGACCTGCGTCATCGCCGGGGCCGGGCTTCTGGCCTGGCGCGTGCTGGTGCTGCTCCGGCGAGGGTCGGGGGACCGCTTCCGCGCCGCCCGGCTGGTGGCCGCCCGCGTCCCGGGGGTGAGCCTGGACCTGCTCGCCGCGCTCGAGCTGCGCGCCGCGCTCGCCCACGCCGATGCCTTCTCCCAGGAGCTGGCCCGCGCCTACCTCTCCGGGACGGACGAGCGGGCCGCGGCGCTCGATGCGCGCCACGTGGTCGACCGGAGGCCGACCCGCATCGCCCTCGCGCTGGCGCTGTCGGCCCTGGCCCTCGCCTGCCTGGGGGCGCTCTTCGCCCCCCAGGGCTTCCGGGCCGTCGCCCGCCTGGTCCGGCCGGAGACCCCCGGGGGGGCGGCGCGCGAGCCCATCACCGGTGACTTCGAGCTCACCTACCGCTACCCGGCCTACACCGGGCTCCTGCCGCGGACGGTGTCCGGCTCCGGCGGAGAGATCAGCGCGCCGGTGGGCACGGTGGTCGATCTCCGAACCCGGTCCGACCGCCCGGTGCCCCAGGCGGCACTCGTCCTGGAGGGCGCCCGGGTGCCCCTCCGCGTCGAGCACGAGCGCGACCTGTCCGGGAGCCTCGAGGTCAGGAAGTCGGGCAGCTATGCGGTGGTCTTCCTCGGCCGGACGGGGCGAGAGCTGGTCCGCGGCCCGGAGCTCCCCATCACCGCCGTGCCGGACGCCCCGCCCAAGGTCTCGCTCCTCCTGCCGGCCTCGGACCTGGAGGTCGATCCGGGGTCGGAGCTCACGCTGCGCTGGGAGGCCAGCGACGACTACGGGCTGACCGCGCTCTCCCTCGTCTACCAGCTCCCCGGGGGCGCCGAGACCCGGACGGCCCTTCCGGTGATGGAGGGACGGCGGAGCCAGGGGTCCTGGAAGTGGGCGCTGGCCGGGCTGAAGCTGTCGCCGGGAGACCGGATCACCTACTTCCTCGAGGCGGTGGACAACGACGCCGCCGACGGGCCCCAGAAGGGCACCAGCCGCGCCCAGACGCTGCGCATCTACAGCGCCGCCGAGCACCGGACCGAGGGCATCCGCCGGGTGGATGCCCTCTGGGAACGGATGGTCTCCCACCTCGCCGACCGGATGGAGGGGCCGGATCGCTCCCGGACCCGCGACATCGCCGCGGTCACCGCCCAGACGCGGGTGGACGAGTCCGGGCAGACCCTGGCCGGCGACCTCATCGTCACCGGGCGCCAGCTGGCCCGGGAACGCGACCGCCCCGAGGCGCTGGCGGCGGCGGCGAGCAACATCGGCGAGCGACTCTCTCACTCGGTGCGCACCACCGCCGAGGCGCGGCGGATCTACCTGCGGGTGAACGGGCGCAGCCCGGAGAGCGATCCCGGCGCCCGCCTCGCTCGCGCCGCGGGCGAGGAGGTGGGTCAGGTGGAGCGGGACGTCCTCTACCTCGAATCGCTCCTCGACCATCAGCGCATGGAGGAGATCCGGGACCTGACCGAGGCCATCGCCCACGACCAGCGCGAGCTGGCCCGGCTCATCGAGCAGTTCCAGGCCACCCATGACCCGGCGCTCAGGGATCAGATCCTCCGCCAGGTGGCCTCGCTCCGCCGTCGCATCGACGAGCTGATGCAGCGGCGGATGGAGCTGGCCCGCGGCATCCACGACGAGCACTTCAACCAGGAGGCCTTCCGCGAGCTCGCCCAGGAACAGGACCTGGGAGGCGCCCTGCGGGAGATCGAGCGGCTGCTCCGCGAGGGGAAGACCCAGGAAGCGCTGGCCCGGCTGCAGCAGCTCCAGCTGGAGACCGAGCGGCAGATGCGGGACACCGACCAGCAGCTCGGACGCCCGGACCCGGAGCTGGTGAAGCGCTTCCGGGACTTCGCCGAGTCGCTCCGGGCGACGCGCGAGGAGCAGGCCCGGGTCGCCTCGGAGACGAAGAGCATCCGCGACCGCTACCGGGACCAGCTGCGCGAGCGGCTCCGGGCCAAGGGCGGCGCCCTGCGGGACTCGATGCGGCGCGACGCCGAGGCGGTGGCCCAGGACTACCGGAAGGTGCGGCCCGGTGAGCTGGGGCCCCGCAGCGACCGGGCCCTGGAGCACGCCCAGTCCGAGCTGGAGAACCTCAAGAATGCGCTGCGCTCGGAGGACTTCGATCTGGCCGCGGACGCGGCCCGCGCCGCCGGCCTGTCGGCGGACGAGATCGCCCGCGACGCCGAGCAGCGGCACGCCCTGGACGAGGCTTACCGGAACCCGCCCGACATGCGCGAACAGTCGAAGCGCATGGCGCAGCGGATGGAGCAGGACGCCCAGAAGCTTCACGACATCCAGCGCAAGCTGCAGCAGCTCTTCCCGCCGGCCGGCTCCCAGCTCTCCTCCCAGGACCGCCAGCGGCTGGACCAGCTCTCCGGAGAGGAGCGCGCCCTGGAGCGCCGGGCCCAGGAGCTCGCCCAGAAGATGCAGGCGCTCAACCAGCTGGCGCCGATCTTCGGCGAGCAGGGGGTCGACCAGCTCGGCCAGATTGGCGAGCGGATGGCGGGCGCCTCGGAGCGGCTCGATGCCCGGGATCCGGCCCGCGGTTACGGCGAGCAGAAGGCGGCGCTCGACGGGCTCGAGCAGCTGGAGCAGCAGCTCCAGCAGAGCCAGCGCGGCGGCGGGCGGGGGGGGATGCCCCTTCCGCTCCTCGCCGGCAGCCAGGAGGGCGGGAACGACGTCTCCCAGCAGAAGGTGGACATCCCCGAGCCGGACCCGGGCGGCGACTTCGTCGACTTCCGGAAGGACCTGCTCGAGGCGATGAAGCAGGGAACGCCCGAGCGGTACCGGGAGCAGGTGAAGAGCTACTACGAGGAGCTGGTCAAGTGACCCTCGGCCACCTTCTCCTCGCCGCTGCCCTCGCCCTGTCCTCGGTCGGCAGCGCCGCGCCGTCGGCCGAGGCCCGGGCGCGCCTCCACACCCTGGAGACGCTGCTCGACGAGGAGGACTACGTCGGGGCGCGGGCCGCCCTGGACGAGCTCAGGGCCCGCACCCCGTCGGGCCTGGAGGCCCTCGACTACTTCGCCGGCCGCATCGCCTTCGGGGAGGGAAGGTACGCCGAGGCGGTGGAGCTTCTCGAAGCGGCCGGCCTGGACGACCGGCCCGGCTCGTACCTCAAGCTGGCCCGCGACACGCTGGCGGTCACCAAGGACCACCGCCGGCTGGAGAGCGAGCACTTCGTCTTCCTCTACCCGCCGGGCAAGGACGCGGTGCTCGCCCCCTGGGCGCTGGAGACGCTGGAGGCGCAGCGCGCGGCGCTGCTCGAGGACCTCGGTCACGCCCCGCCGGGCAAGGTCCGGGTGGAGGTGGTCAGCGACGCCGCCGACCTGGCCCGGGCCTCGACGCTCTCCAAGAAGGAGATCGACGCCACCGGGACGATCGCCATCTGCAAGTTCAACAAGCTCATCGTCACCAGCCCCAAGGCGGTGCTCCGGGGTTACGACTGGCTGGACACGCTGGCCCACGAGTACACCCACCTGGTGGTCACCCAGAAGGGGCACAACACCGTGCCCATCTGGCTGCAGGAGGCGCTGGCCAAGTACCTCGAGTCGCGCTGGCGGGGTCCGGCCGGGAGGGCGCTGCAGCCCTCCTCGCGCGCCATGCTCGCCGAACGGGTGAAGAAGAACGCCCTCATTCCCTTCGCCCGGATGCACCCCTCGATGGCCAAGCTGCCCACCTGGCAGGACGCGGCCACCGCCTTCGCCGAGGTGTTCCTCGCCGCCGAGTACGTGGACCGCGAGCACGGCCGCGCAGCGCTCCGCACCATCGTCGAGTCGATGGCCGCCGGAAGCACCGACCAGCAGGCGGTGGAGATGGCCACCGGGCGGAGCTTCGCCGCCTTCGAGCGCGGCTGGATGGCCTACCTGCGCGCCCAGCCCGTGCCGCGCAGCGCAGCCGCGGCCAGCGCCAAGCTCGTGCTCCGCGACTCCAAGGCCGCCGACGCCCCCGAGAGCAAGGGACGGGAGATCGGCTTCCGGGACTTCGTCGACGTCGACGAGCCGGCGGTGCGGCGGTACGCCCACCTCGGGGAGCTGTTCCGCGAGAGAGGCCGCTTCGCCGCGGCGGCCGAGGAATTCGGCCGCGCCCACGCCCTGGTCGGGAGCAAGTACGAGTCGGTGGCCAACAAGTACGCCCTGGCGCTCTTCGCCGTGCACCGGGTGGACGAGGCGGAGAAGGTGCTGCTCGGAACGCTCCAGGCGCACCCGGGGAGCGCCAGCACCCAGGTGCACCTCGGCCGCATCTACCTCGCCCGCGGGGACTGGACGCACGCCCGGGACGCCTACCGGGCCGCCCTGGCCCAGGACCCCTTCGACCCGGAGATCCACCTGGCGCTGACCAAGGCCGCCGAGGGCCTCCGGGATCCCGCCCTGGCCGAGCGCGCCCGGAGCGCCGCCGCCCTGCTCACCGGCCTGCCCCGGGAGCGGCTGGACGCGCTCCTCCGCCGGCTTCCCGGGCCCGATGCCGACCTCTCCAACGTCGACGTGCCGTCCGCCCGGCCGGACCCGCCGGAGGTTCCCGAGTCCGCCGCACCCCGCCGGAGCCCGCCCACCACCAACTGACCATGAACCTGACCCTCCCCTCCCCCCTGAGCGACGGACCCGGAGACGATCTGCGCGCCGTCCACGCGCTGGCCGACGCGAAGCGACAGATCGTCGAGCAGATCCGCAAGCGCATCGTCGGCCACGACGAGGTCGTGGAGAGCCTGCTGGTGGCCCTCTTCTCGCGCGGGCACTGCCTCTTCGAGGGCGTCCCCGGCCTGGCCAAGACGCTGCTCATCTCCACGCTGGCCGAGGTGCTCAACCTGGGCTTCAACCGGATCCAGTTCACCCCGGACCTGATGCCCTCCGACATCACCGGCACCGACATCCTCGAGGAGGACCGGGCCACCGGCCACCGCGACTTCCGCTTCGTCCCCGGCCCGCTCTTCGCCAACATCGTCCTCGCCGACGAGGTGAACCGGACCCCTCCCAAGACCCAGGCCGCCCTCCTGCAGGCGATGCAGGAGTACCGGGTCACGGCCGGGGGCCGGACCTACCCCCTCGACCTTCCCTTTCTCGTCTTCGCCACCCAGAACCCCATCGAGCAGGAAGGCACCTACCCCCTTCCCGAGGCCCAGCTCGACCGGTTCATGTTCTACGTCGACGTGGGGTACCCCTCGGCCGACGAGGAGGTGGAGATCGTCCGCACCACCACCGGGGGCGCGGCACCGCGTCTCGGGAAGGTCCTCTCGCCGGAGCAGATCCTCGCACTCCAAGAGCTGGTCCGCCGGGTGCCGGTGCCGGACCACGTGGTGCGCCACGCGGTGGAGCTGGTCCGCCACACGCGGCCCCAGGAGGCCAGCGCGCCGGACTTCATCCGCCGGCTCGTCTCCTGGGGAGCCGGGCCGCGGGCGAGCCAGTACCTGGTGCTGGGCGCCAAGGCGCGCGCCGTTCTCCAGGGCCGCTACGCGGCCAGCGTGGAGGACGTCCGGGCGCTGGCCCAGCCCGTGCTCCGCCACCGGGTGCTCCCGAACTTCACCGCCGAATCCGAGGGCGTCACGGCGAAGAACCTGGTGGAACAGCTGCTCGAGGTGGTCCAGCCCTAACGAGGCAAGGCCCGTGGCCCCGCTCGACGCCGCCACCATCGCCAAGCTGGCCGGGGTCAAGCTGCGTGCGCGCGCGGTGATGGAGGGTGTGCTCTCCGGCCTCCACAAGAGCCCCCACCAGGGGCAGAGCGTGGAGTTCGCCGAGCACAAGGAATACGCGCCCGGCGACGAGCTCCGTCACCTGGACTGGAAGGCCTACGGCAAGTTCGACCGCTTCTACGTCAAGCGCTTCGAGCATGAGACGGACCTCAGGGCGGTGCTGATGGTCGATGCCAGCGCCTCGATGGGTTACCGCTCCGGTCCGCTCTCCAAGCTCGAGGTGGCCACCTCGCTGGCCGGCGCGCTGAGCTACCTGCTCGTCCGCCAGCAGGACGCCGCCGGCCTGTCGGTGCTCGTCGGCGACACCTTCCGGGACCTGCCCCCGCGCGCGGCGGCCGGCCACCTCATGTCCTTGCTCGGTGCGCTGGAGCAGCTCCAGCCGGCGGGGGGCACCCACCTGCGCGCCGCCGCCGACCACCTCGCCGAGCGGCTTCCGCGCCGGGCCCTGGTGGTCGTCCTCTCCGACCTCTTCGACGAGGCTCCCGACGCCCTGAAACGCATCCTCCAGCTCCGCGCGCGGAAGCACGACCTGGCCGTGTTTCACATCCTCGATCCGGCCGAGCTGGAGTTTCCCTTCGACGACCCGACGCTCTTCCTCTCCATGGAGGACGAGCGGCGGCTGGAGGTCAACGCCCGGGAGATCCGCTCGAGCTACCTGGAGGAGCTGGGGGCCTTCCTCGAGGAGACCCGTGAGCTGTGCGCCGAGTCGGACGTCGACTACCAGCTGGTGCGGACCGACCAGCCGCTGGACGCGGTGCTGCTCGAGTTCCTCGCCCGGCGCCAGGGGCGGAGGCGGTGAGCTTCGCCCACCCCTGGATGCTGCTCGGGACGGGCCTGGCGCTGCTGCCCCTCCTCGTCCACCTCTTCGATCGCCGCCGGCCGCGCCCGCAGCCCTTCGCCGCCATCGCCTTCGTCCTCCGGAGCCACCGCCGGACCACCTCGCGGCTCCGGCTCAGGCGGCTGCTCCTCTACACGCTCCGCACCCTGCTCCTGCTGGCGGTGCCGGTGGCCCTGGCCAGGCCCCACCTGGTGCGCCCGGGCGGGCTCCCGGCGCATGCTGCCGGCCCGGCGGCGACGGCGCTGGTCGTGGACCGCTCGCTGGCCATGCGCTTCCGCGACGAGGAGTCGCTCTTCGAGCGGGCACGCGCCGCGGCCCGCGAGGCGCTCGCCTCGCTCCTCCCCGAGGAGCCGGTCACCCTCGTACCCTGCGGTCCGGAGGTGGAGCCGCCGCCGCCGCCCGGCTTCGACCGGAGCCGGCTCCGTCAAGCCATCGACGCGCTGGAGCCCTCCTACGGGGGCGCGGACCTGAACCTCTGCCTCGGGCTGGCCGCCCGGTCCCTGGAGGAGAATCCGCTCCCCGGCAAGCGCCTGGTGGTCGTCTCCGCCTTCACCGCCGCCTCGCTCCGCCTGGAGGCGCCCCCCCCGCGCATCCGGGCGGGCGACAAGCTCGTCACGCCCGAGGTGGTGCTCCGCGACGTGGCCGCCGGGCGCGCGCTTCCCAACCACTTCCTCCTCGAGGTGAAGGCCGAGCCCGCGCCCCAGGCCGGGCCGCGCATGGTGCAGGTGACCTTCACTGCCCGCAATGCCAGCGCCGCCGAGACCGGCGAGCTGCCGGCGACGCTCGAGCTGGGCGGGCGCGCGGTGGCCAAGTCCTTCCTCTCCCTCGGCCCCGGCGCCACGGCCCAGAAGACGCTCCTCGCCCGGGCCGAGGCCGGCGGCGCCGTGGCCGGCGCGGTGGTCCTTCCGGCGGACGGACTCGCCGAGGACGACCGGCGAGACTTCGTGGTCCAGGTCCCCCGGGAGCTGCGCGTCCTGGTGGTGGACGGCGCTCCCAGCGCGGTGCGGTACCGGGACGAGGCCTTCTTCTTCGAGGCGGCGCTGGCCGCGCCCGGCTCGCCGGTCCGCCCCACCCTGCGGGACCCGGAGGCGGCCTGGCGCGAGCACTTCCCCGAGTACGACGTGCTGGCGCTGCTCAACGTCCCGGCGCCCACCGCCGAGGTGGCCGGCCGGCTCAGGGCCTACGTCGAAGGTGGCGGCGGGCTCCTGGTGTCGATGGGCGACCAGGTGGAGCCCGAGGCGTGGAACCAGCGCCTCGGCGGGCTCCTTCCGCGGCAGCTCCGGCTGGTGAAGAGCGCCGGCGCGACCGGGGAGACGGCGGTGCGCCCGGCGCGCCTCGGCGACGTGGCCTGGGACCATCCCCTCTTCCAGCCCTTCACCGGCAAGGCGCGCGAGGGCCTGCTGGCGGCGCGCTTCTCTCGGTACATGCTGGTCGAGGGCGGGCCGAGGTCCGGCGACGCCACCGAGGTGCTGGCCGCCTTCGACGACGGGGCGCCGGCCCTGCTCCTCGCCCGGCGTGGCAAGGGACGGGTCGTCCTGCTCACCTCCACCGTGGACCGCGACTGGTCGGACTTCGCCATCCGCACCAGCTTCCTGCCGCTGATGCAGCGCGCCGCCGCGTACCTCGCGGGTGGGCTGGACGAGAGGGAGCGGATGGAGGGTCGAATCGGCCAGACGCTCGTCCTTCGCCCCGAGCCCCTGCTGCGGGTGGTCGAGGTGCGGGGGCCCTCCTCCGGGGCCCGGGTCCCGCTGCATCCCGAACCGGACGGCAGCGTGCGGGTGGGGCCGTTCCACGAGCCGGGCATCTACCGGCCGCTGGACGCCGGCGGCGCGGCGGCGATGGCGCCCTTCGCCGTGGTGCTCGACCCGGCCCAGAGCGACCTGACCCGGGTCAAGGCGGAGGCGCTGGCCGCCTATTTCGGCGAGGAGGCGGTCCGGGGACCCGCCGGCGGGGCCGAGGCGAGCGTTCCGGTCTGGACCTGGCTCCTGGTCGCCGCGGCGGTGCTCTTCTTCCTCGAGGGGACGCTGCTCCGGACGGCCTGAGCCGACGGCCGCGGCTCAGCGTCCGGCCGCGCGCGGCTCCCGCGGGCGGGCGGCCAGACGCTCCACCCCGGCCACCACCCGCTCGGCGAGGGGCGACCCGTCGAGCCTGGAGATCTCGACCAGGCCGGTGGGGCTGGTGACGTTGACCTCGGTCAGGCAGCGGCCGATGACGTCCAGCCCGACGAAGTGGAGGCCCTCGGCGCGGAGGTGAGGAGCGAGGCGCTCGCAGACCGCCCGGTCCTGGGAGGAGAGCTCGGCGCGCACCGGAGTCCCCCCGGCGGCCATGTTCCCGCGATGGTCGTCGGGGCGTGGCACGCGCAGGACGGCGCCGAGCGGCTCGCCGTCCAGGACCAGGATGCGCTTGTCGCCGGCCCGGGACTCGGCCAGGTAGTGCTGGAGCATGGCCCACTCCGTCCCGCGGCGCGTGTACAGCTCGAGCAGGGAGGCGGCGTTCCGGTCGCCCCGGTGGAGAAGGACCACCCCCTCGCCGCCATGGCCCTCCACCGGCTTGAGGACCACCCCCCCGGGGGCCGCTTCCACGAAGGCCCGGAGCTCGGCGACATCCGCACTCACCAGCGTCTCCGGGCACAGGTCGGGGAAGCGGAGGGCCCAGAGGTGCTCGCTCGCCCCGCGGAGTCCACCGGGCGAATTGACGAAGAGGGGGGGCCGCCGGGAGGTCGCCTCCACGAGCTGCGTGGCGTGCAGGAAGGCGAGATCCACCGGGGGGTCCTTCCGGAGCCAGACCACGTCCAGCTCGTCGAGCGCCATCGTTCGCCCGCCCACCACCCGGAAGTGAGCGCCCTGGACGGCCTGCACCTCGACCTCGCGCAGGTGCGCCGCCGGTCGCCCCTGGGCGTGGAGGAGCTGGTGCTGCTCGAAGCAGAAGACGAGGTGTCCGCGCGCCTGGGTGGCGAGCATCAGGGCGAAGGTGGTGTCGTGGTGGACGAGGACCCCCTCCAGCGGATCCATGAGGAAGCCCACCCGCAGTCGCTCGCTCGCCACGGCCCCGGAGGATGCCCCGGGGCTCGCCGCCTGCGCCAGGGGCGCTGCTACACTCCCTCCTCCAGGGTGACCTCCCCTCTCGAGCGGGACTGCGCGCGGCTGTTCCTGGTCGGTTTCCGCGGCAAGGCGGTGGACCCGGACCTCGCCGCCCTGGTGCGGGACGGCGTGCTGGGGGCGATCCTCTTCTCGAGGAACGTGGGCACGCACGAGGAGACCGCGGCGCTGGCGGCCGACCTGAAGCGTGCCGCCGGCCGCCCGTTTCTCCTCGCCGTCGACCAGGAGGGTGGCCGGGTGGCGCGGCTGCGCGGCGGCCCGTTCACCCCGCTCCCGGCGATGGGCGAGCTGGGGCGGCGCGGGGATGCCGGGCTCCTCCGCCGGGTGGGGCGGCTCCTGGCCTACGAGGTCCGGGCGGTGGGCATCGACTGGGACCTGGCCCCGGTACTGGACGTGGACACCCGTCCCGACAACCCGGTCATCGGGGACCGGTCGCTCGGGTCGGACCCGGCCCGGGTGGCGGAGCTCGGCGTGGCCCTGGCCGAGGGTCTCGAGGAGGGGGGAGTGGCGTCCTGCGCCAAGCACTTCCCCGGCCACGGGGACACGCTTCAAGACAGCCACCACACCCTTCCCGTCCTCGGCCATTCCCTGGAGCGCCTGCGGGCGGTGGAGCTCCTCCCCTTCCGGCGCTACGCCGAGCGAGGGCTGGCGGCGGTGATGACCGCCCACGTCCATTTCCCGGCGCTGGGCGGGGAGCTGCCGGCGACGATGAACCGGCGGCTGCTCACCGACGTGCTCCGGGGCGAGCTCGGATTCCGGGGCGTCTGCCTGTCGGACGACCTGGAGATGAAGGCCATCTCCGAGCACATGGGGGTCGAGGAGGCCACGGTGGAGGGGGCCCGGGCCGGCATCGACGTCTTCCTGGTCTGCGAGCACGCCGACGTGCAGCGGCGGTGCCTGGAGGCCCTGGTCAGCGCAGTGGAGGCGGGCCACGTGCCGGCGGCGCGCATCGCCGAGGCCCACCGGCGCATCGACGCCCTGGTGGGGCGCTTCGCCCGGGGGCCCGAGGACCGGGTCGCCGTCCTGGGGAGCGCCGAGCACCGGCGTCTGGCCGAAGGCCTCGGGACCGGGGCCGGGGGCGCGCCGGACCCCACCGAGCGCTCCGCCGCCTCCTAGCGCCCCGGGCGCGCCCGCCCTCGTCGGGCATTGACAGGTCCGGACCCATGGTGGTCCAGTCGCCGCGCCACGCCGAGGTGCGCTGCTGCACCGGACGTCCCGACGCCAGCACCCCGGGGGGGTTCTGTTCGTTCTCAAAGCGAAGGAGCCGGTCATGGCCAGTCGCATCTCGAGGCGGAAGCTGATCCAGGTCGCCGGCGCGGGGGCCTTCGCCCTCGGCTCGGGGCTCGCCGTGCCGCGGCGCGCGCGCGCGGCGAAGAAGACGCTCAAGATTCTCCAGTGGAACCACTTCGTGCCCGGCTACGACAAGTGGTTCAACAACGTCTACACCAAGCAGTGGGGCGAGAAGAACGACACCGAGGTCATCGTCGACAACGTCGGCATCCCGGCGCTGAACACCTCCTCGGCAGCGGAGGTGGCGGCCAAGAAGGGCCACGACCTCTTCCAGTTCCTCTCGCCCAAGGCGGTCTACGAGGAAGACGTCATCGACCACGGGCCGATCTACGAGGAGTGCGAGAAGCGGGGATACGGCAAGCCCATCTCCCTGGCAATCAAGAGCACCTACAACCCCAAGACCAAGAAGTACTTCGGCTTCTCCGACAGCTTCGCCCCGGACCCGATCAACTACCGGAAGGACCTGTGGGACGACATCGGGATGAAGCCCGACACCTGGGACAACATCCGGGTCGGCGGAAAGAAGATCCGGGACAAGACCGGGATCCCGGTGGGCATCGGGCAGTCGGCCGAGCTCGACACCGCGATGGCGATGCGTGCGGTGCTCTTCTCCTTCGGCGGCTCGGTGCAGGACGCCGAGGGCAAGTCGGTGGTCCTCAACTCCAAGAACACGCTGGAGGCGCTCAAGTTCGTCAAGGCGCTCTACCAGGAGACGATGACCCCCGAGGTCCTGGCCTGGGACCCGTCGTCCAACAACCGGGCGATGCTCGCCGGGAAGGTGTCGGTGGTCCTCAACGCCATCTCCATCACCCGCGAGGCGGAGAACAAGCAGATGGAGATCAGCCCCAAGATCTGGCTGGCCAAGGCGGCCGCCGGTCCGGTCCGGCGCATGGGGCTGGAGCACGTGATGAGCGTCTACGTGATCTGGAAGTTCGCCGAGAACATCGACGGGGCGAAGAAGTTCCTGGTCGACTTCATCGGCGCGTTCCACGACGCGTTCGTGGCCAACGAGTTCTACAACTTCCCCTGCTTCCCCTCGCGGGTGCCGGACCTGAAACAGCTCATCTCCAACGACTCCAAGGCCGT
>DASPUU010000195.1:0-18818 GCA_035622755.1 Myxococcaceae bacterium
TGCCCGGCGGCCTTGATGACCTTGGGCGGCTCCTTGGATTTCGGGTCCTTGGGGGGCTCGGTGAGGTCGACCAGCGCCTTCCCGTTGATCTCCTTGAGCACCTCGGAGAGGTCCGGGTTGGCCGGGTTGGTGTACGACCAGATGACGTTGGCCACCGCCTCGGGAAGAGCCCCGCCCTCCTTGGCGTAGAGGGCGCGAACGGCGAGGAAGATGCGGGCGATGATCTCCTGGTCCGCCTTGGCCTGACCCGGCGGCTCGAGCGCCTTCCACTTCCATTGCACCCAGCGCGCCGAGTTGGTGAAGCTTCCGTCCTTCTCGGCGAAGTCGGCCGCCGGGAGGAGGAAGACCTCGGTCTGGATCTGCGTGGCGTCCGGTCTGCCCAGCTCCTTCGGTGCCTTCCAGAAGATGGAGGTCTCGGTCTGGACGTTCTCCACCACCACCAGCCACTTGAGCTTGGCCAGCGCGGCGATCATCTTCGGGGAGTTCGGGCCCGTGCCCACCGGGTTCATTCCGAAGCTGATCAATCCCTCCGGTCCCGGTTCCTTGCCGCCGGCCCGGGTCGACGACCCGCGGTACATGTCGTCGAAGAGGTACATCCACGAGTAGTTGCCGTCGATCTTCGGCAGCCAGGCGTAGCCGAAGTCGTTCTCGGGGGTGGCCGCCTTCCCGTAGGTGGCCTTGAGCAGCGAGACCGTGAACTTCGGATAGTTCTGCCAGTAATTCATCGACGGCCAGGGCACGCCGTTGAGCGGGGTGGGCGTGTTGGCCGTCAAGTAATCCTTGAGCGTCTGGAGGTTGGCAGACGCCGTCTTCATGTAGCCGGGGAGGATCTCCGTGTTTCCTCCCATGTCGGTGGCGCCCTGGATGTTCGAGTGACCGCGCAGCGCATTCACCCCGCCCCCTGCCCGGCCGACGTTGCCGAGCAGGAGCTGGAGGATGGCCGCGGTGCGGATGATCTGGACGCCGGTCGAGTGCTGCGTCCAGCCGAGGGCGTACATGATGGTGCCCACCCTGGCCGCGTTGCCCGTCGAGGTGACCTGGTCGGCCACCTTGAGGAACTGCTCCTTGGGAGTGCCGCAGATGCGCTCCACCATCTCCGGCGTGTACCGGTCGACGTGCTTCTTGAGGAGCTGGAAGACGCAGCGCGGATGGGCCAGCGTCGGGTCGACCTCGTACCCGTTGGTCTTCGGATCCGCCTCGTAGGCCCAGGCCGCCTTGTCGTAGCTCTTCTTCGCCTCGTCGAAGCCGCTGAACAGGCCGTCGGTGAAGCCGTACTTGTCGCTGATCACGTACGACGCGTTGGTGTGAACCTTGACGTAGTCTTCGTGGTAGCGCTTCTTCTCCAGCGCGTAGCGGATGATGCCGCTCAGGAAGGCGACGTCCGTGCCCGGCCGCAGCTGGGCGTAGAGGTCAGCGACCGCCGCGGTCCGCGTGAAGCGCGGATCGACGGCGACGATCTTCGCCCCGCGCGTCTTCTTGGCCTCCAGCGCCCACTTGAATCCGCAGGGATGGTTCTCTGCCGGGTTTCCACCCATGCAGAGGACGACATCGGCATTCTTGATGTCCACCCACCCATTGGTCATCGCTCCCCGACCGAACGTGGCGCCCAAACTGGACACCGTGGGGCCGTGTCATACTCGAGCTTGTGTGTCGCGGTAGGGGATCCCCAGCGCGGTGAGGAACTTGAACTGGAGCCAGTTGAACTCGTTGGTATCCGTGCACCCGCCGATGATCCCCATCCCGGCGGTGCGGTTGACCGTCTCCCCCTTGGCGTTCTTGGCCACGAAGGTCCGGTCACGCGTGTCCTTGATGTTGCGCGCGATCTTGGCGATGGCCTCGTCCCAGGAGATCTCCTCCCAGTGGTCCGTGCCCGGACGTCGAACCTTCGGTACGGTGAGCCGCGCCGGGTTGGCGATGTCGTCCTTGAGCGAGATCCCCTTGGGGCAGAGCGTGCCGCGGTTGATGGGGTGATCCGGATCCCCCTCCACGTGCACCACCGCTCCGGTGACGTTCTTCGCCTTGTCGCCGAGGGTGTGGATGATCACCCCGCACGAGACCGAACAGTAGGGACAGGTGCTGCGGGTCTCGGTGGTGCGGGCGATCTTCAGCTCGCGCATCTCGGCGCGCGCCTTGGAAAGGTCGAACAGCGCCAGCCCGACTCCGGCGGCGGCCGTCCCCTTCAGAAACGTGCGGCGGTGCATTTCCATCGCAAACCTCCGGGCTCTGAAGAACACGGAACAGTGAAACCGCGGACCTGGACTGTCAAGCGCTCTTGGCGCAAAGTTTTCGGGTTCTGCCGCCCTGCGTCAGGCACCGAGCGCCGAGGCGATCGCCCGGGCCGCCAACATGAAGGCGCGCGCCGGGTCGGACGCCGGCTCGAGCTCGACGATGGGAGCTCCGGAATCGCCCCCCTCCACGATGCGCGGGTGGATGGGGATCTCCCCGAGAAAGGGGATGCCGAGCTGTTCGGCGGTCAGGCGTCCGCCCCCGTGCTTGAAGGGGTGGTCGACGTGGCCGCACTGCGAGCAGATCGAGGAGGACATGTTCTCGAGCAGTCCGAGAACGTGGACCCCGACCTGCCGGAACATGGCCAGCCCCTTGCGGGCGTCCACCAGCGCCACGTCCTGGGGCGTGGTGACGATGACCGCTCCGGAGAGAGCCGTCTTCTGGGTGAGCGTGAGCTGGACGTCCCCCGTGCCGGGAGGCAGGTCGGCGACGAGGAAGTCGAGCAGGCCCCAGCGCACGCCGGTGAGGAGCTGCTCCACCGCCTTCATGACCATCGGTCCGCGCCAGACCGCGGGCTGGTCGACGTTCATCAGGGCGCCGAGCGTCGCCACGCGGACCCCGTGGCGGCTCTGGGGCTGGAGCAGCGCGTCCTCGGCGTCGACGAAGGGCTTCTCCCGGATGCCCATCATCATCTGCTGCGAGGGCCCGTAGATGTCGAGGTCCATCAGCCCGACTTTGAAGCCGAGGCGGGCCAGGGCCACCGCCAGGTTGGCGGTGACGGTGGACTTGCCGACGCCGCCCTTGCCCGAGGCCACGGCGATCTTGAAGCGGATCTGCCCGAGCCGCGCCTGCGCGCCGGCGTCCACCGGGGCGGGGGCGGGAACCGCCACGCTGGCCACCGCCCGGGGCCGCAGGTCCACCCGGATGTCGAGGCGGTGGGGCGAGACCAGCGGACGGAGCTTCCTTTCGCACTCGGCGCGGATGACGTTGGCCGCATGCTGGGCGTCCACGCTGAGCTCGAGCCGGAAGGCGACGTCGCCGCCCTCCACCCGGAGGTCCTTGACGAATCCGATGGAGAGGATGTCCCGGCTCAGCCCGGGGAAGAGCACCGTCCCCAGCACCTCGCGCACCTCCTGCTCGGACGTGGCCATGGCCGGCGGAGGGCCTAGCGGGGCCGCTCCCTCCAGTCGAGCACGAACAGGCCGCCGCGCATGCGCCGGTAGTTGATGACCACCGTCTGGCCATCGGGGGTCACCCGGACGCGGGTGATCCGCTCCACCCCGGCGGGGTCACTCGGGACGAGGGTGGTGAACAGGCTCAGGCCCGCGGTCACCGGATCGAAGCGCATCACCGGCGCGGGAAGCCCCTGCCCTCCGTGGGAGAGCAGGGCGCCGTCGCGCGTCCACCCGTCCGGGGCGTACCAGGGACCGAGCGACGTCAACCGGACGGGCTCGCCCCCGTTGCCGCCGGTGACGGTGACCACTCCGTCCTGGCCGAGGGCGGCCAGGCGCGAGCCGTCGGGAGCGATGGGCAGCGAGGAGATGGCGGCAATGCCCATCGCTGGCGAGAGGAGACGCGCGCCGGGTCCCTCGAGCTCCAGCTGGTAGAGGAGGTAGCGCGAATCCGGCCTCTCCCGTCCGGCCAGCGCCAGTCGCTTCCCCCCCGGGTAGAACGACGCCGACGCGATCCGGCCCTGGAGGGGAACGTCGATGGAGCGGCTCTCGCCCGGCCCGGTGGGAAGGAGCCAGAGCTTCCCCGGTACCTCGTCCCGCACCGCCAGGACCCACTGGCCGTCCGGCGAAAGAGCGAGCCCGCGGCCCGCCCCGAGCCTGACCGGAGATCGCGCGTCCACCTTGCGCAGGAAGATCGTGGAGTGTCCCGCCACCCCGCCGCCGTTCTCGTCGAAGACAACCGTCTTCCCATCCTCCGAGACGCAGCACAGGACCGACCAGTCCAGCCAGTCGAGCTGCTGCCGCTCGCCGGTGCTTCTCCGGATGAGCTCGATGTGCTGGCGCCAGTCCGTCTCGGTGACCAGGACCCGACCGTCGCGGGCGACGTCGTCCAGCCGCATGCCGGCCAGCCCGCGGTGGATGAGGCGGTGGCGGCCGTCCCTGTCCACCACCCACAGGGAGGGCACCTCCTCGTACTTGCTCCCGCTCAGCCAGAGGTCGTCCCCGTCCGGGGCCCAGGCCAGCCCGAGGAGCTGGTCCCATCCGCGGGAACGCACCTCCACGTGCCCCGAGAGATCGACCACCGCTGCCTCGCCTCCGTTGTCGCCGGTGATGGGGTGGTTGACGAAGGCCACCCGGTCTCCTGACCGGGACACGCGCGGGAAGGCCACCCATCCCGTCGACCGGAACAGGACGTGGCCCACCGGGAACTCGAGCGTCCCCACGTCGCCGGCGAAGCGCGCCACGGCCAGCCGCTCTCCGTCCGGGGCCCAGTCCGCGTACTCCACGTCGGTGGCCAGCTCGCGGGGCGTTCCGCCCAGGGACGAAACCCGGGCCAGCGTCCCGCGCCCGGCGTCGAACCACATGAAGCGGGGATGGAGCGTGACGGCGAGCTCGCCGGACCGGGAGACGGCCAGGAGCTGGGCGTCCTCGATGCCCGCCGCGCGCACCTCCGGAGCGTCGATGGCCGTGGTGTAGACCCTCGGAGGCCCGTCGCCCCAGGAGGCGCTGAAGTGCACCGTCTTTCCATCCGGTGCGAAGCGCGCCCCGAGGATGGAGCCTCGACGGAAGAGCAGGGGCTTGACCAGCGGCTGGCCCAGCTCGTGCCGGGAGGCGCGGCCGGCCAGCACGCCCGCCGCCAGCGCGGCGAGGACGGCGCCGAGCAGGCCGAGGCGCACCCAGCGCCTCCGCCGCAGGGCCGGCGCCGGGCGAGGGCCGGTGATGGTGGGCGCGGTCGTGCCCGGCGACCGGAGCACCTCGAGGTGGAAGGCCAGGTCCCGGGCCGATTGGAAGCGACGCTGCGGTTCCTTCTCCAGGCAGCGCCGGACGACCTGGGCGACCGCGGGCGGCACCTCGGGCGGCAGGGGCGCCGGCTCGGCGTGCAGGATGGCGTGCCCGCTCTCCACCAGGGAGCCTCCCGGGAATGCCCGCTGCCCGCCGAGGAGCTCGTAGAGCACGGCGCCGAGGCTGAAGAAGTCCGTGCGCGCGTCCACCGCGTCACCCCGCACCTGCTCCGGGGACATGTATCCGGGCGTCCCGATGACCCGCCCGGTGCCGGTGGCGCCCCCCGACGGGGTCTCGGTGGCGTCCATGAGGCCGTGCGGGGCGCGCCGCCGCGCCGATTCGACGAGCTTGGCGATTCCGAAGTCGAGCAGCTTGACGTGTCCGTCGCGCGTGACGAAGACGTTCTCCGGCTTGAGGTCGCGATGGACGATGCCGTGCTCGTGCGCCGCGGCCAGGCCCTGGGCCATCTGGACGGCCCAGTCCAGGGCGGTGCCGAGCGGCACCGGGCCCCGGGCCAGGCGCTCGCGCAGCGTCTGGCCCTCGAGCAGCTCGGTGACGAAGAAGGGCGAGCCCTCGTGCAGGCCGACGTCGTGAACGGCGAGCACGTTGGGGTGATTCAGCGAGCCGGCCAGCCGGGCCTCGCGCTCGAATCGCCCGAGGAGCTCCCCATCGCCGGTGAGGGCCTCGGCGACCATCTTCAGGGCCACCTCACGACCGAGGCGGGTGTCCCGGGCGCGGTACACCTCGGCCATCCCGCCGTGCCCGAGGAGAGCCACCACCTCGTACGGTCCCACCCGGGTGCCAGAGGTCAGACGCACGGCGCCGGATGATAACCGCCTCGTCGACCCGGGACGCAGGGCTCCTTGCGCCCGGTGTGTCCGGGCGACGTGTGGCGCGCCCGGGAGTGCTCCACCGGGGCACCGGCGTCGGTTGGCGCGTGCTCGCGGGCCCGTTACGCTCCGGCCCGGATGGGCCTCCCCGACGAGACGAGCCAGCTCCAGGCGATGTGCGACGCCTGCCGCCGCCTCCACGCCCGAAACCTGCTCGCCGCCGCGGACGGCAACATCTCCGTCCGCTTCGCCGACGACCGCATCGCCATGACGCCGGCCGGGGTGAACAAGTACCACCTCGCCCCGGAGCAGGTGGCCTTCCTCCGCCTCGACGGCACCATCCTCTCCGGAGCCCCGTCGTCCGAGCGGGCGATGCATCTCCACGTCTACCGGCGCTGCCCGGAGGCACGGGTGGTGGTGCACGCCCACCCGCCCACGGCCATCGCCTGGACGCTGGCCGAGCCCGACGCCGAGGAGCTCCCTGCCGACGCGCTCCCCGAGGTCATCCTCGCCGCCGGGCGCATCCCCATCGTCCCCTATGCGCGGCCCGGAACCGAGGCCATGGGGGAAGCGCTCGGCCCCTTCCTCCCCGCCCATCGGCTGCTCCTCCTCGCCCGCCACGGCGCGCTGGCCTGGGGCGCCTCGCTCGAGGAGGCGGTCAACGGCATCGAGCGCGTCGAGCACGCCGCCCTCATCCTCAAGGCGGCCCGCGAGCTGGGGGGCGCCAAGCCGCTGCCCGAGGACGAGCGCCGCGCGCTCCACGCCCTCCGCGCCAAGGCCGGGCCCAGGCTCCTGTGAAGCGAGGCGGCACGTGAGGGACCTCGCCTCGCTCGCCCTGCGCACCGAGGGAGGGCGCGTCCTCGTCCTCGACCAGACCAGGCTCCCCGATGCCGAGGTGTGGCTGGACGGCTCGAGCCCGGAGACGATGGTGGAGCTCATCCGCCGGCTGTCGGTGCGCGGCGCCCCGCTCCTCGGCGTGGCCGGGGCGCTGAGCCTCGCCGCCCACGCCGGGCGGGGCGCCTCCCGCGCGGAGCTGGAGCGTGCCGGCAGCGCCCTCCGGGCGGCCAGGCCGACGGCGGTCAACCTCGGCTGGGCGATGGACCGCATGCGCGCGGTGCTCGACCGGGGAGGCGGCAGCGCCGATCTGGCCCACGAGGCGGAGAGCATCTTCGAGGAGGACGTGCGCTTCTGCGAGCGGATGGCGGAGCACGGCGCGCGGCTCCTCGCCCCGGGCGAGGGCATCCTCACCCACTGCAACACCGGCGGCCTGGTCAGCGCCGGCATCGGCACCGCCCTGGGCGTCATCCGCCGCGCGCACGAGCAGGGGAAGGCCCTCCACGTCTGGGTGGACGAGACCCGGCCGCTCCTCCAGGGCGGGCGGCTCACCACCTGGGAGCTCGCCCGGCTGGACATCCCCCACACCCTGATCACCGACGGAATGGCGGCGGTGGTGCTGGCGCGCGGCAAGGCGCAGCGGGTGCTGGTGGGCGCGGACCGCATCGCCCGGAACGGCGACTTCGCCAACAAGGTCGGGACCTACGCGCTGGCCGTCGTCGCCCGCCACCACGGCATACCGTTCCATCCGGTGGCCCCCTGGTCGACGGTGGACCTCGGCTGCGCCACCGGGAAGGACATCCCCATCGAGGAGCGGCCTCCGGCCGAGGTGCGCGGGCAGGGCGAGACGCGCTGGGCGCCGCCGGCCGTGCCGGTCTTCAACCCCGCCTTCGACGTGACCCCGGTGGCGCTGGTCACCTCGCTCGTCCTGGACCGGGGCGTCCTCCGGGCGGAGGACCTGGCCTCCGGGCTCGACCGGGCGGCGGGCGACCCCGGGCGCGCCTAGCCCAGCTCGACCACCTTCTCCCCGAAGAGCCGGTCCACCTGCGCGATGAGCTCGTCGGTGACGTCGACCTTGAGCGGTGCGCCGATGACCGCCTCGGCCTCCCCGGGGAAGACGATGGAGAGGCTGAGCGGGGTGGCCCCGGCGTGGGTCTCGACCAGACGGGTCAGCTCCTCGAGGCGCTGGTCGGTGACCAGGTCGGCCCGGACGCGCAGCTCGAGCCTTCTCAGCCGCTTGTCCCGGACGTCCTTGAGGCTCTGCACCTGCTCGACGATGAGCTCCGCCACCGGGTTCTCCTCGTCGCGGATGTTGACCTGCACCGTGCCGGTGACGAGGAGCGGGTCATCCCCCTTGAGGAGCGGCTCCCACGCCTCGTAGCCGGGCCGCGCTCCGGTCTTGGTCCACTTGCCGTCCTTCCCCATCACGCTCCGGCCGGCCTCCCGCCCCGGGAAGCAGACCAGCTCCACCGACCCGGAGAGGTCCTCCAGCGTCGCCCAGGCCATCCGCTTTCCGGTCTTCGTCGGTCGCTCGCGGAGCTGGGCCACGATGCCGGCCACGGTCACCGTCTCCTCGCGCCGCGCCCTCTGCACCGAGGCTGCCGGCCGGGCCCAGCGCCGGAGCTCCCGCTCGTACTGGTGCAGCGGGTGGCCGGAGACGTAGAAGCCGATGGCCTCCTTCTCCGCCGCCAGGCGCTCCTTCTCCGGCCACTCCTCGGACGCCACGTACTCGCCGGCCCCCACGGGCGAGGTCGGGGCGTCCGCCTCACCGAGGAGCCCGAAGAGCGAGGACTGGCCCACCGCCCGATCGTGCTGGGCGGAGGCCCCCCGGTCCATGGCCCGCTCCACGGTCAGCCACAGCTGGCGGCGCGGCCGCTTCTCGAAATCGAAGGCGCCGGCCTTGACCAGTGCCTCGAGGACCTTGCGGTTGACCCGCCGCGCGTCCACCCGCTCGCAGAAGTCGAACAGGTCGCGGAACGGCCCCTTGCTCCGGGCCTCGAGGATGGCCTCGATGGCGCTCTCCCCGACGCCCTTGATGGCCCCGAGACCGAAGCGGATCCGTCCCTCCACCGCCCCGAAGGCGAGCTCGGACTGGTTCACGTCCGGCGGGAGGACCTCCAGCCCGGCGGCCCGCGCCTCGGCGATGTGCGCCACCACCTTGTCGGTGTTGTCCTTCTCGCTGGTGAGCAGCGCGGCCATGAACTCGGTGGGGTAGTGCGCCTTGAGCCAGGCGGTCTGGACGGTGATCAGCCCGTAGGCGGCGGAGTGCGACTTGTTGAAGCCGTACTCGGCGAACTTCTCCATCAGGTCGAAGATCTCCCCGGCGGTCTTGGCATCGACCCCCTTGGCCCGGGCGCCGTCCAGGAATCCGGCGCGCTCGGCCTGCATCACCTCGGCCTTCTTCTTTCCCATCGCCCGGCGGAGGAGGTCGGCCCGTCCGAGCGAGTAGCCGCCCAGGATCTGGCTGATCTGCATCACCTGCTCCTGGTAGACGATGACCCCGTAGGTGTCGCGGAGCACCGGCTCGAGCGCCGGGTGAGGGTAGGTGACCTTCTCCCGCCCGTGCTTGCGGGCGATGAACACGTCGACCATCCCGGAGTCCAGCGGGCCGGGCCGGTAGAGCGCTCCGGCGGCGATGACGTCCTCGAAGCAGGACGGCTTGAGCTTCATCACCATCTCGGTGAAGCCGCTCGACTCCAATTGGAACACGCCGGCCGTGTCGCCGCGGGAGATGAGCTGGTAGGTGGCCGGGTCGTCGATGGGGATCTGGTGGGCGAGCAGCTGCTCCTCGGCCGGGCGGCTCCGGTTCACCAGGGTCAGGGCGTGCTGGATGACGGTGAGCGTGGTCAGTCCGAGGAAGTCGAACTTCACCAGCCCGGCCGCCTCCACCTCGTCCTTGGCGAACTGGGTGATGAGCACCTTCTCGCCCGGCGGCTGGTACACCGGGACGTAGTTCCACAGCGGCTGATCGGCGATGACCACGCCGGCGGCATGCATCCCCGCCTGGCGATGCAGGCCCTCCAGAGCGAGGGCGATTTCCAGGAGCTCCTTCGACGTCACCTGCCGTCCGTCCTCCAGCGTCCCGAGCACGGTGGGGGTGTCGATCATCTCCTTGAGCCGGGGTTCCTTCTCGATGGCCTCCCGGAGCGTGATGTTGAGGATCTCCGGGACGAGCTTGGCGATGCGATCCCCCTCGGCGAAGGGGAGCGCGAAGACGCGGGCCACGTCCCGGAGCACGCTCTTCGCCTTGAGCGAGCCGAAGGTGATGATCTGCCCGACGTTGTTCTCGCCGTACTTGCCGGCGACGTAACGGATGACCTCGTCCCGACGCTCCTGGCAGAAGTCGATGTCGAAGTCGGGCATCGACACCCGCTCCGGATTGAGGAAGCGCTCGAAGAGGAGATGGTGGGGGATGGGATCGAGGTCGGTGATGCGCAGCGCGTAGGCCACCAGCGAACCGGCCCCGGATCCGCGCCCCGGCCCGACCGGGATCTTCGCCCGCTTGGCCCAGTTGATGAAGTCCTGGACGATGAGGAAGTAGCCGGAGAAGCCCATCGAGGCGATGACCTGGAGCTCGCTGCCCAGCCGGTGCAGGTAGAGCTCGCGATCCACCGGATGGCTCATCTCCCGGAACCGCTCCTCGAGCCCCCGGGTGGCGAGCTCGGCCATGTACGAGTCCGGGGTGTGGGACTCGGGAACCCGGAAGGTGGGCAGCAACGGCTTGCCCAGCTTCAGCTCCAGCGTGCACGCCTCGGCGATGCGCATCGTGTTGTGCACCGCCTCGGGAACGTCGGCGAAGTAGGCGAGCATCTCCTCCGGGCTGGTGACGTAGAGCCGGTCGGTGGTGTGCTTCATCCGCTTGTTGTCGGCCAGGGTCTTGCCCGAGGCGATGGCCATGAGCAGCTCGTGGGCCCGGGCATCCTCGCGCTGGATGTAGTGCGCGTCGGCGGTGGCCACCAGCGGGACGTCGACGTCGCGCGAGAGCTGCTTGAGGTTGGTGTTCGCCTGCTCCTGCTCGGGCAGCCCGTTGGACTGGATTTCCAGGAAGAAGTGGCCCGGAGCGAAGATGTCCCTGTACTCGCGGGCCGCTCGGCGGGCGTGGTCCATGTCGCCGCGGAAGCAGGCCGAGGTCACCTCGCCGCCCAGGCAGGCGGTGAGCCCGAAGAGCCCGGCGCTGTGCTCGCGCAGGAGCTGCTTGTCGATGCGGGGGTGGTAGTAGAAGCCGTCCAGGTAGGCGCGCGAGGCGAGCACGCGCAGGTTGGCGTAGCCCTCCTCGTTCTCGGCGAGGAGGATGAGGTGGTGGGCCACCTTCTCGCTCCGGTCGGCGCGCCCCTTGTCGCCGGCGACGTAGGCCTCCATGCCGAGGATCGGCTTGACCCCGGCCTCCTTCGCCTTCTGGAAGAAGTCCACCGCCCCGAACATGTTTCCGTGGTCGGTGACCGCCACCGCCGACATCCCCTTCGCCTGCACGGTGCGGATGAGGTCCTTCATCCGGATGGCCCCGTCGAGGAGGGAGTAGAGGGTGTGGAGGTGGAGATGGGTGAAGGACATCGCGGGAGCATTCACGTAGCACGTCCGGGCGACGCGGATCCGGTCCGGGGGCGTCCCAGGGCTCCGGCGGCGAAACGCGCACTTGGCGAGGCGTGAGGGCCTAATCGACGATGAACAGCCGGGCGCCGCCCGGCGTCGACGAGCGATGCCCGGGCGCCCCCTCGCCCACCTGGTAGCTCGTGCCGGCGGGAAGGACGAAGCGGCGCCCGTCCTCGAGCTCGGTGTGGAGCTCCCCCTCGAGGACGAGCAGCACGTGGCCGCGGCGGCACCAGGCGCCGGCGGCATAGCCCGGGCTGTAGTCGACCTTGCGGACCCGCACCGGCCCGAACTCGCGGGAGCGGATGAAGGCCATCCCCGCCTTCCCGGCGTGCTCGGTGGGCGGGACCTGCGACCAGTCGACGGTGCCGAAGGGGACTCCGCTGATCACCATGCCGCCTCTATCCTGCGCCCCGGCGCCGCTGTCCAGCCACCCGGGGCGGCTCTGGAGGGGAAGTGTCAGCCTCGAGCCGGAACGACGCGCTCCGGCCCGAGCAGGGCGTCCAGGGTGAGCTCGGCATCGCGCAGCGGCTCGGCCGAGGCCTTGGTCTTGGCCAGGAGCAGCGCCCCCTCGATGGCGCCGAGGACGGCACGCGCCAGGCGCTCCGGGTCGGAGCGGCGGGGGGACTCCACGCGGAGGCGGGCCGCCACGTCTGCCTCCCAGGAGGCGAACGCCTCCGCGCAGGCCTTCCGGAGCGCGGGGGCCGCCGAGGCCGCCTCGAGGGCCACGGTGGCGACCGGGCAGCCGAGCTGGAAGGAGGTCGCCTCGAGCTGGCGAGCGAACATGCGCAGGATGGAGCCGAGCCCGGCGCGGACGTCCGGCTTCCTGTCGAGCTTGGTGCGCAGGACCTGGCCCAGCTCGGCCCCGAGCCGGCGGACGGCCTCCTGGGCCATCTGCTCCTTGCCGTCAGGGAAGTGGAAGTAGAGCGACCCGCGCGGCGCCTCGCTCTCGTCCAGGACCTGGGCCACCCCGGTGGCGTGGTACCCCTGGGTGGCAAGCAGGCGGGCGGCGGTTTCCACCATTCGTTCGCGGGTTTCCGGCCGTGCTGCCGTCATGGGGTGCCTTTCCTCTTGCCTTCCTGGACCGACCGGTCTAGAGAATGTTCCCTAGACCGACTGGTCTACATATCAGGAGAGACCGCATGCGCGCCACCCCTGTCACCTTTCCAGCGAATGACGGCTCGGTGCTCTCGGGAACGGCGTGGGAACCCGCTGTCCGGCGCGCGGCGGTCGTCCTCGCCGGTGCCACGGCCGTCCCGGCCAGGGCGTACGCCGCGCTCGCCGAGGCCCTGGGCGGGTCCGGCCTCGCCGTCCTCACCTTCGACTATCGTGGGGTCGGGGGCTCGGCCAGCGGGAGGCTGCGCGGAGACCGCACGGTGATGGCGGACTGGGGGCGGCTGGACCTCGACGCCGCCCTGGCCTGGATGCTGTCCAGGCACCCCGGCCAGCCTCTCCTCCTCCTCGGACACAGCGTGGGAGGCCAGCTGCTCGGCCTGGCGCCGACCGCCGAGGCGCTGCGGGGAGCCTTGCTCGTCGGCTCGCAGGGCGGCTACTGGAGAAACTGGAGCGGCCTCGACCGGCTCCGCGCCTGGGCCGGCTGGCACGTGGTCCTCCCGGCGGCGTCCACCGTCCTCGGCTACACCCCGATGCGCGCGCTCGGCATGGGCGAGGACCTTCCCGCCGGGGTGGGGCTGCAGTGGGCGCGCTGGGGCCGCCATCCCGACTACCTCCTCTCCGAATGCACGCCCGCCGAGCGCGAGCGCTACCGCCGCCTGGGGTTTCCCATCCGCGCCTACCATTTCCCGGACGACCCGTTCGCGCCCCGCCGCGCGGTCGAGCAGCTGCTCGGCTTCTACCCGGGTGCGCCGACGGAGCTGGTCACGCGCACCGCGCGCGAGCTGGAGGCCACGGCCGTCGGTCACTTCGGCTGGCTCAGGCCGAACTTCCGCGAATCGCTGTGGCGCGAGCTCGCCTCCTTTCTCCTGGAGAGGGCCGATGCCGTCTCCGGGCGACGGCCGGCCGGCGACCTGCCGGCGGCCGTCCCTGGAGAGACCGGGCAGCGCCCCGGAGATTCCGCCCGGCGAGGAGCCCGGACCGGAGCATCCCCGCTCTCCGTCACCCCCTGAACACGTCGGGCCACGGCGCTAGCGTCCTCCCCCGGCGTGCCCCTCCCCCGCCCGGCCCTCCGCGAGCCATCGGTCGATGAACGGCGCCGGCACGGCGTGTACTTCACGCCGCCCGGGCTCGTCGACCTGGTGGTGGACCTGGCCGTCCCGCACCTCCCGGACGGGCCGCTCACCGTGGTCGACCCCGCCTGCGGCGACGGCGCCTTCCTCTCCGCCGCCGCCCGCCGGCTCCCCCGCGCCGGCCTCGTCGGCCTGGAGCTCTCTCCGGACCTGGCCCAGGCGGCGCGGAGGCGCGTGCACGGCGCGCGCATCCTCGCCGGCGACGCGCTGCGCGGCGGCTGGCGGGCGCTCGAGGACGCGCTCCCGGCGGGCGGGCTGGAGCTCTGGCTCGGGAACCCGCCCTACAACGGGACCTCTCCCCTGCTCCGCGACCGGGAAGCCTATGCCGGGCTCCGCCGGAGGGTGGGCCTGGACGGCGAGCTGGCGCCCGGCACCAGCCTTCGCGACGACTTCGCCTTCTTTCTTCTCCTCGTGGCCGAGCGGCTGCGGAGCGCGCGCGGCGTCCTCGCCTGGGTCACCTCGGCGACGCTCCTCGACGCCTTCCTCTACGCCCCCCTGCGGCGCCGCCTCCTCGACGTCCTCGCCCTGGAGCAGGTCGTCGACCTCGGGGCCGGCGCGTTTCCTGGCACGCGCGTCCGGACCGCGGTCACCGTCTGGCGTTCCTCCGGTCCTCGGCGGCGTTCACGCTTCCAGCGGGCGACGGCGGCCGGAGGCTTTCGACCCGGGCCGGCGGAGCGCTTCTGGCCGGAGAGGCCGGCCTGGAACCTGCGGCCGACGCCCGCCGAGGCGCGGGCGCTCGACGCGGACTGGCGGGCCCGGGGAGAGCCGCTCGACCGCCTCGTCCGCGTTCACTGCACCGGTCTCAAGACGCGTTTCGACGAGCTGCTCGTCGACGCCCAGCCGGAGGCGCTCCTTGCCCGCGTCGACGCCTTCCTCGGCACCCCGCCTGCGCGGCTGGCTGGGTTCGCGCGCACCTTCGGGCTCCCGCCGGGCGTCCTCCCCAAGCTCGGGGCCCTCCGCCGTACCCCCGGCCTTCCTCGCTCGGCCGACCCTTCCCTGGTCCGGCCCTTCTTCCGGTACGCCGGGGCGCGGCACCGGGAGGGCCTTCCGGACTCTGCCCGCGCCTTCTGCTACCTGGACCGCCGGCTGATTCCCCGCGGGGACCACCGCCTGGTGGGCGGCTTCGACCCACACGCACATCCCGTGAAGCTGGTCTTCAACCTTCGCGAGCTGCCGCTGGCCGCCATCCTCCTCGAGGAGCCCGGCTGTGTCCCGGCGCACCGGCATGCCCGCTTCGCTCCCCTCGAAGTGCCGGAGAGGGTGTGGGCGCTCGGGCCCGGTGCCGCCCGCCGACGAGGCCTGCTCGGCGCACGGGTCCCCAACCTGTCGCCGGCCGGCCGGGCCTGGGCGGCCCACCTCGGGGGCCCGCGGGCAGCGTTCCAGCGAATCGTCGAGTTCGTCAACAGCCCGGAGGTCCAGGAGGGCTGGGCGCCGGCGTTCGGTTGCTGGCGGGCTGTGCCCGTTCCCCTGGACGACTTTCCGTGGCGCCCCGGAGCCCAGGCACCTAGAGGGAGGGGAGCTTCCCACGAGGAACTCGCATGAGACACGCCGCCCGCTCCGTTCGCCTCGCCGCGCTGCTCGCCGCCGGGATCGCCGCCGGTCAGGCTGCCCCCCCGGCTCCGTCCGAGACGCCGGCACGCGTCTCGAAGCCCATCGAGCTCAAGGATCTCAAGGGCAAGCTGGTGGGCACGGTGCTCCTGGTCGAAACCCCGCACGGGCTCCTCGTCCGGGGCACGATCTCCGGCCTCCCCCCTGGGACCCATGCCATCCATTTCCACGAGACGGGGAAGTGCGAGCCCCCCTTCAAGAGCGCGGGCGGCCACTTCAACCCCACGCACCGGATGCATGGCTTCATGGACCCGGCCGGACCTCACGCCGGCGACCTTCCAAACCTCGTCGTGCCCAAGGACGGGAGGCTCGACTTCGAGCTCTTCGCCGATGGCCTGACGCTGAGCCCCGGACCGAACACGGTGCTCGACGCGGACGGGACGGCGCTGGTCATCCATGCGAAGTCGGACGACTACCGGACCCAGCCTTCGGGTGATTCCGGCGACCGCATCGCCTGCGGAGTCATCACCGGCTGAGGGCCCCCGGAGGAACGGTTCGGGGAGGGCCCGGGGGGCCAGCCCGCCCGGTGACGGAAGGCAGCCGAGCGGACAAGTGGTGAGCGACGCAAATGCTCCCGCGCTTCCGCCCCTGGGTTCCGGCCGCTGTCCTCGCCGCCGCGCTGGCCGTCCCGGTGCATGCCTCGCCGCCGGAGGCGCTCCAGGCGCCGGCGACGTCCAGCCGGTCGGTCGTGCTCCGTGACCAGCGCGGCCGGACGGTCGGCAGGGTGACCCTCATCGACACCGCCCACGGGCTGGTGGTGCGGGGCACACTCAAGGGCGTGCCCAAGGGGGCGCACGCCTTCCACTTCCACGAGGTCGGAAAGTGCGAGCCGCCCTTCAAGACCGCGGGCGCTCACTTCAACCCCACCCAGAGGGCGCACGGGATGATGGACCCGGGCGGGCATCACGCCGGGGACCTCCCCAACCTCGTCGTTCCCAGGGGCGGGAAGCTCGACTTCGAGATCTTCGCCGAGGCGCTGACGCTCGCCGACGGACCGAACTCGGTGCTCGATGCCGACGGCACGGCGCTGGTCCTCCACGCGAAGGCGGACGACCACAGGACCCAGCCCTCGGGCGACGCCGGGGACCGGATCGCCTGCGGTGTCCTCCTTCGCTGAGACGAGGGGCCGCCGCTGATCCGCGGACGGCCCTCCACTGAACGGATTGTCAGTCCCGCATGAGAGAGTGGCGCCCATGGAACGGCGGCAGGGACGCGCCCGAGCGCTGATCGAGCAGCAGAGCCTGCTCGGCGGGGTGGACCTGGTCGCGCCCGGACGCGGCCCGGGGCGGACCGTCCACGTCGACCCGCGCTGGACGGTGGGATTCGCGGCGGCCCTGGCCCTGGTGGTCGAGCACGGGAAGAAGGCCGGGGACCGGGCGGACATGCCAGCCCGGGCGCGGTGCCCGCGGTGCCACCGCACCGGTGACACCCTGCGCGACTTCGGCGTCCGGACGGTTCGCGGCCGGCGGCTTCCTCAATCCTGGTGCCGCGACTGCCGCGCTTCCCAGCCACCGCGGCGGCCTCCGAGCCAGACCGAGCTGCTCACCCCCGCGGCCTAGAGCTCCGAGTCGGTCGACGCCCCGCGGGCATCGGCCTCCGACCTCCCCGGACAGGCACGCTTCAGGCCGGACTCGAGCGCCTCCCACACCATCCCCGGACGACCGGGGAGCGCCTTGTGCGCCTGGGCCTCCACCGAGCGGGCCTCGGCGCAGCGTCCGGCGGCCCCCAGAGCGAGGGCGTGGACGGCCAGCACCTCCCCGTTCCAGGGCGCGAGCCGGGCGGCGTGCTCGGACCAGGCGAGCGCCACCGCGGTCTCGTGCAGGGAGAGGAGATTGCGCGCCGCACGCGCCAGGGGAAGCGGGCTCTCGGGAAGAAGACGGACCGCCTGGCGGTAGGCCTGGTCCCGCTCGCTCGCCGCACCGCTCGCGTCCCACAGCGCATCGGCGAGGAGCAGCCAGGCCCAGCCGTCCTCCGGATGCGCGGCCACCGCGCGCCGTCCGGCCTCCACGCGCGCCGGGGGCGGGAGGTTGGGCGCCTGGAGGCGAAGCGCGCCGACACAGGCCGGGTCCGCGGCCAGCGCTTCCTCGACCTCGGTGCGTGCCTCCGCCAGGAGCTCGGCGTTCTGGGCCGCGGTCCCGCCCGCCAGGGCCAGCTGGGCATGGACGAGGTGGACCTCGGCCGCCGTGAGCGGGCGGATGTCCGCCTCGACGCCCACCGGCTGGATGGAAACCTGGACCAGGCGCGGCGTGCCGCGCCGCGCGAATTCCCACAGGATCCGGTCCAGGTCCGCCGCAACGATGTCCGGGAGGCAGTCGGCCCACGCCCGGCGGGGCTCCTCCGCGGCCGCCAGGCGCTCCTGGTAGCACCGGAGCCCCTCCGGCCGGGTGGTGAAGAGCCACTGGAAGAGCTGCCAGCTCCCGCCGTACAGCCCGAGCGACTCCACCCGGGGGAGGCGGAGGCCGAGGGTCTGCCAGTCGAGGACGTCGGCGACGCTGATCGTCCGGATGCGGACGAACTGCTGCCAGGCGATGGGGTTGATCAACCCCACCGTGGCGCTGCGCCCGTCCTCGGACAGCTTGAGGGACTCGAGGAACTGGGCCTGCCCCTCCGAGAACCACAGCGGCTGCCGGCCATAGACGGCGGCGGCGATGTGGTGGGCCAGCTCGTGCCGGAGCGGAGAGGAGGAGCCCGCGCGCACGACCGGGAGGTGGGCGTTGAACTCGTAGCGAAGCACCTCGGACGAGCTGTTCCGGTTCCCGGCCGGAACCTCCTGCCACCGCGGGCCCCCGACCCGGACCTCCCACCGCTCGGGCGCCCCCCAGAGCACGATGCGCGGGGGGAGCGCGAGGTGGGAGTAGAGCCCGTTGCTCGCCCGCCCGGCATAGCGCTCGAACTCCATGCCGTCGGCGAGGACGACCACGTCCACCGTCTCCACCCCGACGTCCTTCACCGACGGCCACATCGCCGCCAGCAGCGCGGCCCGGGTGCGCTCGATCTCCACCGCGGCGTGGATGGCAGCGTCCGGCTCGAGGTCCGTGCGCAGGGTGAAGTGCGCCGTCCGCAGCTCGTGCCAGCCCTGCCCGCCGCTGGCCAGGACGAGGACGAGGAGGCTGGCGACCGAGGAGACCATCAGATGTACCCGTAGCGCCGGCGAAGCATCCATTCCAGCCCGAGCAGCGACCCGAGCACGACCAGCCACTCCCAGCGATCCCAGAGCGGCTGGTCCCGGCTGCGGCCGACCTCGATGACGGGCGGGTCGAGGAGCGGGAGGTCGGGGAGGCTTGCCAGCGGCAGCCGGTATGCCTTCCCGCCCGTCGAGCGGGCGAGGTCCGAGAGCAGGTCCGCGCGCACCGACGGGTCGGTCAGCTCCGGGCCGACGGTGCGCACCGCGACCGCATCGTCCCCTTCCCCGAGCAGACGGTCACCGGAGCGTGCCACGGCATGCAGACGATAGGGGCCAACCGGCTGGGGGGGGAAGCTGACCCGGGTCGTGCCGTCGGGGCCGGTGCTGGCCCGGCCGCTGGCCACCGGTC
>DASPUU010000196.1:0-8423 GCA_035622755.1 Myxococcaceae bacterium
ATGGCCCGGAAGCGGCCGGACCTGCGCATCGACGCCGAGCTGTCCGAGGTTCCGCACCCCGACTGGGCGAGGGACCTCCGCCCCTTCTTCATCGCCGGCTGCCGGCTCCGGGAGACGGTCTTCCTCCACCCGGCCACGCGCACGCTCATTGCCGCCGACCTGGTCGAGAACTTCCACCGCATGGACCACGGCCCGACGCGGCTCTACCTCAAGGCCGCTGGCTTCTACGGCCGGGCCGGCTTCAGCCGCTTTCTCCGGCCGGTCTACGGCGACCGCCCCCGCGCCCGGGCCAGCCTGGAGCGCCTCCTGGCCGAGGACTTCGAGCGCATCGTCCTCTGCCACGGCGAGAACCTCGAGAAGGGCGGCCGGGAGGCCCTCCGGCTCACCTACGCGTGGCTGTGACGCCGCCCGTCTACTGCAGGCTGGCGACGATCAGATTCAGCGTCAGCGCCAGGATGCCGGTGTTGAAGAAGAACGAGAGCAGCGCGTGCCCGAGCGTCGCCCGCCGGAACCGCGTGTCCGTCACCAGCACGTCCGTCGTCCCGAAGGCCATCCCCACGGTGAAGGCGTAGTAGGCGAAGTCGATGTCCGCCGGCGGCCTGTCCCCCGGGAACCGGAGCCCGCCCACCTCCCCGTCCTCCCGGTAGTAGAGGTGCGCGTAGCGCAGCGTGTAGGCCGTGTGGACGGCGAACCAGGCCAGGAGCACGGCCAGGAGCGAGAGCAGGATGAGGAGCGTGCTCCACCGGGGCGCCAGCGTCCGTGCGTAGCGCACCGCCCCGTTGCCGGCGATGAGGCTCATCGTGCTCCCGACGAGCACCACCGCCCACACCGCGTTGCGCCCCGGGTCCACCGCCCCCGCCCGGTGCCTGGTCTGCTCGGCGTTGTAGCGGAGGATGAAGCTCCAGGCGAGGCCGAGCAGCGTCACCAGCGCCGCGTCCCAGGCGGTCACCAGCCGGAAGGCCCACTGGTGGAACGGCGCCACGAGCAGGCCGGCCACCACGCCCACCGCCGCGGCGAGCAGGAGCCGCGCCATGGCCCGGTTGCGCGGGGTGAAGCGGGCCACGGTGCGTGCGGCGACGGTCACGAGCGAGCGCCCCGGAGCCTATCCCAAGCCTAGGGACAGACCAGCCCGAGGACGTCCTCCGGGTCCTCGGGAATCGGGAACCCGCGCCACTCGCGCGAGCGGAGCACCTGGAAGAGCAGCGGACCGCGCACCGTGCGCGGCGGGTTCGGCTCGTGGGCGTAGACCGGGTCCTGGTTCGCCTGGGCCAGGGTGATCCACTTCACCCCCAGCTGCTCGTAGAGCGTCAGGAGCCCGTCGGCCATCTTCGCGTCGAAGGCGCCGGCGTGGAGCAGGAGGATGTGGCGGATGTTCCGCCCGAAGAGGCGCCGCGCCGTGTCGTCCGCCCAGCGGAGCTGCGCCTCGGCCGCGTCCAGGTAGGACTGGACCAGGACCTCCACCGCCCTGGTGTCTCCCTTCGCCAGGCAGCGGGCGTAGGGGTTGTTCCAGGCCCAGTCCTCGAAGTCGATGGTCACCTCGGCGATGCGGTAGCCGCGCGCGGCGAGCACCCGGCGGATCTGCGCCCGGCCGGCCAGGTCCTGCCCCTGGTGGAGGTACGGGTAGCGGAGCACCTTCCAGACCTGGTCCTGGCCCGGGCCCATCAGCCCGGCCAGGACCGACTCGTTGGCCACCACGTCGGCCATGAAGTCCTCGGCCGGGACCTTGGCCGCGTCCGGATGGGTGTAGGTGTGGTTCCCGAGCGGGTAACCGGAGGCCTTCCAGGCCTCGAGCGCCGCGGTGTCCTCCGGGTGCCCGAGGAGCCGGCTCCCGATGACGAAGCCGTACACCGCCGGGACGTTGTGCTTCTTGAGGGCGTCGAGGAGCTGGCGGTGGATGTCCACCCGCGAGACGCCGGGGATGTCCTGCCCGTGGCGCGGCAGGTCGTCCACCGTCACCGCCACCTCGATGCTCGTCGAGGGGGTGTAGGGCGGCGGGGACTTGCAGCCCGGGGCCGCCGCGAGCGCGAGAGGGGCCAGGACGGCGCTGAGCAGGCGGCGAGCGTTCAGGAACCCAACGCTGCCGGCGGCGTCGGTCGCCCGTCAAGCCGGTTCCGGGCGCCACCCTCTCAGCGCATCTCGACCCGGGTCCCGTCGCGGAGCGTCTCGCCTGGATAGAGGACGACCTTCTCGCCGGCGGTCAGGCCGGAGAGCACCTCGGCATCCGAGTCGTTCCTCCGCCCGAGCTTCACCGGCCGGAGCCGCGCCCGCCCGTCCTCGACGACGAACACCGCCCACCCCTGGCCCTGGCGAAAGGCCGCCGCCACCGGGGCGAGCAGCGCGTCGGCCACGTCGACGGTGACGACGCGCACCTGCACCCGGTACCCGTCCCCGAGCCCGGAGCGCTGGGCCGGCTCGTCGGTCAGGTCGGCGATGACGTTCACCCGCTGCTCCTCGACGCCCAGGGCGGAGACCTTGGTGAAGGCGCTCGGCTCCACGCGGCGCACGCGGGCATGGAGCGGATGGTCCCCGCCCCAGCGCTCGATGAGCACCTCGGCCCCCGGGCGCACGGCCACCGCGTCGGTGGTCAGGAGGTCGGCCACCACCTCGAGCGCATCCATGTCCCCGAGCTCGAAGAGCGGCGTCCCGGGCTGCACCACGCCCTCGCTCTCTTGCAGGACGCGCAGGACGACGCCCCGCACCGGCGCGGTCACCGTCCACGCCTCGTCCCCCGACGGCGTACCACCCCGCGTCTGGAGGAGCGCCGCCCGCGCCACCTCCAGGTCGTGACGGGCCACGTCCACCGCCCGCGCGGCGACGTCCACCTCGCGGGCGCGGGTCGCCCGGTCGAACTGGGCCCGGTCGAGCGCCTCCTGGGCGATGCTCCCCGCCTTGGCCAGATTCTGCGCCCGGGCGGCCTCGCGCTCGGACAGCTCGAGCGAGCTCCGGGCCCGGGCGAGCGCCGCGTCCGCCTGCCGGACCGCGTCCGTCGCCGCCTTGACCCTGGCCTCCACCTGCCCGCGCGTCCGGGCGTCGAGCAGGGGCGGCGCCACCGGGACCAGCCGCGCCAGCACCGCTCCGGTCTCCACCGCGTCGCCGGCCTTGAGCTCGGGCCGCATCAGCGTGCCGGCCAGCGGCGAGGAGACCACGTGGCGCTCCTGGACGCGCACCTTGCCGTCCTCGTCCACGGTGACGCGCAGGGGCCCGCGGTGCACCTCGCCCAGGTCCACCGGCTGGGGCCTCGGGCGCACGGCCAGGAACACCACCGCCGCGGCGCCGAGGACGCCGACCGGGATGGCGATGCGCGAGAGCTTCATCGTTCCCTCACTCCCGTGTCTTGAGGACGGCGATGAGGTCCAGCCGGTCCAGCCGCCGCCGGACGACGAGGCCGCTCAGGATGCCGGCGAAGAAGATCATCCCGATGGCGGTGAGGAAGCTGGAGGCGGAGAGGACCACCGGCATGCGCATCATCTCGTTGCCGAAGACGGGGATGATCGCCTCCGCCACCCCCCAGCCGATGAGGCAGCCGAGCGGCGCCCCGGCGACCATGACCAGGGCCAGCTCGCCGAAGAGGATGCGGCCGATCTCCGTGCGGGTGAACCCGATGACCCGGAGGGTGGCCAGCTCGCGGGCCCGCTCGGCCAGCGCGATGCGCGCGTCGTTGTAGACGATGGCCATGGCCAGCGAGCCGGCGAAGAGGAAGAGCAGGGAGAGGTTGGTGAGCATCGACTGGCGCACCAGGTCCCGGAAGTTCCGGAGCACCGTCTGGGCCATGGCCGCGCCGGTGGTCCGGGGGAGGCCCTTCAGCGTCTGGAAGAGCGCCTCGGCGCGCGCCGGATCGACGCGCAGGTAGGCCACGTCCACGGCGCTGGCCTCGCCCAGGAGCCGTCCGAGCGCGTCCGAGTCCAGGTAAGCGCCGTAGCCGAGGTGCTCGGCCACCACCGCGGTCACCTCCAGCTCCAGCCGGCGCCGGTCCCCCACCAGCACCTCCACCTGGACCCGGTCCCCGGGCCGGACGCCGAGCCTGTCCGCCAGCGCGGCGGAGAGGAGGAGCCCCCGGTCCGGCGCGTCCACCGGGCGCAGGCGCTGGTCGAGCACCCGGCGGAGCTCGCCGTCCCGGACGAGCCCGGTGAGCGATGCCTCCTCGTGGCGCGGGCCGGAGCGGAGCCGCACCGGCACCGCCCGCACCGCCTCGGCCTGCACCACGCCCGGGAGCGCCCGCAGCGCGGAGAGGGCCTCCGGCCGGGAGAGGGTGGTGGTGAAGGTCAGCCCCACGTCCTCGCGCCGGGTCGCCGGGAGCGCCGAGTCGGTGAGGAAGGCGATGCCGCCGAACATGAGGTTCATCACCACCACGATGGACACGGCGAACCCGATGGCCAGCGCGGAGAGCGCGGTGCGCACCGGGCGGCGCTCGACGTTGCGCACCACCAGCTGGCCGGTGGTGTGGAGCAGGTGCCCGAGGCCCAGCCGGTCGAGGAGCGTCTTCCGGTAGACCGGCGGCGACGGCGGCCGCATCGCCTCGGCCGGAGGGAGCAGGGTGGCCTGGCGGACCGAGGTCAGCGCCCCGACCAGCGCCGCGGCCAGGCTCAGGCCCCCGGAGAAGAGGATGAGGTCCGGGTCGACGCGCGAGAGGAAGGCCGGGAAGTGGAAGTAGTGGGAGTACTGGTGGACGAGGAGGCGGAGGTAGAGGGCGCCCAGCGTCACCCCCAGCGCGATGCCCACCAGCACCACGACCACCACCAGCTTCACGTAGTGCAGCCCGATGCGCCCGTTCCCGTAGCCGATGCCCTTGAGCGCGGCGATCTGCTCGCGCTCGGTGGCCACGTGCCGGGAGAGCACGACGTTGAGGAGGAACGCCGCCACCCCGAGGAAGATGGCCGGGAGGATGACGGACATCGTCCCCACCTGGGCGAACTCGTCGGTGACCAGCTTGTGGGACATCTGCCGGTCCCGGCCGAATGCCCCCAGGCTCCCGTAGCGGTCGAGGAGCCGG
This sequence comes from Myxococcaceae bacterium, assembly GCA_035622755.1. GTDB lineage: Bacteria > Myxococcota > Myxococcia > Myxococcales > Myxococcaceae > JADGRA01. Next base: position 4,991 of record DASPUU010000196.1, read on the forward strand.
TCCATCCCGGCGATGACCGGCTCCCAGGACGCGCCGGGGGCGAGCCCCACCACCACGTCGTCGAAGGCGCCGGTCAGGTCGAAGGCCGCGGCCAGGCCCTCGCGCGGAACCCAGCCGACGCCGAAGCGCTCGTTGTCCGGGAAGGAGGCGCCCTCCTGGAGCTGGTAGACGTACTCCGGGCTGAGCGCCACGCCCACCACCCGGAGAGCCTGGTGGCGCCCGTTGACCACCGCCGAGAGCCGGTCGCCGGGGCGAAGGTGGTTCGCGTCGGCGAAGGCCTCGTTGAGGAGCACCTCGTCCAGCCGGCCCGGGGCGGGCCAGCGGCCGCGGCGGAGGTGGAGCCGGTTCAGCCCCGGCTGGCCGGACTCGGGGATGGAGACGAGCCGGAGGGTGGCCGGCTCGCGCAGGCCCGGCACGTCCACGGCCACGTCCTCCACCACCCGGGTCTCGAGCTGCGCCACCCCGGGGAGCTCCCGCAGCGCCGCGGCCACCGCCTCCGGAGCCCGCTTGAGGCGGGCGAAGACGTGGGCGAAGCGGTAGCGCTCGTAGTACTCGTCGCGCGACGTCCGCAGCGTCCGGATGGTGGCCACCGAGCCGATGAGGACGCCGACGCCGCAGGCCACCACCACGGCGATGGAGGCCCCCTGCGCCTTCATCCCCCACAGGTCACGGAGGAGCTTCCTGTCCAGGGCGCTCACCACGACAGGTCCTCCACCCGGGCCCGCGTCGCGTTCTCCACCACGCTCGCCACCCGGCCGTCGGCGAAGCGCAGCACCCGGTCGGCCATCGCCGCCACCGCCGCGTTGTGGGTGATGACCGCCGTCGTCGTCCCGAGCTCGACGTTGACCCGGGCGATGGCGCCGAGGACCACCTTGCCCGTCTCCTGGTCCAGGGCGCCGGTGGGCTCGTCGCAGAGCAGGACGTCGGGCTGCTTGGCCACGGCGCGGGCGATGGCCACCCGCTGCTGCTCGCCGCCCGAGAGCTGCGAGGGGAAGTGGTCCAGCCGCTCGCCCAGGCCGACCAGGCCGAGCGCCTTCTCCGGCGTCATGGGATGCGGGGAGATCTCCGTCACCAGCGCCACGTTCTCGCGCGCGGTGAGGCTGGGGAGCACGTTGTAGAACTGGAAGACGAAGCCCACGTGGTCGCGGCGGTAGCGGGTCAGCGCGCGCTCGCTCATCCTCGACAGGTCCTCGCCGCGGTAGAGCACCTGGCCCGCCGTCGGATGGTCGAGCCCGCCGAGGATGTTGAGCAGGGTGGACTTGCCGCTGCCCGACGGCCCGAGGAGGACCACCAGCTCGCCGGCGTGCAGGACCAGGTCCACGCCCCGGAGCGCCTGCACCTGGACCTCGCCCATCTGGTAGGTCTTCACCAGGCCACGGGCCTCGAGCACGACGGTGGCGGGCGCGGGTGGCATCCCGGGGTGCGGACAAGGCACGTTCCGGGCCCGTTCCTCCCCGGGCGCGGGTGCCGGCAGCGCGCGCATCTTGCACCCGCTCCGGCGAGCCCCGCAGCGTTTGCGCGCGGCAGCCGGGCAGGTCTAAGCACCCGCTCGACCGTGGACGAGACGCCCTGGGGCACCGGCAGCCGCACCGAGGACGAGCGGCGGTTCCTGAGCGGCCCGCAGCCCCGCGGGCTCGAGCTCCGGCGGGCCTGGGCCGTCTTCCGGGAGCTCCTGCGCGGCTTCCGGGCGCTCCACTTCGCCGGGCCCTGCGTCACCGTCTTCGGCTCGGCGCGCTTCCCGGAGACCCATCCCTCGTACGCCATGGCCCGGGAGCTGGGCTCGCTCCTGGCCCGGGCCGGCTTCACGGTGATGACCGGCGGGGGACCGGGCATCATGGAGGCGGCCAACCGCGGGGCGAGGGAGGCCGGCGGGCGCTCGCTCGGCTGCAACATCGAGCTCCCGCTCGAGCAGAGGCCGAACCCCTACCTCGACCGGATGGTGGAGTTCCGCCACTTCTTCGTCCGCAAGGTGATGCTGGTGAAGTACTCCTATGCCTTCGTGGTCATGCCCGGCGGCTACGGCACCCTGGACGAGCTGTTCGAGGTCTCGGTGCTCATCCAGACCGGGAAGATCAAGGACTTCCCGGTGGTGCTCCTGGGAGCGGACTACTGGCAGCCCTTCGTGGACCAGCTCCGGCGGACGCTCCTCGGCCACGGGACCATCGACGCGGTCGACCTCGCCCATCTCCGGGTCACCGACTCGCCGCGGGAGGCGGTGGAGCACATCCGCGAGCGAGCGATGACCCAGTTCGGCCTCACCGAGGGCCCCCGGCTCCGCCGGAGGTGGCTGCTCGGCGAGCGCTGAAGCTCCGGGGGGACCTACCAGGTCAGCCCGGCCACCCAGGACAGGATGTCCAGCGTGGACACCCAGCCGACGACCGTGCGCTGGGGGGAGATGACCGGGAGCCCGTGCACCCGGTTCACCGCCATCACCTCGGCCGCCCGGGCCACCGGCGTCTCCGGGGTCACGGTGAGGACCTCGGTGTGCATGATGTCCGAGACGAACATCCGGCCCTCGTCGCTCTCGTGGAAGCCGGGGCCGGGGGTGTACTTCACCCCGCGCCGCGCCGAGAGCTTCACCGGCTCCTGTTCCAGCCGGTCTCCCTCGTCGTGGCGGAAGGCGAGCAGGTCGGTCTTGGAGACGATGCCCACCAGCTTCGACTCCTTGTCCACCACCGGGACGCGGCTCAGGTCCTGGGTGAGGAGCATCTCCTCCAGCGACTCGAGCGTCAGGTCCGGCCGGACGGTGATCACCTCGCGGTTCATGATCCACGAGACGGCGGTGTCCGGGTCGAGCAGCCCGGGCTCCTTGGGGGTCTCCTTCGACGTCTTGGCGGCTGGGATGGTCATGGGAGCCTCCTCACGGTGCATTGTGCAGCAAGCGGCGTTCCGGGGAGGAAGATCGGCCGCTTCACGAGCGGGGGGAGCGCAGATCCTGCGCACGGCTCTCCGGCCCCCTGCTACTGTCCGCCGGCTCGCTTCTCCGGAGGAACCACAGATGGCACAGCTTCGCCCCCTGCTCGTCGCCGGAGCGCTCCTCGTCCCGGCGCTCGGATTCGCCCAGGCGCCCGCGGCGCCGGCCACCCCGGCCCCGGCGACCGAGGCCACGCCGCCCCACACCATGCCCCAGCAGCCGGAGAAGCTGCCCCCTCCCAAGTGGAACCCGAACACGGTGGAGACCATCCGGGGCAAGCTCATCGGTGTCTGGCGGAGCAAGCGGTTCGGGGTGGTGCCGGGCATCGACACCGAGAAGTACGGGGTCGTCCTCCTGGACATCGGCCCGGCCTACTTCATCGACCCGAAGATCACCTTCGCCGCCGGGGACGACATCGAGGCCCGCGGATCGCGGGTGACCTTCACCAACGGGCTGATGGGGATGCTGGTCGCCACGCTCAAGCGCGGAGACTTGATGATCAACATCCGCACCAACGAG
>DASPUU010000197.1:0-4111 GCA_035622755.1 Myxococcaceae bacterium
CTGGACGCCCAGACCCGCGCCCGGATGCAGGACGCGCTGGCGCGCCTCTGGGCGCAGGAGCGAAAGACGGTGCTCTTCGTCACCCACGACGCCGAGGAAGCGCTCTTCCTCGCCGACCGCATCGTCGTCCTCTCCCCGCGCCCGGGACGGGTGCAGGCGCGGTTCCGGGTCGACATTCCACGGCCCCGGTCCTTCGAGACGCGCTTCTCGGCCGAGTTCCTCTCCCTCAAGCGCCAGGTCTGGGAGGCGACCGGCTCGGCAGGCCCCTAGCCCGGGAGCCGCCTCGCCCTCGTGCAGGCGGAGGATGACGGCTCTCGTCGTCCGCTGACGTCCCCGGGAGCTTCCACGCCGGCCGAGAGGCCATGAAATCCGATGTCCTCAGGGCTCACCCGAGCGCAGAATGGCGGGCATCGGGCTTGCAGCGCAGGGAACTCGGGGGGATTGCCCATGCACCGGTTGCTCAAGACGATCGTCGCCGCGGTCCTGGTGGCGGCCACCGAGGCTCGCGGGGTCGAGAACGAGACGGCATCGAACGGCTTCGAGGTTGCCTTTCGGTCCGGAGTCCTCATCCCGGCCGGCGACGCGGCCCAGGATGCGACGCTGTCCGACGGATACGGGGTGCAATTCCCCCTCTGGATCGACCTCGGCTACCGCCTCGACCGCCTCTTCGTGGGCGCCTACGGGCAGTACGCCTTCGGGCTTCTCGGAAGCCAGTTGACCTGCCAGTCCGGCACGAGCTGTTCGGAATATGCCCTGCGGGTAGGCCTCGAGCTCCAGTACCACCTGCTGGGGCGCGTGCGAATCGACCCGTGGCTCGGGCTGGGAGCCGGCTACGAGTGGGACTCGGTGCATGCTTCCAATTCCTCCGAGTCGGCAACCGTGACTCTCCAGGGTTGGGAGTTCCTCCGCCTCGAGGCAGGCGTGGACTTCGCGGTTGCGGACTCGCTGAGGCTCGGCCCGTTTGTCGGCTTCTCCATGGGACAATTCGACCACGGCAGCGTCTCGGGGACGACCGGCGACACCTCCCAGAGCATCGACCAGAAGGCGCTCCACTTCTGGATCTGCGTGGGCCTCAAGTTGACCTGGGTCCCCTGAGCCTCGACCGAATTGCCTGTCCCCGCCGGGGCGGACGTTATAGTCCGCCGGCGTGCCCAGTCCCCGCCGCCTGCACATCGCCTACGCCGTCGACACCTTCGAGGGCGTGAAGACCGGGGGCGTCATCTCCGCTCGCCGCTTCATCGCCGCCCTCAGGGAGCACCACCAGGTCACCGTCATCGCCGGCGGCCCGAGCGGCGAGGGCCGGGTCGGCCTGCCACGCTTCACCGTACCGCCCTTCAGCCGGGTGATGCGGGAGATGGGCTTCATCTTCGCCTGGCCCTCGCGCGCCGCCCTCGAGCCGGTGCTGCGCCAGGTGGACCTGCTCCACGTCCAGTTTCCCTTCTGGCTCGGCATCCGCGCCGCCGCCATCGCCCGCCGGGTGGGGACGCCGGTGGTGGCCGCCTCGCACCTCCTTCCCGAGAACATGATGCACAACATCGGGCTCCGGTCCGAGCGGCTCATGGACTGGACCTGGCGCTTCTTCATCTGGGCGCTCTACGGCCGCGCCGACCACCTGGTCTGTCCCACCGCCTTCGGCCTCGAGGAGCTGCGGCGACACGGCCTCACCGTCCCGGCCACCGTCATCTCCAACGGCATCCCGCCGCAGTTCCATCCCGGGCCGGCCGAGCGCCCGGCGCGGGACCGCGATCGCTTCCTCGTCCTCACCGTCTCCCGGCTGGCGACCGAGAAGCGCATCGACGTCATCCTCGAGGCCGTCCGCCGCTGCCGCCATGCCGCACGCATCCAGCTGGTCGTCTGCGGTCACGGACCGGAGGAGAGCCGGCTCCGCCAGCTCGCCGCCGCGCTCCCGGTGCCGGCGGAGTTTCGCGTCGTCGACGAGGACGACATGCCGGCGCTGATGCGCTCCGCCGACCTCCTCGTCCACGCCGCCGACGTGGAGCTCGAGGGGATGGCCCTCCTCGAGGCGCTCGGCACCGGGCTCCCGGCGCTGATCGCCAAGGCGCCGAAGAGCGCCGCCAGCACCCTGGCCATCGGCGACGAGTTCCGTTTCCCCGCCGGCGACGCCGGGGAGCTGGCCCGCCGGATCGACGGCCTCATCGAGCATCCCGAGCGGCTGGCGGCCGGGCGCCAGGCGAGCCTGGCCGTCGCCGAGGGGCTCCGGCTCGAGGCCTCGGTGGCCAAGCTGGAGGCGGTCTACCAGCGGGTGGCGCGCCCAGCGGCGTCTAGCGGAGCGGCCGCTCGCGCCGCATGAGCCAGAGCGAGCCGAGCAGCGCGGTGAAGTCGGCCAGCATCGCCAGGAGGAAGGCCGCCGAGGTGACCAGGCCGAACTGACGGAGCGGCGGGAACCGCGAGAGCGCCAGCCCGAGGAAGCCGGCGGAGTTGATCAGGGTGGCGAAGATGATGGCCCGCCCGGAGATCTGCAGGGCGTGGCGCATCGCCCCGTCGAGCCCGCCGGCTCCCTCCCCTTCCTGGAGGTGATGGAAGAAGTGGATCTGGTCGTTCTCGGTGGTGCCGAGGACGGTGGTGGCGATGAGGATGGTGGCCACGTTGAGCGAGCCGCCGAAGAGCCTCATGCCCAGGAAGGTCACCAGGATGGCGAAGACGGAGGGGATCATCGCCATCAGGCGCGCCATCGGGCTCCGGAAAACGACCAGGAAGGCGGCGAAGATGAGGGCGGCGGTGAGGCTGAAGCTCTCGGTCAGCGTCGGCACCAGGCTCGCCCCCACCTTGGCCTGGAGGATGGACTCGCCCACCATCTGGATGCTGGCGCCCCGGAAGGCGGGGTCGCCGCCCACCGTCGCCTCCCAGGTCCGGCGCAGGTCGGAGGTCAGCGCCTGGTAGTCGGCCTCCTTGCCGCGGGCGATGAGGACGGTCAGCTGCGCGTTGGAGAGCGTCGCCACGTCGATGAAGCCGCGGAGCTCCGGCTCGCTGAGGAGGAGCTGCTCCACGTCGGCCGCCGCCCGGGCGAAGGCGTCCGGATCCTGAGGGATGGCCTCGCCCTGGCCGGCCAGGGCGCGGCGCATGCGCAGGAACGTCGTCGGCCCGACCACCGAGCTCACCTCGGGCAGCGCCTCGACAGCGGTGGTGAACCGGTCCAGCCCGCGCAGCACCTCCGGCTCGACCACCGCCCCCGGAGGGGTCTTCACCCAGACGCGGACGACGTTCAGCCCGGAGACGTGGTCGCGGAAGAAGACCATGTCCCGGTGGATGGCGAGCCCGGGATCGACGTAGTCCAGCGAGTCGATGCCCAGCTCCATCGGCGCCACCCGGCCCGGGAATCCGAACAGCGCCACCACCCCGGCGGCGGAGAGGACGAGCGAGGTCGCCACCAGCGGCCAGCGCCAGCGGTAGGTGAATCCCGGGAGCCCACCCGAGACCCGGTCATAGAGCGCCGAGCGGATGGCAACGGTGAGACCGGTGGGCGTGCGCAGGACCTTCTGGAGCGACGGGAAAAGCGTGAAGGCCACCACCCAGCCGATGGCCAGGCCGGCTCCCGTCCACAGCCCCATCTGGCGGATGGGGCGAATGCGCGAGACGACCAGGGCCGAGAAGCCGAGGACCGCCGCCACGCTGGAGGCGGTCACCGGCAGGAACTTGTTGGCCAGGGCATGGAGCTGGTGCTCGTCGACGCTCACCCCGGCCGGCTGGTCGACGAACCGCGAGTGCAGGTAGACCAGGGAGGCGAGCACGGTGACCATCACCGTCAGCGGCACCACCGCCGAGACCAGGGTGAAGGAGAAGCCGAGCAGCTGGCCGGCCCCCATGGCCAGGGCCACGGCCGTGCCCAGCGCGAGCAGGATGGCCAGGAGCGAGCGCACCGAGCGGTAGAGGAAGAGCGCCAGCCCGACCACCAGGAGCCCGAAGACCGGGAACCAGCGCACCGACGCCTGTCCGGACTCGCGCTCGATCCACGACTCGACGTAGGGCGCCCCCACCTTGCGGACGCCAGTCACCGCCTGGAAGCGGGTCCCGGCCACCGCCCGGTCGATGGCCTCGAGCCACGCATCGCGCGCCCGGGCCCCCTTGGACGGGAAGCCCACCACCAGGCCGA
>DASPUU010000198.1:0-10960 GCA_035622755.1 Myxococcaceae bacterium
GCGCTGCACAAGGAACGCCGCATCCTCTATTACCTGTGAGCGACGCCGGATGGCCTCTGCCTCCCCACCCGAGCCGGTGCCCGAATCGCGGTCTCCCTTCACCAGCGGGGGGGTGATGGCCCGCCTGGCACGCCGGCTCGAGCTCGACGGGCGCTCGCGTGTCCTCGAGTTCGGCGTCACCGGTCGGAGCGCGGCGGTGCTCCTGGCCGCGGAGGTGGGTTGCCGGATCAGCGTGGCCGACCCCTCCCGGGAGGCGTTGGAGCGCGTCCGGGCCGAGGCCGAGGCAGCCGGCGTGCGCGGTCTGTTGACCCCGATGAGCGTGGACGGGGCCGCGCCGTCGCTGCCGGCCGGCACTTTCGACCTGGCCGTCGCCGGAGGCCGGGTGGCGGCCCTCGGCCCCCTGGCCCGGCTGCTTCGCCCGGCGCTCCTCCCCTCGCGGGGCCGGCTGACCGCCGTGGTGGCGGCCCGGGTGGGGACGGCGGCGCGCGATCTCTCGGCCTGGGAACAGGCTCTGGGCGCGCCGCTGCGCTCCCCGCAGGCGGAGCTGGCCGAGCTGGACCGGGCCGGCTACGAGCCGGAGTGGGCGGAGGCGCTCGGCGAATCCCAGCTCGTCGAGCTCTACGGCGCGCAGCCGGCCGTCGCCGACGAGGAAGCGGCGCTCGTCCAGACCGGGCCCTCCGGAGTCACCTTCCTGCTCGTCGCCGGGAGGCGCCGGGAGCCAGACGAGCGTCCCCCGGCGGCGCGGGACAGGGGCTGAGCCGGCGGGGGTTCGCTCAGGCTGGGAGGGCTGGACGGGAGGAGAAGTCGACCAGGCTCACGCGCTCCGGGGCCACCTGCAGCGACAGCTCGCTCCGCTCCCCGAGCGCATCGCCCCCGAGCTGGAAGGGCATGGGACGGCCGGTGCGCACGTCGACGCCGGCGGCGACGAAGTCCTGGACGCCCGGCGGGAACCACTCGCCGCGCCAGAGGGCGGGGAGGTGGCCGAGGACCGCCAGGGGCCGGATGACGCCCACGCGGAGGTGCATCATCCCCGGCCGCTGACCGGCGAAGGGGAAGACCCTCAGGCCGTACCCGTAGAAGGGGATGGTCCCGGCGGCGGCAACCATCGCCGGACCCCGGTAGAGCACCTCGCCCGGCTCGAAGGCGCGGAGCGGCTGTCCGTCCGGGCCGAGACGGTAGGCCGGCGTCGGACCGCGGTTGCGGACCTCGCACTCGACCGCCAGGTTCCGCGCCAGGGCCTGGGGGAGGGTGCGCAGGAGCACCGAGGCGGCGTAGCCGCGCGAGCCGGTGAGCAGCCGGCCGAGCCAGCGTCCCCGGACGCGCTCCTTGAGCCAGACGTAGTCGTTGAGCAGGAGCGCGTCGACGCCCAGACCGGCGAAGGGCGCACGCCGACCCTCGGCGGAGAGGAGCTCCAGGGGCCGGTAACCAGGGACCTCGCCGGCCCGTGCGCGGAGCACGTCGTCGACGATGCCGCCGCCGCGGACAGGGGAGGCGTTGACCAGGGTGGCGAGCGAGTTCCCCGTGCCCAGCTTGAGGACGCCGAAGTGGGGCAGGGTCGACAGGCGATGGCGGGCGGCGTGGTTGAGCACCTCGTCGGCGAACCCCATGAAGGTCCCGTCTCCGCCGCCGAAGAACACCGTGTGGTAGCCGCCGTCGAGCACGGCGTGGGCAATGCGGCGCGCGTCCAGTGGGGAGCGCGAGACGTAGAGGTCGCCCCGCGGGACGACGTGAGAGAGCGCCCGGAGCACGCCCGGGGTGACCTTGCGCGCGTGGGCATTGAGGAGCACGGCCACGCGCGCAGGCGCGGGCGCGCTGCGCGGGCGGCGCGCCTCGAGGGAGACGACCTGGGCGGACGATGGTTCCATGACCCTGCTGCCGCGCTGCGGCAACACCCCGGTGAACTGCAGGATGCCGGCCAGGCTTCCGGGCGCTCCGCCGGCAAAGGAGATCAACGATTTCGAGACATTAGAACCATTCTCCGCAGCGCGGTGTGAACGGGTGGTGGCGGTCCGGTGCGAATCCCGAGTGGCACCCGCGCGGCCCCGGGAGCGGTTTGACACCCCGGGTGCGGTGGTTAGGTTCGCCGCGTCAAACCGGAAGCTTTTTCGGGAGGTTTCATTCGTGGGGAAGATCATCGGCATCGACCTGGGCACCACCAACAGCGTGGTGGCGATCATGGAAGGTCGCGAACCCAAGGTGCTCACCAACGAGGAAGGGAGCAGGCTCACCCCCTCGGTGGTCGCCTTCACCAAGGACGGGGAGCGGCTCGTCGGTCAGGTGGCGAAGCGCCAGGCGATCACCAACCCGGAGCGCACCGTCTATTCCATCAAGCGCTTCATGGGGCGCCGGTTCGAGGAAGTCACCGAGGAAGCGAAGCTCGTCCCCTACCGGGTGGTCCGCGGACCCAACGGCGATGCCCGCGTGGACATCGACGGCAAGCAGTACAGCCCACCGGAGATCTCCGCCCAGGTGCTCCTCAAGCTGAAGCGCGCCGCGGAGAACTACCTCGGTGAGAAGGTCACCGATGCGGTGATCACCGTCCCCGCCTACTTCAACGACGCCCAGCGCCAGGCGACCAAGGACGCCGGGGAGATCGCCGGCCTGAACGTCAAGCGCATCATCAACGAGCCCACCGCCGCTGCCCTGGCCTACGGCCTGGACAAGAAGAAGGACGAGAAGATCGCCGTCTACGACTTCGGCGGCGGCACGTTCGACATCTCCATCCTCGAGGTGGGGGAGAACGTGGTCGAGGTGCTGGCCACCAACGGCGACACTCACCTCGGCGGCGACAACATCGACCAGCTGATCATGGATTGGCTGATCGGCGAGTTCAAGAAGGACACCGGCATCGACGTGTCCAAGGACAAGATGGTCCTCCAGCGCCTCAAGGAGGCGGCGGAGAAGGCGAAGATCGAGCTCTCCAGCACCATGGAGACGGACATCAATCTGCCCTTCCTCACGGCCGACCAGAACGGGCCGAAGCACCTCAACGTCAAGCTCACCCGGGCCAAGTTCGAGTCGATGATCGACGCCATCGTCGAGCGGAGCCTGGAGCCCTGCCGCCGGTGCCTGAAGGACTCCGGCCTGGAGGCCAAGGACCTCCACGAGGTGGTCCTCGTCGGCGGCTCGACCCGCATCCCCAAGGTGCAGGAGGCGGTGAAGCGACTCTTCGGCAAGGAGCCGAACCGGTCGGTGAACCCGGACGAGGTGGTGGCGGTGGGCGCCGCGGTGCAGGGCGGCGTGCTCGCCGGCGACGTGAAGGACATCCTCCTCCTCGACGTGACCCCGCTCTCGTTGGGCGTGGAGACGCTGGGCGGGGTGATGACCCGGCTCATCGAGCGCAACACCACCATCCCCACCAAGAAGGCGGAGACCTTCTCCACCGCCGCGGACGGTCAGACGCAGGTGGAGATCCACGTTCTCCAAGGGGAACGGGAGATGGCCGGCGACAACCGGACGCTCGGTCGCTTCCAGCTCACCGGGATTCCCCCCGCGCCGCGCGGCGTTCCGCAGGTCGAGGTGACCTTCGACATCGACGCCAATGGCATCCTCAACGTGTCGGCCAAGGACAAGGCCACCGGCAAGGAGCAGAGCATCACCATCACCCACTCCTCGGGGCTGAACAAGACCGAGGTGGAGAAGATGGTGTCCGACGCGCGGACCCACGAGGCGGCGGACAAGGAACGGCGCGAGCTGGTGGAGATCAAGAACCGGGCCGAGAACCTCGTCTACCAGATGGAGAAGCTCCTCAAGGAGAACAAGGAGAAGCTCTCCGCCGAGGGCGCCTCGAAGCTGGAGCAGGCGATCCAGGCGGTCAATGCCGTCCGCGAGGGCACGGACAAGGCGGCCATCGAGAGTGCGGTGAGCGCGCTGGAGCAGGCGAGCCACAAGGTGGCCGAGGAGATGTACCGGGCCTCGGGCAGCCAGCCGCAGGGTCCGGGCGCCCCGGGGGCCACTCCGCCCGGCGGCGAGGCCCCGCCCAAGAAGGACGACGTCGTGGACGCGGAGTTCCGGACCAACTAGGACCCCTCCAAGTCCCCGGGACCGGCGTTCAGGCGCGGCGGCCGAGCACTGCTCGGCCGCCGTTTTCGTCTCAGGGCGTCAGCGCCGGGAGGAGGTGCTCGGTGAGGAGGCGATCCGTCAGCTCGTGCATCCCCTTGGCGTTGTAGTTGGCGCTGGTGATGACCACCACCGCGTCGAGGGAGGGGACGAGGGCCACCTTGTTGCCCCCGTTGCCGCTCATGTAGGCGGCCGGGAAGGCCCGCCCGCCGGAGCGGAAGCTCCGGAGCCACCACAGGTAGCCGTACTCGGTCTGGTCGTCGATGTGGACGTGCGGCCGCATCGAGGTGCGGACCCAACCTTCGGAGACGACCGGCGTTCCGTTCCGGCGTCCCCCGGCGGCATAGAGCTGGCCGAGGGCGAGCAGCTGGCGCGCCGTGAGCCGCAGCCCGCCCCCGGTCACGGCCAGCCCGAGCGGCGTGACCGGCCATTCGACCCCCTCGATCCCCAGGGGGCCGAAGAGGTGCTTCCGGGCGAAATCGGCCACGCGCTCCCCGGCGGCGGCCTCGAGCACCGCGCCCAGGGTGACCGCCCCGGCTGTGCAGTAGCTGAAGCTCCGCCCGTAGGGAGAGTCGGCCGGAGGCCGGGCCCAGGGCGGGAAGCCCTTGATCGGCAGGTCGAGGGTGAATTGTACCCAGTCCTCGACGAGGTACATCCGCTCCTCGTTCCCGCGCGAGAACTCGTTCCAGTCGTCGCATTCCAGGAGCGAGCTCATGGTGAGGAGGTCTTCGACGGTGATGTGGTCCTTCCTCGGGTCGGGGTGCTCCACCGGACGCCGGAGCCGGAGGTAGCGCAGCACCGGCGCCTCGGGTCCGGGGAGAAGCCCGCGGTCGACGGCGATGCCGACCAGCATCCCGGTGATGGTCTTCGTCGCCGAGCGCGTGTCGAGGCGGGTGCTCGCCTCCGCACCGTTGAAGTAGCGCTCGTAGACGAGATTCCCGTGCCGGGCGACCAGGATGCTGGTCAGCTTGGGGAAGCCGCCGGCCCGGATGGCGGCCTCCATCGCCTCCCACGCCGGTGCAGGGGTGGGTCCGGCATCCGGACCGGCCGCGGGCGACGCCCTCGCCTCCACTGTCCGGGCCAGGGATGCCCCGACGCACAGGGCCACGAGCAGGCCCCGGCGCCAGTGCGCCGCCCGGGCGCTCATGTGCGGCGGGCGCTCTGGTGCAGCTCGAGGAGGATCTCCCCACCCTTGAAGAGGCGGACGGCCCCGGACGTCTGGCTCACCACCAGCGCCAGGCACTCGGTGGTGGCGGTGATGCCCGCCGCGGCGGCGTGCCGGGCCCCGAGACCGAGTGGAACGGGAACCTCCTCGTCGCTGGCCGACAGGTAGCGCCCGGCGGAAAGCACCACCCCGTCCTCGCGGATGACGAAGGCCCCGTCGAGCACGGAGAAGTTCTTGATCGCCTCGCGGATCTTCGGGTCGAGCACGTTGCGTTCGGACTCCCCCAGCCCCTGGAAGGGGTTGAGGGTGATCTGCCGGCTCTTCTCCAGGACGCTGTTGTGATCGCCGATGGTGATGATCGTCCCGATGGGGTGGCCCTCGTATCCTTCCTGACCGATCTGCAGGGCGAGCTGGATGAGAGCGTCCACCACCTGGCTGTCGAAGCCCTCGCCCAGCTTGACTCCCTCGATGGCCACCCGGTCGTCGAGCGAGCCGCCGATGTGCATCTGCATCAGGGTGTCGGGCGGTTGGCCCAGCCGGCCGGTCATGCACAGGACCAGGTCGCCCTCCTTGAAGGCGCCCTGGGCGAGGGCGGAGACCAGCGCCACCTTCACCCGCTCGACGCGGCTGTAGTCGTAGGCCGGGATGACCAGCGCCCGCTGGCGCCGACCCTGGAGCTCGAGCGCCATGGCCTCGGCGGTCACGGCGTACACCAGCTTGTGGCGGACCTTTCGCCGGCGGAGGTCCTCGGCGGCGATGGGAACGTCACAGATGTACAGGAAGTGGTCGACGTCCCCCTTCGCCGCCAGTGCGAGCGCTCCCCGGAGAAACTCGCGGTCGAACCGGGAGGACTCGCTCCGTGCCTTTTCACCGTCGGCCATGCGAAGGGGGCCGAGGTTACCTTGACTTCGGAAAACCGCCGAATAAGACTCCGCGCCCTTTTTCGGGCGGTGGCGGGGGCGTGGGAAGCCCCGGCCGACGTGAGGACAGCTGCTTTGAACCAGAAAGATCTCAAGCGCTACAAGAAGATGCTCGAGGACAGCAAGCAGGCCTTGCTGAACAGCGCCAAGAAGACGCTGATGGAGGAATCCAACTTCGACACCGACGACCTCCCCGACGAGATCGACCTCGCCAGCAGCGAGTATGCCCAGTCGATGGTCTTCCGCCTCCGCGACCGGGAGAAGTTCCTGCTCAAGAAGATCGACAGGGCGCTCCTCCGCATCGAGGACGGGACCTTCGGCATCTGCGAGCGCTGCGAGGAGCCGATCAGCCCGAAGCGGCTGGAAGCGCGGCCGGTGACCACGCTCTGCATCCGCTGCAAGGAAGAGCAGGAGAAGAAAGAGAAGTCCTACGGCTGATCAGCTGGGCTGGATCTCCACCCGCACCAGCTCCCGCCCGACCAGGAACTGGTCGCCGGTGTCGACGAAGACGGCGTTGGTCAGCCGGAGGAAGGTCCCGTTCGAGCTGCCGACGTCGCGCACCACCAGCCGGTCGCCGCGGGCCTTGAGCACCGCGTGGCGGCCGGAGACGAAGCCGTCGGTGGGAAAGACGATGTCCCCCGTCTCGCGGCCGAGGAGGTTGTCGCCCTCCCGCAGCGGGAAGGCCGCCCCCCGGATCCCGCCGTCCACGAGCTGGACGATGCGCAGGCGGTAGCCGGGATCCGGCGACCCCCAGGCCACCGTTCCGTCCTCGCCCGCGCCGGCTGGAGCGACCGCCTCGAGCAGCAGCCGCTGCCGTCCCAGCCGCAGCTCACCCCCCACCGGAAGCTCCCGCTCGGTCTTGAGGCGGGCGAACACGCCGTTGCCTCCCCCGGCGTCCTCCACCGCCAGCCGGCCGCCGGAATAGAAGAAGCGCACCTGGACCGGAGCCACGTAGGGATCCTCGGCCAACCTCAGATCTCCCGCCGAACCGGCGGTGAGCACGTCGCCCCGCATCGGGACCACCGACTCCGCGCCCCCGTCGGCGCGGACGACGCGGAGCACGACCCGCGGCCGTGACCCCCTCGGTGCGTGGAGGGGGCCACCGCACCCGGCGCAGGTCGAGCTCGCCTCGGGGTTGGACACGCCGCAGCGGGGGCAGGTGATCATCCGGAGCGGTCGGCACTCTACCAGAGGCCGTGGCCCGGGCCTTGCGGCCGGGCTGGGTCGCGTGCCACCGTCGGGGTCTCGGCCGCCGTGACCTGTCCCACGTGCTCAGCGGACGCCGGATCGTCCGCCCAGTTCTGTCCCTCCTGCGGCACCGCGCTCCCGCGGGCGGCCGGCGAGGGGGACCCGCTGCTGGGCAAGGTCGTCGCCCGGAAATACAGCGTGGAACGCTGCATCGGCGAGGGGGGGATGGGCCGGGTCTACCGCGCCCGCCAGCTGGTCCTGGACAAGCCGGTGGTGCTCAAGGTGCTCCACCAGGAGCTGCTCTCCGACGCGCGCACCGTGGCCCGCTTCCAGCGCGAGGCCCGGGCGGCAAGCCGGCTCAACCATCCCAACTCGATCAACATCCTCGACTTCGGCGTGGCCGAGGACGGCGAGCTGTTCATCGCCATGGAGTACGTGGACGGGCACGACCTGCATCACCTGCTCGCTCACGAGTGGCCGCTGAGCGAGCCGCGCATCATCCGCATCGTCTCCCAGATCCTCTCTGCCCTGGCCGATGCGCACACCGCCGGGGTCATCCACCGCGACCTGAAGCCGGAGAACGTCATGGTCGAGCCCCGCCGGGGAGGGGAGAGCGACGTGGTCAAGGTGCTGGACTTCGGCATCGCCAAGATCGTCGACGCCGCCGAGGCCGGTCCGGCGCTCACCCGGGCCGGCTTCGTCTGCGGCACGCCGGAGTACATGTCCCCGGAGCAGGCCAAGGGGGCACCGCTCGACGCGCGGAGCGACCTCTACTCGGTGGGAGTGCTCCTCTTCCAGCTGGTCACCCGGCGTCTCCCCTTCGAGGCGGACACCGCGGTGGGTTTCGCCACCAAGCACCTCACCGAGCCGCCCCCGCCTCCCTCGCGGGTGCGCCCCGGCGGCTGCTCGGCGGATCTGGAGCGGCTCATCCTGCGTGCTCTGAGCAAGGACCCGGCGGCCCGCCCCCAGACGGCCGAGGAGTTTCTCGACGGGCTCCAGACGCTGCCCGCCGCCGAGTCCTCGCACTCGGCCCGGACGGCCCGGGTGGCTCATCCGCTCGGGGCCACCGGCGAGCGCTCCCGGACGCCGGACGTGCTCGCCTCGGCGCGAACCCTGGTCTCCGCCCGGGCGAGGCGGCGGCCGGGAGTGTGGATGGCCGCCGCCGCCGGAATGGCGGCCGCGGCGCTGGCCATCGCGGCCTACGTGCAGCTGCGGGGTCCGGCGCAGCCGGCGGCGGCCGAGGCCCCGCCCGCCCCCTACCGCCTCGAGGTCCCGCCCGAGCGGCGCGAGCCGCGGCGCTCGGCCGACCTGGCCCGCGACGGCGACAACCTCTACCAGGCAGGAGACCTGACCCTGGCCCGGGCCAAGTACCTCGAGGCCTTCGAGGCAGACCCCACGCCCGAGCTCGCGCTCAAGCTCGGGACCCTGGCCCGGCTGCGCGGGCCGGCCGGCGTCGAGGAGGCCCGGGGATTCTTCGCCCGGCATCTCCGCGACGCCCCCGCCTCCCGCGCCCGGACACAGATCGGCCTCGCCTTTCCGGACCTGGCCGCGGCCGGCCGCTGACCTCCGCGGCTCAGGACACCTCGACCAGGAGCGTCTGGTCGCCGATGCGCACCCGGTCGCCGGCGTGGAGGGTGCGCTCCTGCGGCCCGATGCGGACGAAGGTCCCGAGGCCTCCGGAGAGGTCGCGCAGCACCGCGCCCTGGGCCGAGGCGGTGATCTCGCAGTGGCGCGGGGCGAGCCCCGGCTCCCCGGGGAAGTTCACGTCGCACCCGGCGAGGCCGATGGTGAGCAGCGGCTGGGCGGTGGCCACCGCCCGCCCGGTGCGCCGGCCGCCGAGCACCTCCTCCAGGCCCCACAGGGTGCCCTGCACGGGAAGCGGGGCCCCGTAGGGACGCGGCCGCCCCGGCTCGGCGGCCGGGGGACGGAGCTGCCCGACGAAGCGAAACAGGCGCTGCCCGACGACGAACATGCCCCCCGGGGCGAGCGTCTCCGGCGAGCGCATGGAGACGAAGACGCCCGAGGCGCTCGACTCGTCCTTCACCGTGAGCTGTCCCTCGCGGATGCGGAAGGCGGCATGCTGGCCGGAGACGTGGACGTCGTCCGGGAAGAGGATGGCGCCCCGCGTCCGCCCGACGCTGCAGCCGTTGGCCATCAGGCGGAAGCGCTGGCCGCGCGCCGGCCCGGAGACCACGCCGAGGATGAAGCGGCTGGCCACCGGGGCGCTGGGCTGCGGGGCGCGCTGGGGGGCCTGGGCGAACGTCCCCGAGGCGGTGGTGGCCTGGACCGGCGGCTGGGGGGCGGGAGTGGGCGCGGCCGCCGCCGGCGAGGGGCCGCCGGCCGACGCGGACGGCGCTCCTCCGGGCAGGAACGAGGTCCCGCAGGCCTCGCACCGCTGGGAGGCGGGCGGGGCGAGCACGTCACAGGTGGGGCAGACGACGCCGAGGCTGCTGGCCAGGAAGCGCGACATTCGGAAGGGCCGGCGGCCGGGGAATCTACCCCATCGGGCATCGCCCCGCGGCCTTCGTTGAAGGCCTGATTTCGTAAAGTTACGATGGAAGACCCCCGGATGCTTCGCCTGAACGACATCCTCGAGAGGGTCCGCGGATACCACCCCGACCCCGACCTGGACATCATCAAGAAGGCCTACGTGTACTCGGCCAAGGTCCACCAGGGGCAGCTGCGGCGCTCGGGCGAGCCCTACCTCGTCCACCCGCTCGAGGTGGCCGGCATCCTGGCGGACCTGAAGCTCGACGAGGCGAGCATCGTCACCGGGCTCCTCCACGACACGATCGAGGACACCCTGGCCACCCCGGAGGAGCTGGAGGAGCTGTTCGGCAAGGAGATCGCCCAGCTGGTCGACGGCGTCACCAAGCTCTCCAAGTTCTCCGCCTCGGCCACGCTCAGCCAGGAGGAGCGGCAGGCGGAGAACTTCCGCAAGATGATCATCGCCATGGCCCAAGACATCCGGGTCATCCTGGTCAAGCTCGCCGACCGGACTCACAACATGCGCACCCTCGACCACATGTCCGAGGACAAGCAGCAGCGCATCGCCCGGGAGACGCTCGACATCTACGCCCCGCTGGCCAACCGGCTGGGCATCAGCTGGATCAAGGTGGAGCTCGAGGATCTCGCCTTCCGCTACCTCCGCCCGGCCGAGTACCGGGAGATCGCCGCCAAGATGGACCGGCGGCGCCAGGAGCGCGAGCGGTACGTCGACGAGACCTGCGCCCTCCTGGAAGCCAAGCTCAAGGAGCGAGGGCTGATCGGCCGCGTCCAGGGGCGCTTCAAGCACCTCTACAGCATCTACAAGAAGGTGCGGGCCACCGGGGTGGACGTGGAGCAGATCCCGGACATCATCGCCTTCCGCATCATCCTTCCCACCGTGCCCAACTGCTACGAGGCGCTGGGGATGATCCACCAGCTGTGGAAGCCGGTGCCGGGTCGGTTCAAGGACTTCATCGCCATCCCCAAGCCGAACATGTACCAGTCGCTCCACACCACCGTGGTCGGCCCCCTGGGCGAGCGGGTGGAGGTGCAGATCCGCACCGAGGAGATGCACAGGATCGCCGAGGAAGGCATCGCCGCCCACTGGGCCTACAAAGAGGGCCGCACCTCGCTGTCGACC
>DASPUU010000199.1:0-16075 GCA_035622755.1 Myxococcaceae bacterium
CGTGGGCGAGGTCGAAGCCGTGCACGCGGCGCGCGGCATCCCAGACGTGGACCTGCCGGATCCAGGCCTGGTCGGCGTGGTAGAAGACGAAGAGGCGGGTCAGCCGCGGCCGCAACCCGTCGACGATGACCGGGGTGGGCATCGAGGCGTGGAACCAGCCGGTGACGCTGGGTGGTCCGGCCCACTCCTGCGACCACGGCTCGAAGACGCTCGGGTTGCCGCGGAAGTAGGCCCCCCATCCGCGCCGTGCGGAGAAGGCGACCGGCTCCTCGGCCTGGAAGGCGGTGCCGTGGATCCACATCTCGGCCTTGAGCATGACTCCCCCGCTAGCGTGCCGTGGGCGTGCTCCCGGCGCGCCGGACGTCCGCCGCCGGCGGGGCCAGCCCGAGCGGCGCAGACCTTCCCCCGGCCGCGGCGGGCGGGGCCTCCGGGCGCGCGTGGTAGATGCCCTCCAGGGTGTGGAGGAAGGACCGGGCCAGCATGCTCAGGTCCCGCAGGCTGAGGTCGCACTCCTCGAGCTGACCCTCGGTGAAGACGAGGTGGATGACCCGCTGCACCAGCGCCTGGAGCTCGGCCCGGGTCGGCTCGGGCATGGCCCGGCTGGCGGCCTCCACCGCGTCGGCGATCATCACCAGGGCCGCCTCGCGAAACTGGGGCTTGGGGCCCCCGTAGCGGTAGATCCCCTCCTCCGGAGCGGGCGTGCCCTCGCGCTGCTCCGCCTCGCGCAGGGCCTTGTGGTGGAAGTAGCCCACCAGCCGCGTCCCGTGGTGCTGGCTGATGACGTCCACCACCGCCCGGGGGAGCCGGTAGCGCCGGGCGAGCTCGAGCCCGTCGGTGACGTGGCGCTTGACGATGACCGCGCTCATCGCCGGGGCGAGGCTGTCGTGGGGGTTCTCTCCCTTCTGGTTCTCTCCGAAGTAGAGCGGATTCTTCAGCTTGCCGATGTCGTGGTAGTAGGCGCAGGTCCGGGCCAGGAGCGGGTTGCAGCCGATCTCCTCGGCCGCCGACTCCACCAGGCTGCCGACCAGGATGCTGTGGTGGTAGGTGCCCGGGCTCCGGACGATGAGCTCCTTGAGCGCCGGGTGGTTGAGATTGGCGAGCTCGAGCAGCCGCAGGTCCGAGGCGTAGCCGAAGGTCCGCTCCACCAGCGGGGTGAGCACGAGGACGGTCAACGGAACGGTGAGCGCCGAGCCGAGCAGGGCGAGGCCGGCGGTGACCGCGGTGTCCCAGAGCATCCCCTTGCCGTCGACGAGGGCGAAGGCCATCAGCACCGAGGCCGAGGCCAGCCCCACCGCCATCCCGGCCCGGACGATGCCCGCCCGGCTCCTGGCCCGGGAGATCCGCTCCGCCGCCACCAGTGAGCCCACCAGCCCGTAGACCGCCCAGGGCAGCGAGTTGCCGAGCATGGCCGCCACCAGGCAGGAGGCGACCAGCCCGAAGAAGAGGGCCGCCCGGGCGTCGAGCACGAAGCGCACCAGCATCGCTCCGGCCGCCACCGGCATGGCCGCATAGAGCGCCTCGAGCGGGATCCGTCCCGACCGGTCGTGCAACGTGTCGGCGAGCAGCATCCAGCCGCGGCAGCCGGCCAGCAGGCAGACGAGGAGGACGCCGAGGAGGAGCGCGTCCCGCCGCGAGGGCCGCCGGCGCGGGCCGGAGGCCTGCCGCTGGAAGCTCCAGGCGGCCCAGACCAGGAGCGCCACCAGCGCCATCGCTCCGAGCTGGACCTGGAGGCGGTCGAGCTGGTCGCCCTGGGCGCGCATTGCCCCGAGGAGCCGCAGGTGGTCCTCGGTGACCAGGTCTCCGTCGCCGATGACCTTCTGGCCGCGCTTGACCTGGATCACCGCCGGCTTGACCGCCGCGGCGGCGGCCGAGCGCCGGGCCTCGGTCTCGGCGGTGTTCACGGTGAGGTTCGGGCGCAGGAGCCGCTTGGCCAGCCGGATCACCGCCCGCCGCAGCGGAGCGGCCGCCTCCGGCGGCAGGCTCCCGGGGAGCGACGCCTGGCGCTCCATCTCCGCCCGCGCCTCGCGCACGTCGAGCACCGCCGGAGGCGCCTGGGAGCTGATGCGCTCCGTCCCATCTCCCAGCTGGCGCACGGCGATGGCCGGAGCCGAGCCCAGCTCCTCCCGCGAGGCGAGAACCGGCGCGGCATAGGCGCGCTCGAGCAGCCCGACCACGGCCTCCTCGACGTCCCGGGAGGCGCGCACCTGCACCAGCGCCTGGAAGTCCTCGTCCTCGAGCGGGAAGAGCCGGCGCTCGAAGGCGTCCCGGGCGGCGAGCAGGCCGAGCGAGTCCTGGCGGACGGTCTCGCCGCCGGAGCGGCGCGGGCGCGCCGCCGCCCGTCCCTCCGGCTCGAGGCGACCGAGCGCCGCGCGCAGCTCGGCGAATCCGGCCTGGACGGCGAGGCGCTGCTCGGCGAGCACTCCCGGATTGAGGTCGTAGACGGGGAGCACGCCGGCCCGGGCCTCCGCCCGCCGGGACTCGGTGCGGCCCAGGTCGGCCACGTCGTAGTCGCGGGAGGCCTTGAGGCCGGCCGGGCTCACGCTCCGGTAGGGCTTGCCCAGGTCGGATACCCCCAGATCGGGGACCGCCTGCGCGGCCAGGCCGCGGGTGAGCGCCAGGGATCCCGCCGCCGAGACGAGGACCAGGAGGAGGAGCAGGAACGAGACGCCGGGAGCCTTCCGCTCGGGGTCGGGCGGCGGCGCGGGCGGTGGCTCGTCGGGAGCAGAGAGCGGGGGCGTCTCGGCCATGGGCCTGTGCACGGAGTCGCCGAGGCTAGG
The DNA here is from genome assembly GCA_035622755.1 of Myxococcaceae bacterium. GTDB lineage: Bacteria > Myxococcota > Myxococcia > Myxococcales > Myxococcaceae > JADGRA01. Next base: position 2,778 of record DASPUU010000199.1, read on the forward strand.
CACGCGCGGGCGGCGGCCTCAAGCGCCAGGGCAACCGGCTCACGCGCCCTCCGCCTCCGGCGCCCGGGGCGGCGCGGCCTCGCCCTCCGCCGCCCGGCCGGCCCTGGCCTGGGCCTCCGCCTCGTCCCGCGCATAGGCGCGGATCACCTCCTGCACCAGGGGGTGGCGGATGACGTCCACCTCCGAGAAGGTGATGAAGGCGATGCCCGGGACGTCGGCCAGGAGCGCCTGGGCATGGGAGAGCCCGGATGGACGTCCGGCGGGCAGGTCGACCTGGGTCACGTCTCCGGTGATCACCGCCTTGCTGTGGAACCCGAGCCGGGTGAGGAACATCTTCATCTGCTCGACGGTGGTGTTCTGCGCCTCGTCGAGGATGACGAAGGCGTCGTTCAGCGTCCGGCCGCGCATGAAGGCCAGCGGGGCGACCTCCACCGTTCCCTGCTCCACCAGCTGCAGGGCCCGCGCCGCATCCATCATGTCGTGGAGGGCGTCGTAGAGCGGGCGGAGGTAGGGGTTGACCTTCTCCGCCAGGTCGCCGGGGAGAAATCCGAGCTTCTCGCCCGCCTCCACCGCCGGCCGGGCGAGGATGATCCGCTTCACCTTCCGCTCCTGGAGCGCGGCCACCGCCATGGCCATCGCCAGGTAGGTCTTGCCCGTCCCGGCCGGCCCGATGCCGAAGACGATGTCGTGCTCGCGCATCGCCTCCACGTAGCGCTTCTGGTTCAGACTCTTGGGCGCCACGTGACGTCCGCCCCGGCTGAGCACCGAGTCGGCATAGAGCTCGGCCAGGTCCTCGACGTCGCCCTCCCGGCCGAGCACCTTGATCGCCTGCTCCACGTCCTCGCGGTAGAGCGGCCGCCCGGCGCGCACCGCCCGCTCCAGCTGCTCCAGCAGCCGGGCGGCGAAGGCCACCGTCTCCGGAGGACCGGAGAGGTGGAGCTCCGTGCCGCGCTGACCCACCCGCACGCCGAGACGGCGCTCGACCACCCGGAGGTTCTCTCCCTGGTGACCGCCCAGCGCCAGGGCCACGCCGCTGTCGCGCACGTCCACCTTGGCGGTGGCGGGAGCGCGGGGCGCGGCTCGGGGTGCGGGCAACCAGTCTCCTTCGGGCGGGCGCGGGCCCCGCAGTCTACCTGAGCGGGGGAAGGAGGATGAACTGCTGGGGAGCGACGCGCCGGTAGTAGTACACCTCCCGCCACGGATAGTGCAGGTCGCTCGGGCTGACCAGGCGCACATCGACCAGCGCCTGGAGCGAGGGCGGATACTCCCCCTTCTCCAGCCGGTAGACGTCGAGGGCCGCCTCGAGACGGCTCACCTGGGCCCTGGCCACCGCCTGCTGGACGGCCGAATCCTCGAAGGCGGCCCGGGTGGAGGCGGACAGGCTCCAGGGGTTGAGGTGACTGGACACGGCCACCAGGACCAGGCCGGCGAGGACCACCGTGCTCACCGCGATGCGCCCCAGCGTCCCGCGCACCCGGTCGAACACGCTCACCTCGTCCTGGAGCGGATCCGGGTCGCCCAGGCCGGGAAGCGGCTTGAGGATCTCGAGATTGACCAGGTTGCAGAGCGCCTTGCAGGTCTCGAACTCGCCGAGGCAGGAGAGGTCGATGAGCTTGCGCACGTCGCGCGCCGGAGTGACCAGCGCGTAGACCCGGCGCTCGGACTCCCCGAGGCTGGCGAAGTCCCCGCGCCGGTCGCGCCGGTCCTCGGCCAGGCCGGGGTCGCTCCGGGAGGGAAGGTCCCGCACCCGCTCGAAGACCAGGTCGTAGCGGGGGAGGCGCTTGCGGATGACCGGCCACTCGTCGACCATCCGGAAGCCTTCCATGAGCACCGATTCGGCGCGGACCGGGGTGACGTCGGCCGGATCGTAGTGCACCGTCTCCTGCTCGAAGTTGTAGGTCCCGCTCTTCCAGGAGAAGAGCCGGTAGAGCGTCTCGTTGAACTGCAGCTGCGCCATCTGCCGGTAGCGGTCCTTGGTGATCACCCCGGTGCTGACCAGGACGTCGCCCAGGCGCTGCAGGGTGCGCTTCTGGGTCTCCAGTGCCTCCTCCAGCTGGAGCTCGGTGATGATCTCGGCGCGCACGAGCATCGTCCCGAAGAGGTCCTTCTTCCTCCGGGTGGAGCTCTCGGCCTGGACGATGACCCCGTCCTGGAACCCGATGTGGACCTCCTGGTCCTTGGAGGTGAGGTGAAGGGTTCCCGTCTTCTGCTGCTGGGCGATGAGCTGCAGGATGTCGGCGATGCCGAAATCGCGGAGCGTGCCGTTGAGAGCCATCGGGGCGGGGCTGCCTCACGCCCTCCGGGAAAGCCCGCGGAGGGAGAAGAAGTAGACGGCGCCGAAGAGGAGCGCCACCGGAAGGATGCGCACCAGCTCGGGCGCCGGGCCGTAGGGGGCCCGGAGCACGCCGTCCCGGGTGACGAAGCAGGCGGCGGCGAAGAGGAAGAGGAAGGCGTAGCCCGCCCCGGGAAGGGCCGCCCCGCTGAAGAGATGGCCGAGCCCGCTGCAGAGAAGGCCGAGCGCGTAGGCGATCCGGCTGGAGCGGGTGCGGTGGCGGCGGACCTCCATCTCCTTGTTCACCTTGAACATCGGCGGCACCACCCCTCGCCGGGCGAAGACGTTGACGCATTGGGGGCAGAACTGGCTCCCGATGCTCAGGTCCGGGTCGCAGCGCCGGCACACCGGGCGGCCGCACTTGTCGCAGGCGTGGCTCACTCCCCGGCCGCCGCGCCAGAGGCCGAGACCGAGGAGGGCCCCGCCCGCGACCAGGGGCAGGAACGCGGCCCAGGCCGGATCGAGCCCGCCGAGGAGCGAGGCGGCCGCCTGGGAACGGACGCGGGCCGCGCGTCCACCGGCGTCGGCGAGCGCGTCCAGCTCGGAGCGGGGGAGCGCCGGGCTGAGCAGGAGGCGGTTCACCAGCGGACGATCGTCGGGCGGATCCGGGCGCTGGGTGAGCCGCTCGTCGAGCCTCTGGGCGGAGGCGAGCGCGGTCTGTGCCCGGTCCAGCTCCGCTCCCACCGTGTCGTCCCCGAGCATGCGCGCGCGCCGGCGGTGGAGCTTGGCCAGGTTCCAGTAGGGGTCGGGCAGCGTGGGATCGGACTCGGTGGCACGCTGGAAGAGCTGGGCGCCCCGATCCAGCTTGCCCTCGACGAAGGCGATGTTCCCCTCCTCGGTGAGGAGCCGTGCGTCGGCGGAGCGGAGCGAGGACGCCGCCTGGAAGGCGACCGATGCCTCGGCCAGGTGGCCGCGCCGGGCCTCGTAGCGGCCCAGGGCGTACAGCTCTCCGAAGCTCGCCCGTTGGTCGGAGGCCCGCGCCCGCACCCGCGCCGCCGCCGGGGCCGCCTCCAGCCCTCCGCGCTCGAGCAGGTAGGCATCCTCGGCCGGCGTCCCGGCGAAGGCGGTGGCCGAGACCAGCTTTCCGGCGACCAGCGGGACGGCGCCCAGCCCGGCCACGAGGATGAAGGCCACCAGCCGCTCGGTCGGCGAGAGGTAGAGGGTGAGCGCGGCGATGATCAGGAGCAGCTCCACCGCCAGCCCGAGGTGAAAGACGAGCGGGAGGACGAGCACGAGCAGGGTCAGCGCCGTCGACTGCCAGCGCGACACGGCACGGGGGAGAAGGTGGTGCGCGTCGTGGAAGAGCACCCGCGCGTGACGCAGGACGAGCACCGCCATCACCGCCACGGCGGTCGCCACCCAGGCGAAGAGCAGGGCCGTCCCCAGGTCGGCCAGGGCGGCCCGCGAGTAGCGGGGATCCTTCCACAGCGCCCAGGCCGCGGCCCGGAGCGCGCCCGCCACCCGGCCCAGGGCCAGCGGCTCGTCCGCCACCTGGGCGCGGGCCAGACCGAGGTAGACGTAGGGCACGCTCGGCGAGAGCGTCACCGCGGCGGCGGCGAGCTCCAGCCCACCGCGCGGATCCTGACGCTGCCGGCGCTCGGCGGCGGCGCGGAGCATGGCCATGCTCATCGGCTCGAGGTCGGAGATGCCCAAGTCCTCGCGCAGCGCGAAGAGGTCGCTCCGGGCGGCGTCGGCGATGCGGCTGGCGCCCTCGCGCTCGGCCTGCTGCCACCGACGGAAGGCGGCGACCAGCTCGGGGTCACCGGCGGTGGGGACGATGAGCGGCGGCAGCGGGCGGGGGGCCGGCGAAGGAGCGGGCGCCGGCGGCTCGGGGCTCCTGGCCGGCGCCTCGGCGGGGCGGGCGGCCGGTCTGGCCGGGGCCGGGGCGACCTCGGGCGGCGGCGCCTTCCTCGGGGGAGGCCGCCGCGGTGGCGGCTCCTGCTCGAGCTCCTCCACCGGGCGCGGCGGCTCGACCTGCCCCGGAGCCGGCCCCGGGCCGGCCAGGACCAGGAGCACGGCGAGCGCGCGAGTGCCGCGGAGCACGGGGGAGGCCATCGAGCGCTCTCATCCTAGGCGAGCGCCGCTCGGCCGCAATGCTTCGGCCGGCGGAGCGTCTGTCGCGCCGCCGTGCTAGCTCGGGGTGGGACTGCCGATGACCATGGGACGAACCGGCGAGGAGATGGAGCGGCTGGAGCAGATCATGATCCGCCTGCGCGCCGAGGGCGGCTGTCCCTGGGACCGGGAGCAGGACCTGAGGAGCCTCCGTCCCTACCTGGTGGAGGAGACCTACGAGGTCCTCGACGAGATGGACCGCGTCGTGGGGGGCGCTCCCTGGCGGGGCCTGTGCGAGGAGCTGGGAGACCTGCTCTTCCAGATCGTCTTCCACGCCCAGCTGGCGCGGGAGCTGGGCGAGTTCCAGCTCGCCGACGTGGCCCGGGCCATCTGCGACAAGATCGTTCGCCGCCACCCCCATGTCTTCGGGGACATCTCGGTCCGCGGCGCCGAGGAGGTCCTCCAGAACTGGGCCCGCCTCAAGGCCGCGGAGCGGCGCCACCGGACGGGGAGCGAGGGCTCGGTCCTGGAGGGTGTCCCCTCCGGCGCGCCGGCCCTTCTCCGCGCCGAGCGGCTGACGGAGAAGGCCTCGCGCATCGGCTTCGACTGGCCCGACGCCGCGGCAGTGCGCCACAAGCTCGACGAGGAGCTGGCCGAGCTCGACCAGGCACTGGCGGCGAAGGACACCCGGGCCCTGGACCACGAGCTCGGCGACGTCCTCTTCACCCTGGCCAACCTCGCCCGCCGCCTGGGCACGCCGGCCGAGGACGCGCTCCGGGCCGCCAACCGGCGCTTCACCGAGCGCTTCCAGGTGGTGGAGCGTGGCCTGCGCGAGCGGGGCGTCCCCTTCGGCACGGCGACGCTCGAGGACATGGATGCCCTCTGGGAGCAGGCCAAGGCGGCCGAGGCCAGCGTGCCACGCCCGCGTCCGGTTTCTTCCCGGCCCGCGCTGGCGCTGCGGGTGGCCGTGCCCGCCGCGGCGCCCGGCTTCTGGACCCGCATCGGGCCGCTCCTCGGCTGGGACGTCTCCGTCGAGGGCGAGCGGGTGGAGCTCGGCGTACGCGGGACGGCTCTGGTGCTCGCGCCGGCGGCGGGAGCGACTCCGCCCGAGCTCGAGCTGGAGATGGCCGTCGACGTCCCGGAGCTCGGCCCTCGCGTGCACCAGGCCGGCGGGAGACTGGAGCTGGGCGGCGACGGGACCTGCGTCCTCCGTGACCCGGCGGGTGTTGTCGTGCGTTGTCACACCTGAGGCCACGTCGCTCGACCGCTTCCCACAGGACCTGTCGGAAAGCTGGGGGCAAGCTTGTGGGAGGTGACAGGGGCGAGGCGACGGGCCCGCGGCCGCGCGGGCGTGCCGCTTCGTGCAGCACGTCCTCCGGGCCTTTGGCGCCGCAGGTTTAGAGGGCGAGTGCCGGGTTGTTCTCCACAAGGACCGGAGGCGCTTGACGACCCCCCCTCCCTCCGGTAGGGAGGGCCGCCCTGTCCCCCCGAGCCCCCGGAGCTCTTCCAGCGTGGCCAACACCAAGTCAGCCGAGAAGCGCAGTCGCCAGAACCTGAAGCGCCGGATGCGCAACCAGGCGCTGCGCACCCAGGTGAAGTCGGCGGTGAAGAGGGCGCGGGAGGTCCTGGCCGGAAAAGATGCAGCCGCGGCGCAGGACGCGCTGCGCGAGGCGATGCGGACCCTGAGCGCGGCGGCGAGCAAGGGCGTGCTCCACCCGCGCAACGCGGCGCGCCGCATCTCGCGCCTCGCCCGCGCGGCCCGAGCGGGTCAGCCGGCCGCCAGCCGCGTGTAGGCATCCTGGGCGAGCACTGCGGCCAGTCGCTTCAGTGCCGCCACGCGGTTGGATTCCACGCTCAGGATGTCCGGCCGCTGTCCCTGGAGGTAGTCCTCGTCGCCGCTCACGTCCACCTGGGTGACGAGCTCCGAGCCCTTGTAGAGCTTGACACGCAGGACCACGTGCACCCGGTAGCTGAGCGCCTGGTTGGGACGCGGCGCGCTGGACGGCGAGAGGACGGCCGCCCCGGCGCTGACGGCGAGGATCTCCCCCTCCATCCGCGCCGGACTGCTGACTCCGCCGAGCACCCCGACGCGTCCGAGCTGCTCGCGCAGCGCCTCGGTGAAGGTGACCTCCAGCCCGGCCTCGGAGGTGCGGTTGGCGACCGTCGGGACGTAGACCGGCCGCACGCCACCGGCCAGCGCCGGACCCCCGGCACTGAACCCGTAGCCGCAGGCCAGGGGAAGGAGGCCGAGGACGAGCCAGGGGCGAGAGCGGCCCACCACCTCCCCCGTCAGGCGACCACGAAGTTGATCAGGCGCCGGGGCACGAACACCACCTTGCGCACCTCCCGGCCGGCGAGGTGGCCGCGCACCCGCTCCTCCGACTCCGCCGCGGCGCGCACCTCGGCCTCGCCGGCCGCCAGCGGGACCTGGACCTCGCCGCGCAGCTTCCCGTTCACCTGGACCACGTAGGTGAGCAGCTCGTCGGCGATGAGCGCCGGGTCGTACGCCGGCCAGTCCTCGGTCACCGTGGACCGGGCGGCACCGTAGGCCCCGGCGATCTCGTCGGCGATGTGGGGCGCGAAGGGGGTGAGCACCCGGGCCAGGAGCCGCACCGCCTCGGCCATCGCCGCGCGCTCGGCGTCGGTGGTGAGCTCGCCGGTCGCGGTGAGGCTGTTCAGGCATTCCATCACCCCGGCGATGGCGGTGTTGAACGAGAGCCGCTCGATGGCCTCGCCCACGCGCCGCACGCAGCGGTGGGCGGCCCGGCGGATCTCCAGCGCCCTCCCCTCCCAGGCGCCGTCGTACCGCACGGCCGCGTGCGCGCGGTGCGCGGCGGCCAGCGCCCAGAGGCGCCTCAGGAAACGATTGGCGCCCTCCACCTGATCCGCGCTCCAGTCGAAGTCGCGTTCCGGGGGACCGGCGAAGAGGACGTAGGTGCGCACCGTGTCCGCGCCGTACCGGGAGACGATGCTGTCCGGAGTCACCACGTTGCCCCAGCGCTTGGACATCTTCCGCCCGTCGGTGCCGTTGACGATGCCCTGGGTGATGAGCCGGGTCACCGGCTCGTCGGTGGGGACCAGGCCGAGCACCTTCATCCACCGGCTCCAGAACCGGAAGTAGAGCAGGTGCATCACCGCGTGCTCCGGCCCCCCGACGTAGACGTCCACCGGCAGCCAGCGGTGCGCGAGCTGGGGGTCGAACGGGGCCCGGTCGTAGGCCGGCGACAGGTAGCGGGCGTAGTACCAGTTGGAGTCGACGAAGGTGTCCATCGTCTCCACCTCGCGAGTCGCCGGGCCACCGCAGCGCGGGCAGCGGGTGTGGACGAAGCTCGGCACCTTGGCCAGGGGCGGCTCGCCCTTGCCGGTGAGGACCTTCTCCGTGTCGATCTCCGGGAGCAGGACGGGGAGCTGCTCGTCCGGGACGGGGATGCCGCGGCGCTCGGGATCGCACCGCTCGCAGTAGACGATGGGAATGGGCGTGCCCCAGTAGCGCTGGCGCGAGAAGCCCCAGTCCTTCTGGCGGTAGGTGACCTTCCGCGCGCCGATTCCGCGGCGCTCGAGCTCGCTGGCCATCCGCTCGCGGGCCTCGGCCGAGCGGAGGCCGGTGTAGGGGCCGCTGTCCACCAGCACCCCGTCCTCGACGTAGGGCGCGCTCTCGGCGCTCACCGGAGCGGCCACCCGCCCGTCGGCCGGGCGGATGACCTCGATCACCGGAAGGCGGTAGGCGCGGGCGAAGGCGAAGTCACGCTCGTCGTGGCCAGGCACGGCCATCACCGCGCCGGTGCCGTAGTCGGCGACGACGAAGTTGGCGATCCAGATCGGCAGCCGTGCGCCGGTGAAGGGATGCAAGGCGTGGGCGCCGGTGAAGACGCCCTCCTTGGTCGCCGCCTCGACCGTCCGCTCCAGCTTGGGGGTGGAGGCCATGCGCTCCACGAAGGCGCTCACCGCCGGCCGCAGCTCCGGGCTGGCCAGCTCCGCCACGCGCCGGTGCTCGGGGGCGAGGATGAGGTAGGAGCAGCCGTAGACGGTGTCGATGCGGGTGGTGAAGACGCGCACCGCGCCGGGCCGCCCCTCGAGGGCGAAGTCGCACTCCACCCCCTCGCTGCGGCCGATCCAGTTCCGCTGCATGGAGGTGATGCGCTCCGGCCAGGCGGTGAGCCGGTCCAGGCTCTCGAGCAGGTCCTGCGAGTTCCGGGTGATGCGGAAGGCCCACTCCGGCATCTCGCGCTCCACCACCAGCGAGTCACAGCGCTCGCAGTGGCCGTCCTTGACCTGCTCGTTGGCGATGACGGTCAGGCAGCTGGTGCACCAGTTCACCCGGGCGAAGCGGCGGTACACCATGTCCCGCTCCCAGAGCCGGAGGAAGAACCACTGGTTCCAGCGGTAGTAGGCCGGATCGCTGGTGGAGATCTCCCGCGTCCAGTCGTAGCTGAAGCCCAGGCTCTGCATCTCCCGGCGAAAGCTCTCGATGTTTTCCCGGGTGCGGATGGCGGGGTGGACGCCGTCCTTGATGGCGGCGTTCTCCGCCGGCAATCCGAAAGCGTCCCACCCCATGGGGTGCAGCACATCGAAGCCGCGCATCCGGTAGTAGCGGGCGTAGACGTCCCCGATGAGGTAGTTGCGGACGTGCCCCATGTGCATCGCCCCGCTCGGGTAGGGGAGCATCTCCAGGACGTACTTCTTGGGCGCGCCGCGGCGGGCGTCGGCGCGGAACACCTCGTCGCTCGCCCAGCGCGCCTGCCACTTCGGTTCGATGCTCTTCGGATCGTAGCGCTCGTCCATGCGGGCAGCTCCTCATACGGCCTGGAGGAGGGTCGCGCAACGTCCCGCCCGGCGGCGGTGGCCTCCGGGGCCCGCCTTCTGTTACGAGCACTCCCGCCATGGCCCTTCCCGTGGTCCGCATCGCGGACATCGCCCGCTACGAGAACCACGACGTCGAGCTGCGCGGCTGGCTCTACAACCGCCGCTCCTCGGGCAAGCTCCACTTCCTGCAGCTCCGCGACGGCTCGGGGATCCTCCAGGCGGTGATGTCCAAGGGCGAGGTCAGCCCCGAGGAGTTCACCCGCGCCGACCACCTCGGCCAGGAGACGTCGCTCATCCTCCGGGGCACGGTGCGCAAGGACGCCCGGAGCCCGCTCGGCTTCGAGCTCGGGGTCAAGGGCCTGGAGGTCGTGCAGCCCACCGACGGCTATCCGATCACCCCCAAGGAGCACGGGGTGGCCTACCTGATGGAGAACCGGCACCTCTGGCTGCGGAGCGCGCGCCAGACGGCCATCCTGCGCGTGCGGGCCACGGTGGTGAAGGCCATCCGGGACTTCCTCGACCAGGACGGGTTCGTGCTCGTGGACGCGCCCATCTTCACCCCGGCCGCCTGCGAGGGCACCTCGACGCTGTTCGAGGTGCCCTACTTCGACCTCGGCCATGCCTACCTCACCCAGTCCGGGCAGCTGTACATGGAGGCGGCGGCAATGGCCCTGGGCCGCGTCTACTGCTTCGGGCCCACCTTCCGCGCCGAGAAGAGCAAGACGCGCCGCCACCTGACCGAGTTCTGGATGGTCGAGCCGGAGGTCGCCTACCTCACCCTCGAGGAGGACATGGTCCTCGCCGAGCGCCTGGTCACCGCGGTGGTGGAGCGCGTGCTGGAGACCCATGCCGCCGAGCTGAAGAACGTGCTCGAGCGGGACCTCGGGCGGCTCGAGGCGGTGAAGACCCCGTTCCCGCGGATCACCTATGCCCAGGCCATCGAGCGGCTCCAGGCCGCCGGGCACGCGGCGCGGTGGGGCGACGACTTCGGCGGGGACGAGGAGACGGCGCTGGCCAGCCAGTTCGACCGCCCGGTCATCGTCCATCACTACCCGGCGGCGCTGAAGGCCTTCTACTTCAAGCACGACCCGGACCATCCGGAGCTGGCGCTGGGCATGGACGTGCTCGCCCCGGAGGGCTACGGGGAGATCATCGGCGGCGGCCAGCGCGAGGACGACCTGGGAGCGCTCGAGCGGCGCATCGACGAGCACGGGCTCCCCCGCGCCGCCTTCTCCTGGTACCTCGACCTGCGCCGGTACGGAACCGTTCCGCACGCCGGGTTCGGGCTGGGCGTGGAGCGCACCGTGGCCTGGGTGTGCGGGCTCCACCACGTGCGTGAGACGATCCCCTTCGCCCGGATGATGGAGCGGATCACCCCCTAGTCGCGCGGGGTTGCCTCGCGGACGAAGAGGTCGAGCACCGCCCGGGTGACGGAGATGACCAGGGCCCCCCAGAAGGCGGGGACGAAGCCGGCGACGTGGAACCCGAGCCCGAGCGAGCCCGAGACCGCTCCGGTCAGCCAGAGCAGCAAGGCGTTGATCACCAGGGCGAAGAGCCCGAGGGTGACGATGGTGATGGGCAAGGTGAAGAGCTTGACCAGCCCACCGATGAAGGCGTTGACCACCCCGAACACCACCGCCACGCCGAGGAGCGCCAGCGCCCCTCCGGAGTGAGAGATGCCGGGCACGATGCGCGTGGCCACCCACAGCGCCACCGCGGTGATGACCAGCCGGAGCAGGAACCGCATGCCTCACCTCCCCTGAGCAGCCCCGGGGTTCTCGCATGCCCGGGGCGGGCGCGGCCACTGTTGCTCGGGCCTCAGGCGGTGGTCGGGTCGAGCCGCTCGAGTCCCCGTCCCATCCAGCGGACGGCGGGCACGAGCTCTGCGGCGAGCACGCCGGCGGCCGCGGCGCAGGCCACCGTCGGGGCGAGCGCGCCCAGGCCCACGGCTCGCGCTCCGGCGCCGGCCAGGATGCCCGCCACCGCCGCCGGCACGAAGCCGACCAGGAGAAGGACGAGCGTGGCCCCGAGGTTGAGGAGGCGCGTGCCGGCGGCCTCCACGCCGCGCGGAGCATGCTCCTCGTCGTCCACGAGCAGCGAGGGGAAGACGAGCGCGGCGGCATTCTGGACGACGAGGACGGATGCCGTCGCCGCCGGCAGGAGGAGCAAGAGGCCGGCCGTCCACGCCGCGCGGGGCAAGAGGCCGAAGCCGGCGACGTGCGTGGCGGCGGAGAGGCCGAGGGCGAGGACGAGCAGGGCCGTCTCGGTGCCTGCCAGGAGGAGGAGCGGCGCCAGCAGCTCGCCCCGCACCACCTGAACCCCGGACAGCGGCAGGGCGCGCAGCACGTCCAGGCGCCGCAGGTCGGACCGGAGATCGGTCCGCAGGCTGAGGGGACCGAAGAGCACCGTCAGCCCGGCGAAGCAGGCGGCGAGGATGGCCCCCAGAAGGCGGAGGTCCACTCCTCCGCCGGCCCGAGCCTGCACCGCGCCCCAGACGGTGAAGCCCAGGCCGAGCCCCACGGCGGCGAGAAGGAATCCGAGGCGTGCGCCGTGCACGCGCCGGAGCGCGAGCCAGTTCTTCCAGGTCAGGGCCAGCTCCGGCGGCCCCTGCGCGCCCAGCGCGGCGGCGCGCCCGACCCGGGGCAGCCGGATCCCGTGCCGTCGGCGGCGGGCCTCGAGCTGCGCTCTCCGCTCGGCGGAGGCGAGCGCCGCCTCCTCGAAGGGAGCATCGAGGAGCAGCACCCAGGCGACGAGCAGGGCGAGGAAGAGTCCGAGGACCACCAGCGGGCGAGCCGCGTCCGCGGCGCTCCTGGCGAGGGCGGCGTCGACGAAGGCACGGGCCGGAACGAGAAGGACGTCCATCCCGGGGCTGCTCGCCCAGCGCCCGAGCCACTCGGACAGCTCGCCGGCTGGAAGCCCATCCCTCCCGGGCTGGAACGCCGGGAGCGGACCTGCCCCGTGGAACGCGGAGACGGCGGCACCGGCCAGCCCGAGGAGAAGGAGCGCTCCGAGCCCTGCCCGGAGGGGCGCCGAGCGACCCCTGGCCTGCCACCGCAGGCGAACCAGGGAAGCCCCCGCCGCGTGGAGCCAGACCATGGCGAAGCCCGCCCAGGTGGCGAGGAAGAAGGGGGCGCTGCGCGATGCCAGGCCGCGGCGAAAGACCAGCCCCACCAGGACCGCGCTGAGCAGGGTGCGCAGCATCCCCACCGCGACCTTGTACCGGAGGATGGCGCTCCGGCTGACCGGACCGCTGAGCAGCCAGGTCACCTCGGCGTCGGTGAAGGAGAAGGAGAGGCGGTCCCGGCCCAGCGTCCACGCCCCGACCACGGTCATCGCGCCCACGGCGGTGAGCCCGACCTCGAGGGCGAGGTGCGCGAGCGGCCCCAGGGCCTCGGGCAGCACCGGGGCCGTCGACGGGCGGGCGGGTCGAGCGAGCAGGCTCCAGAGGTAGAGGGTCATCGCCGCGGCGCCGACCAGGTAGCGGGGCTCCCGCAGCTTCTGGAGGGCGCGGCGGACGCGGTTCTTCGCCGTGCGCAGGACCAGGAAGGTGCCGGCGGCGACCAGGCTCACCGCTGGCTTCCCTCCGCTGCCGGCGCGGTGATGGCCACGAAGAGATCCTCCAGCGAGCCGCCCCGGGCTCCGGCCTGCGCGCGGATCTCCTCCACCGTCCCGTACGCCACCTGCCGGCCCCGGGACAGGATGAGCACCCGGTGGCAAAGCTCCTCCACCAGGGGAAGGAGGTGCGAGGAGAGCACCAGGGCGGCCCCGGCATCGGCGCGCTGGCGGAGAGCGTCCTTCATCCGGCGGATGCCCAGAGGATCCAGGCCGGTGAGGGGCTCGTCGAGCAGCACCAGGGCCGGACGGTGGAGGAAGCCGCAGGCGATGGACAGCTTCTGCTTCATGCCCCGCGACAGCTCCCCGGGAAGCGCCGACTCCTTCCCGGCCAGCTCCAGGGTGTCGAGCAGCTCCCGGCCCGCGCGTTCCCAGTCCGCCACTTGGTAGAGCCGGGCGGTGAAGCCCAGGTGCTCCCACACGGTGAGGTACTCGAAGAGCCGCGGCTCGTCGGGGAGGTAGGCGAGGAGGCGCTTCGCCGGGACCGGCTCCGCCCGGA
>DASPUU010000200.1:0-3270 GCA_035622755.1 Myxococcaceae bacterium
GCCACGCCGGTGGTGACGCCCTCGGGCAGCGGGTCCGGCGAGGTGGGCAGCGCCGCGCGCGAGCGGCGCCAGCGGCTCCTCCGCAGAGCCATCCAGAACCTCGGTTCGCTGGTCTCCCGCGGCCCGCGCACGATGGGCACCGCCACCCCGCTCGAGCCGACGCCAGCGCCGATCACCGCACCCCTCCGGACGCCGCAGGAGGAGCGGCTGGCACGGCAGATCGAGGAGCGGTTCGCCGGTCTGGCGGGGGAGCGCAACCGCTTCGACGTCCTCGGCCTTCCCCTGGAGGCCACCCGGGAGGAGGTCAAGACGGCCTTCCTCGACCTGGCCAAGGTCTTTCACCCGGACCGGCTCCCGCCCTCGCTGGTGACCCTTCTGCCGCAGGCCACCGCGGTCTTCGATTCGCTGCGCGAGGCGCACGACCACCTCCTCGACGATGACCGGCGCGCCGCCCATGCCGAGGAGCTCACCGCCCTGGCCAGCGGCCGTCCCCTCCGGGACCAGGCCGAGGCCGCCGAGGCCTTCCGGGCCGGGGAGGCGGCGCTGCGCCGGCGCGAGCACGCCGCCGCCGAGGCCCACTTCGCCGAGTCCTACCGGCTCTACCCGCGGGCCCACGTCCTCGCCGCCCGCGCCTGGGCGCTGTACATGGATCCCAACCGGAAGGCGGATGCCGGGGCGGCCCGGGCGATGATGGTCGAGGCGCTCCAGCAGGACCCGGCCTGCGACCGGGCCCACTACCAGCTCGGGGTCATCGCCCGCGTGGAGGGCGACGTCGACCGGGCCGAGCGTCACTTCCGCGAGGCCCTGCGCGCCAATCCGCGGCACGTCGAGGCCACTCAGGAGCTGAGGCTCATCGAGATGCGCAAGCGCAGCGGGCCGACGCGCAAGCCGCGCTGAGCGTCAGTCCACGCCCAGGGCCGCCTCGAGCGCTTCCCGGTCGCGGGGAGTCAGTGCCAGAAACTGGATGCCCATCCCGGCCGGCTCATCGCCGTCCGGGAAGCGCCTCACCCAGGCGACCCGCGCCGGCGCGGCGAGGCGCTCCGAGGCGCCGGGTGGAAGGAATTCCAGGACCAGCGTGTCTCCCGGCTCGAGCAGGAGGTCGCAGCGGAGAAAGGTCCCTCCGGCCGAGAGGTCGGCCCCGACCAGGGTCAGCTCGCCCTCGCCCGATGCATCGCGCGCCCGGAACTCGACGTTCAGGGCGCGGCGAACGTGTCTTCGCTGCTCGGCTCCATTCATGGCGGCCCAGGCCTCTCCTCAAGCAGTCCAGCGGCTTCGGTGTCAAGACGCTTGCCCGCTCGCGGTCGGGGCGACCCACGCCGATACGCGCCCGAGTGCCGGATCGTTGACGCGCGGTGCACGCGCCCACGATCATCGCGGCCGAGTTCGGCCGCACACCTTGGCCGGACGCAAGACGGGTCAACGTGGCCAAGCAGCACCTGCTCCTGGTGGATGGCGACGCAAAGAACCTGCGTGTGATGGAGGTCAGCCTGAAGAAGGCCGGCTTCCAGGTGACCACTGCCATCAACGGCCGTGACGCGCTGGAGAAGGTGCAGATCAGCCCTCCGGACCTGGTGCTCTCCGACACCCGGCTGGCGGAGATGGACGGTTTCGAGCTCTGCCGCCGCATCAAGGCGGACGAGCGCCTGGCGCGGATACCCTTCCTCTTCATCACCGGCCAGAAGGCGCTCGAGGACCGGGTCCGGGGCCTGGAGCTGGGCGCCGAGGATTACCTGACCAAGGACATCTACATCCCGGAGATCATCACCCGGGTGAGGATGCTCCTCCAGAAAGCGGAGAAGGAACGCATCGAGCGACAGCAGAGCCGGGGCGGCTTCTCCGGGAATCTGGCCGACATGGGGGTGGTGGACCTGGTGCAGACCTTCGAGGTGGGCCGGAAGACGGGCACCGTTCGCATCGAGGGAGAGCACACCGGCGGCATCTACTTCCGGGACGGCCGGGTGGTGGACGCCGAGCTCGGGAAGCTCTCGGGCGAGAATGCCTTCTACCGCCTGCTCAACACCTTCGAGGGAAAGTTCGAGGTTCTCTTCGCGCCCGTCGAGCGGGCCGATCGCATCGAGGTCTCGACCCAGGGCTTGCTCCTGGAGGGCATGCGCCGGCTCGACGAGTGGGGGCGCATGCTCGAGCAGCTCCCGCCGCTGGAGACCATCTTCCAGATCGACTACCGCCAGCTCGCCGAACGGCTGAGCGAGATCCCGGACGAGGTCAACGCCCTGCTCCGTCTCTTCGACGGGCACCGGACCCTGAGCCGGGTGGTCGAGGACTCGAACTTCGAGGACCTGGCTGCCCTGGGCATCATCAGCAAGCTCTACTTCGAGGGGCTGATTCGCGAGCAGGGAAGCACGCCGCCCTTCGGCGGGCGGGACGAGCACCGGCCCACCTTCGACGAGTGGCTGGCGCGGCCAGCGGGACCAGGGGGGGTCGGAGCCCCGGGCCGGCCGGAGATGGACGCCATCGCCGCCGAGCTGGCCACCGCCGAGCCCGAGCTTCCGGAGCAGCACCTGCCGGCGAGCAGCCCCGGGGACGCGTCCGGACGGGGCGGGGCGCGCGTGCTTCACTTCGCCGACCTCGATGCCCAGAGGGGACCTCCCGAGCCGGCCGTCCGGCCGCCCGAGGAGCCGGGCGGGCCCTCTCCGGGAGGGCTCCAGCCCCGGTCGGCCCCTTCTTCCTCGGCGGGACCAGCGGTCCGCGCCGCGGCGCCCGCGCCACCCGCTCCCGCGCCGCGCTTCGTCGCCGAGGCGGCGGTCATCCCCCTCCACGCGCTGGCCCAGCCTCCTCCTCCCGCGCCCGCGCCGGTGACGGACGGACATGCCCCGACGGAGCTGCGGCCGCTGCGCGAGGTCGCCCGCCCGCCGAGCGCCGCGCATCCCACGGTGAAGGAGCCGGCGGTCCCGCCCCCGGCGGCCCAGCTCACCGCGGAGCCTGCGGGCCCGGCGCCGGTGCGGGCCGCCGAGGCGGTCCCGCGCGCCGCGCCCACCGCCGAGGAAGCGGCCGAGGCGGCGATGCTCATCGAGGAGGAGCGGCTCCAGGCGGCGCGCCGGCTCCGGCTGCGTCGGCTGGTGGTGGCCGCGGGCGTCGCCGTTCTCCTGCTCGTCGGGGGGGTGGTGGCCTGGCGCACCCGGGGTCCCTCCGGTCCCCCGCCGGCACCGGCGCCCGTGGCGCAGCCCGCGCCCTCCGAGCCCCCGCCGGCGGCGGCCGAGGCGACCAGCGCGCTCGCCTCGGCGGTGGCCGCCGGTCATGCCGAGACTCAGA
>DASPUU010000201.1:0-21788 GCA_035622755.1 Myxococcaceae bacterium
GGCCTGGGAGCACGAGCCCTTCGTGCGTCTGGTGGAGGGCCGCCAGCCGGAGGTGGTGGCGGTGGCGGGAGGCAACTACGTGGAGACCGGGTTCGTGGTCGCGCCGCCCACCGGTTCCACCCGCCGCGTGGTGTGCTTCAGCGCCCTCGACAACCTGGTCAAGGGAGGCGCCGGGCAGGCCATCCAGAGCTTCAACCTCATGATGGGCTTCGAGGAAACGCTCACCCTCAAGGAGCCCGGCCTGTGGCCGTGACCGGGCTCGGCCAGTTCGCCGGCCGCTGGTTCGTGGTGAAGGTGGGCGGCGAGCTGGCGCAGGATCGCGCGCTCCTCGCCGAATCGGTGGGAAGGGCGGTGCGCGCCTTTCTCGACGCCGGGATCCGGGTGGTGGTCGTCCACGGGGCGGGCCCCCAGGCCACCGAGCTGAGCCAGCGCCTCGGCCTCGTTCCCCGGATGGTCGGGGGTCGACGCATCACCGACCCGGCGACGCTGGAGGTGATGAAGATGGCCCTCGCCGGGCAGGTCTCGGTCGACGTGGCCGCCGCGCTGCGCAGCGCCGGCGTTCCCGCGCTCTGCACCACCGGCGTCTCCGCCGGGCTGGTGGACGCCGCCCGACGTCCGCCCAAGCCGGTCACCGGCGCGGGGCCCGAACCGGTGGACATGGGGCTGGTGGGAGACGTGGTGGCCGTGAACCGGGGCCTCCTCGAGCGGCTCGCCGCCGCCGGGGTGGTCCCGGTGCTCGCCTCGCTGGGCGGCGACGCCGCCGGCAGCGTGTTCAACATCAACGCCGACACCGTCGCCACGCGCGTGGCCGCCGAGCTCGGGGCGGCCAAGCTCTTCCTCCTCTCCAACGTCCCCGGGGTGCTGCGGGACCGGGACGATCCGGCCACGCGCATCCCGCGGCTCACCTCGGCCGCCGCTCGGCGCGCCATCGCCGACGGGACCATCACCGGGGGGATGATCCCCAAGGTGGAGGAGAGCCTGGCCATGCTCGAGCAGGGAATCGAGGCCATCCACATCGCCGGGGTCGAGCCCGCGTCGGCGCTGCTCGACGAGGCGCGCGAGCCGGGGAGCCGGGGGACCGCCTTCGCCCGGTGAGGCCCCGCCCGGCGGGCGAAAAACCTGACAGCGCACGCGCCGGCGCTAGCCTCGTGGCCGGTCGTCGCTCGAAGGGAGGCGCTCGTCCCGTGATCCGCATCGTCACCACCTTCGCGCTCCTGAGCATCGTGGGGATCGCGCTCTCCGGGGTGGCCGCCTTTGGCGCCGCGGCGAAGAGCGACGCCCAGCTGCACCGCTGGCTCTCCGTGGAGGGCGCGGCCTCGCTGGCCTGCGCCGGGGGCGTCCAGCCCGCCGGGAAGAGCCGCCTGGCGGTGGGCAGCGCCGGCGGGACGGCGCGCATCCTGCTCGGCTTCCTGGCCTGCGACGGCAGCGAGCATCAGCTGGGGATGGACGTGTTCATCCTCCGCACCGAGGGAAGCTTCGAGCTCACCGTGCGAGACCACGAGACGGGCGAGACGGTGGTGCGCCGCATCCGCCCGACCAGCCCCGCCGAGTTCGCGCTCTCCGGCCTGAAGCTGCGCTTCACCGTCGCCGAGCAGTTCGACCCCGCGACTTGACGCCACCGACGATGATCGATCACCTCACGCTGACCGTGTCCGACCTGGATCGCGCCATCGACTTCTACACCCGGGCCCTGGCTCCTCTCGGGTACGGGGTGAGCATGCGCTTCGAGCAGTTCGTGGGCTTCGGGACGAAGAGAAAGCCCGTCTTCTGGATCAAGCCCGGCTCTCCGACGCAGCCGATGCACATCGCCTTCGCCGCCGCCTCGCGGGGCGACGTCGAGGGCTTCTATCGCCAGGCGCTCGCCGCCGGGGCGACGGACAACGGGCCGCCCGGGCTCCGCACCGATTACCATCCGAACTACTTCGGCGCCTTCGTCATCGGGCCGGACGGCCACAACCTCGAGGCCGTCTGCCACGCCCCGGTTCCGGCGGCGCGCGCCGCCAGGCCGAAGGGGAAGCCGGCGCGGCGCCGTGCGGCGGTCAAGGCTCGGCGCGGAAGACGCTGAGCGGACCCCGGGGGAGGAGACGTCGCGAGTCGGAGACCCCGGCCTCTGCCCACGAGCTTCTCGAAGGGGTAGGGGCGGCGCACCACCTCGCAGAGCTGGGTCTCAGTGTCCCGGCGGCCGGGTCTCGAACGCCCGCAACGCCGCCGACATCTCCTCGAGCCCGCACCCGGCCCGTGCCTTGCGGCGGGCTCGCTGCAGGGCCGGCACGGCATCCGCCTGCCCGAGCTCGGCCAGACGGCGCGCGGCGGCGGCACGCGGAGCGCACTCCTTCTGCTCCAGCCAGCCGAGGTAGAGCGCGCTGAGCTCGCCCGCGTCGAGGCGCTTCTCCGAGTCCAGGTAGCGGAGCGCTCCCCACGCGGCATCCGTCGTTCCCGAGGAAGCCACCGACTTGAGCGCCGCGGTGAGCCGCACCGGGTCGAGCCCGGCCAGCCACTCCTTCCTCGCCGCCTCGCCCCGGCCGTGCATCAGATCCTCGCTCACGCCGGCGAGGACGAGCGGGTCCAGGGCCTCGTCCGACCGCTGCCCCAGCTGCAGGGCGACGAGCTCCTGGTCATGATCCTTGAGCGCGTGCAGCGCGGCGGCGCGGAGCGCCTCCGCGTCCGGTGAGAGCGGTCCTCGCCCCTGCTGCCCGAGGGTGGCCAGCGCCTCCTCGGCACGCCCGGAGGCGATCTGCGCCCGGGCCCGCGCCAGCGCGCGGGGAGGCCCGAGCGACCAGAGGACGATGCCCGCCAGGACGGCGAGCGCGGCCAACCCCGCGCCGAGCCGGACGAGCCAGAACCGGAGCCGGCCTCCGGGAATCGTCCGGTAACCGGTGGTCTCGCTGGTCGAGAGCTCGGGGAGAACGCGCGCCGAGGCCTGCGTCTTCTCGCTGTAGATCTGCTGGCTCACCGAGTCGCGATGCACGGCGGGCGCGACGACCGGGGTGGGGACACGTGCCGGAACCGGCTGAAGCGCCGCCACCACGTCCCGGGCCGCCTGCGGCCGCGCCTTGGGATCCTTGGCCAGGCAGCGCATCACCGTCGCCGCCAGGTCCGGCTGGGTGGCGACGCGGGGGGCGAGCTGGAGCAGCGGCCTCGGGGCGGCGCTGACGTGCTGGACGAGGTAGTCGCGCGCGTTGGGGCCCTGGAAGGGCAGCTGCCCGGTGAGCATCCGGTAGGCGAGCACCCCGAGCGAGTAGATGTCGCTCCGCGCGTCCAGCGGCGCCCCCATGGCCTGCTCCGGCGAGAGGTACTCCGGCGTTCCGAGCACCACGCCCACCTGGCTCAGCCCGCGCGAGTCGGGGTCGGGCTCCACCAGCCGGGCGATGCCGAAGTCGAGGAGCCGCGCCTGCTCGCCCCGCGGCCCGGGCGTGAGCACCACGTTCTCGGGCTTGAGGTCGCGGTGGATGATTCCCCGCTCGTGGATGGCGGCCAGGCCCTCGGCCAGCTGCACCACCACCTGTCGACCGCGCTCGGGATCCAGCGGGCCGGCCTCCAGCGCCTGGAGCAGGGTCTCCCCCTCGGCCAGCTCCATCACCAGGCAGGTGCCCTCCGCCGATTCGCCGAAGTCGATGACCCGCACCACCGCCGGATGCTCGACCGAGGACAGGAGACGGGCCTCGCGCCGGAAGCGCTCGCTCATCCCGGGCTGCTGCCCGACCTCGCGGCGGAGCACCTTGAGGGCCACCCGCCGCCCGAGGCTGACCTGCTCGGCGAGGTACACCTCGCCCATACCGCCGCCTCCGAGGTGGCCCAGCACCCGGAAGCGTTCGTCGAGGACGAGCGAGTTGAGGGGTAGCACGGGGCCCTGAGCCGCCGACCATATCAACTCGGAAAGCCCCGGAAACTTGGGCGCTCCGAGGGCGGGTGCTACCCTTTTCCCTCCCCCGGGGACCCCTCCAGAGCGGCCCCGTCCTGGACGACATGGCCGGCGAAGAAAAGCGCGAGCCCGAGGTCGGCAGGGCCGCGGCCCCCGAGCTGCGGCTCCTGGACCGGCGTGCCTTCGTGGCCTTTCCGCCGCTGGAGGTCGCGCCCGGCGTCCGCATCACCGACTTCGGCCTGCAGATTCCGGACGTCAGCTTTCCCTTCAACGTCTCGGGCGGCGCGCTCCGCTACCAGAAGAAGACGCTCCAGTTCGGCTTCCTCGAGGTGACGCTCGACGCCGAGCGGATCCGCCGGGCGGTGCAGGACGTGGCCGCCGCGGCGCTCGAGCTGGAGGAGGTCCAGCTCACCTTCCGGACCGGCTACCTCGAGGGACAGGCCCGGCTGCGGGGCCCGGCCGGCGCGCCGGCGACGTTCAAGGTCGCCTTCGACGCCGACGGCGAGCGCCTCGGTGTCTACCTCTACGACGTCCGGCTCTACGGGTTCTCGCCCACGCCGGCGGCCATGGTCCCGCTCCTGCTCGCCCGGGCCGCGCAGTCCGCCCGGCTTCTCCCCGAGGTCGAGCTCCGGGGCACCACCGGGTTCAGCGCCCGCGTCCTTCCTCCCCTGGTCCAGGTGGCCGCGGTCACCCGTGGCTTCCGTGTCCCGTCGCTCGACGGGGCACGGCTCACCGGGCTGGACGTCTCCCCGGTCGCCCTTCGCCTGCGCTTCGCCTCGGCCGGGCTGCCCTCCCCGGCCCTCCTCGACGAGGAGCTCCTCTTCACCCTGGAGGGCGCGCGCGCCTTCGCCGATGCCGAGGCCCTCCTCGCCGCCGGGAAGCTCAAGGATGCGCGCGACGCCTACCTGCGCGGGGCCGAGCCCCAGGATGCGCACCCCTTCGCGCTGGAGCGACTGCTCGGGCTGCTCGTCGCCGACCCCGGGGCACACGAGCTGGCGCTCGACGTCGCCGAGACGGTCTCCCGGCGCCGTCCGACCAGCGCCGCCCCGCAGTGGGTGGAGGCCGTGGTCCGGGAGCGGCGGGGCGAGGCGGCCCGCGCCGCGGAGCGGTGGCTGGCGCTGTGCAACCTGGCCCGCAAGCGCGGCGAGGATGCTCCGGCAGCCGCCGCGGCCCAGGCGGCAGCGCGCGTCGCCGAGGGTCAGGCCCCGCAGATGGCCATGCGGGCGCTGCACGAGCTGCTCGGACTGCGCCCCGACCATCTCCCGTCGCTGCGGTCGCTGGCCCGGGCCGCCGACGCGGCGGCCGACCGGGCCGGGGCCATCCGTGCCTACCGGCGCATCTCGGCGCTCTCCCGGGACCCGGCCGAGGCGGCCGAGGCGCACGTCCAGCTGGCCCGGCTCACCGTCCTCGCCGAGGAGGACGTCGCCGGCGCACGCCTGCACTGCGAGGCCGCCCTGCGGTTGTCCCCCGACCACCCCGGCGCCCTGGAGCATCTCGGAGAGCTCTGTCACCGCGCCGGTGACCACCTCCGCGCGCTGAAGGCGCTGGACCGGCTCCGCGACGTGGCGCTCGGCCGCCACGACCTGGCCCAGGTGGGGAGGGCGAACCTCCTCGCCGGACGGGTGTGGGAGGTGGGGCTGCAGAACCTGGACAATGCCCTGCTCCGCTACCGCGAGGCGGTGGCCCTCCTCCCCGCCGACCCCGAGGCGCTCGTCGCCGCGGCGCACGCCGCCGAGGGGTTGGGGCGCGTCTCCGAGGCCATCACCGGGTATCTCCAGGGCATCGAGCTGGCCGGCAGGGACCCCCAGGCCGCGCCGGTCCGAGCCGCCGCGCACCGGGCGCACCGCGCCCTGGCCACGCTCGAGCGCTCCCGCCTCGGCGACGCCGGCCAGGCGCGGGCACATCTCGAGTCGGCGCTCGAGCTCGCCCCCGACGATACCGAGGTCCTCCTGGAGCTGGTGCCGCTCTATCGCGCCCAGGGCGACGCCGCGCGCCTGGCCGCTGCGCTGGAGCGGGCCGCCCCGCTCCTCCCCGCCGCCCCGGCGCGGGCCGCCGCCCTGGCCGAGGCCGGCGAGCTCCAGCGTGTCCGCCTCGACAACCCGGTCCTCGCCGAGGCGCTCCTGTCCCGCGCGCTCGAGGCCGATCCCGCCAACCGCGCCGCCCTGGAGGGAATGCTCGCCATCGCCGAGCAGCGACGCGATGGGCCGCTCCTGTGCCGGTGTCTGCAGGCGCTGGCGGCACAGGCGCGTGATCCGGCCGAGCGCGGCCGGCTCCTGCGCCGGCTGGCGGTGGCCGCCCGTGATCTGGCCGGCGACCTGGCGCTGGCCGCCGAGGCGCTGGCCGAGGTCCTCCGGCTCGAGCCTGATGACCTCTCCGCGCTCGGAGAGCTGTGCGGGCTCCAGCGGCGCCGGGCGGACATGCCCGGGCTGGCCGCGGCGCTCGAGCAGCGTGCCCGCGTCGCCGAGGCCAACCACGACCTCCGGCTCGCCGTGGCCGCCCTGCGCGAGCTGGCGCAGGTCCTCGAGGCGCGGCTCGGGCGGGTGGGAGAGGCGCTGGTCGCCCTGGAGAAGGCGGCGCGGCTCCAGCCCGAGCCGGCCGTCCTGCTCGAACTGGCCGACCTCTCGCTCCGGTGCGAGCGTCCGGAGCACGCCCGGCGGGCGCTCGAGGACGTGCTCGCCACGCTGCCGCGCACCGCCCCCCCGGAAACCCTGGCCGAGGTGCATGCCAAGCTCGGCCGCGCCTGCGAGCTGCTCGGCGATGCCGTCGGCGCCGCCGCCCACTATGCCCAGGCGCTCCCCCGGCGCCCGGCCGACGATGCCCTGGCCGAGCGGCTGGAGGCGATCTACGAGAAGCTCGGCCAGAGCCGGGAGCTGGCCGAGCTCTGGGCGGCGCGGGCGCAGCTCCTCCGGTCCACCGGCCGGCCGGAGGCGGCCGCCCCCCTCCTCTTCAAGTCCGCCCGGGCGCTCCTCCTCGCCGGTCACCGCGAGGCGGCCCACGAGAAGCTCTACGCCGCGCTCGAGCTCCAGCGGGAAGGCCCGCTCGCCGGGCAGATCCTCGAGACCCTGGCCGAGCTCGAGCTGGAGCAGGGAAACCGGCCCGGGGCGGCGCAGCTCCTGGCACGCCAGGCGGAGAGCGCCGGCGAGCCCCGGACCGCGGCCCGGCTCTTCCTCCGCGCGGCGGAGGTCAGCCCGGACGAAGGCCGCCAGCTGGCCTGGCTCGACGCCGCCCTGAAGCTCGACCCGGACCTCATCGGCGCGCGCGCCCGCCGGGCCACCCTTCGCCGGGCGGCGCATCCGGCCGAGGCGCTCCAGGATTTCGAGACCGCTCTGGCGCTGGCGCGTTCCGAGCCCTCCCGGCTCCCCCCGGCCGAGCGGGCCCGCCTCCTGCGCGGCGCGGCCATCGCCGCCTCCGCCTCCGGGGCGCCGGAGCAGGCTCGCCGCCACCTGGCCGCCTACGTCGCTCTCGTGCCGGAGGACGTTGCCGCCCAGCTGGAGCTGGCCGCGCTGCACCGCCAGGCGGGGGCGCTGGAGGCGCTCCAGTCCCTGCTCAGCGCGCTCTGGTCTCGCCTCACTGGGGCGGAGGCGGAGAAGGTGGCCCGTGAGCTGGTGGCGCTGAGCGTCGAGATGGGCCGCCCGACGGATGCGATGCCCGTCCTCCGCCACCTCCTCGCCCGGGACGCGCGCGACGCCTGGGCGGCCGAGGCCTTGCTCGGGCTCCTGGCCGCGACTCCCGGGGCGGAGGAGGAGGTGCTGGCCCTGCGCACCACCCTGGCCGCCGCCACGGTGGGGTCGGTGCGCGGCGGACACCTGGTCGAGCGAGCCCGCTTGCTCCGTACCCTCGGGCGGACCAGCGAGGCCCGTGCCGATCTCATGGCCGCGGCCAGGGAGGCGGCCGACCCCGGGACACTGTGGCGCGAGGTGGCGGAGCTGGCACGGTCGGACGGCGATGCCCAGGCCGAGCTGGCTGCCTGGCGTTCGGCGGCGGCGTCGGCCCCCGGTCTCCGCCAGGAGGCGGCGCCGCGCATCCTGCATCTCGCCCGGGCGCTCCTCGCCCAGGGGTCGGCCCTCGAGGCCCGGGCGGCGTTCGCCGAGGCCGCCTCCACCGCGGTCGTCGACGCCCTGGCGAGCGAGGCCCAGCTCGGGGTTGCCGAGGCGTCGGTGGCCGCCGGCGACGTCGACGGCGCTCTCCAGTCGCTGCTCCGCGCCGCCGACCAGGGCCCGACGGGGCTGCGCGTCCAGGCACTCCTGCGTCGCGCCGAGCTCGCCGAGGGCCGGGGCGACGCCCGGGTCGCCGCCGAGAGCCTGGAGCGCGCGCTGGCGCTCGATCCGGCCAACGCCGGCGCCTCGAGCCGCCTCCAGGCACTGCTCGAGCGCGGCGGAGACTGGGCGGGGGTGGCCGAGCTCTTGGCGGCGCGCGCCTCGCACGCACCGAAGGGGGAGTCGGCCCACCTCCACGCCGAGCTCGGCGCGCTCTACCTCGACCGGCTCGGCCTGGAGGGACCGGCCGAGGCCGCCCTGCGGCGCGCGGCACAGCTCGATCCATCCGCCGCCGATGTGCGCCGGCAGCTGCTGCGCCTCCTCGTCGCCCGGGGAGCCTGGGAAGAGGCCGCCGAGACCGCCCGGCAGGCGGCGCGGCTCTTGCCGCCGGCCGAGGGCGCCGGCCTCCTTCGCGAGGCGGCCGCGGCCTGCGCCCGCGCCGATGCCCAGGCCGAGGCCCTGGCCCTGCGGCGGCGCGCCGAGGAGCTCAGCCCGGCCGCCGGCGAGGAGCTGCGCACCCTGGCCTTCGACCTCTACCGCGCCGGGGCCCGAGCCGAGGCGCTTCCCCTCTTCGCCAAGGCGGCGGCCACGGCCACCTTCGAGGACGCTCCGGACCGCGACGAGGAGCTGCTCCTGGCCTACGCCGACCTGCTCGCCGCCTCGGGCGACGAGAGGGCCGCGGTGGAGACGCTGCGCGGGCTGTTGCGCGAGCGGCCGCTCAGCACCGCGGCGGTGGAGCGGCTGGCGGATCTCATCGCCCGGGAAAATCCGCGAGAGTCCATCGCCCTCCTCGCCAGCTCGCTCGAGGGCCGGGCCCCGAGCCTCCAGGTGGGCGAGATGTTCCTGGCGCTCGGCCGGCGCGCCCGGGCCGAGCTGGCCGATGACGACCTCGCCCTCCGCCTCTTCGAGCGGGCCGCCCGGGCCATGCCCGACCCGGTCGGCGCCCGCCGCGTCCAGGCCGAACTCCTGCGCGACACCGGGCGCAACACCGAGCTGGTCGTCGCGCTCCGCGCGCTGGCCACCGAGTCTGCCGAGGCGGGCGACGTGACCGGAGCGCTGGTGGCCCTGGAAGAGCTGGCCGACGTCTCCGCGTCGCTCGAGCGGACCGACGAGGCCCTGGGCGCGCTGGATTCGCTCCGGGAGCGGGCGCGGGCCGTCGGGGATGCGCCCCGCGCCGCGCGCGCGGAGCTCCGTCGCGCGGAGCTCCTGCTTCACCGGGGAGACCGGGCCGCCGCGGAGGCCGCGCTGGCCCGCAGCTTCGAGCTCCATCCGGCGCTGGCCACCGCCGAGCGCGCCGCGGAGCTGGCCGCGCGCCGCGAGGATTGGCGCGGCCAGGCGGCCTGGCTGGAGCGCGGCGTCCCGCTCCACCCCACGCCGGGAGCCCGCGCCGACGCGCGGCTGTCGGCGGCCGAGCTCCTCCTCGGGCCGCTCGAGGATGCCACCCGGGCGGAGGCGCTCCTCCGCGAGGCGCTCATCGAGGTGCCCGGCCATCCGCCGGCCGAGGCCCGGCTGGTGCGCCTGCTCGAGGGCTCGGGACGGCTCGCCGAGCTCGCCTCCTATTACGCCGGCTCGGCCCGAGGTCTCCGCGATCCGGAGGCGCGGGCCCGCGCCCTTCGCGCCGCCGCCCGTATCCACCGGGAGCGCCTCGGTGACGTCGGGGCGGCGGTGGACGCGCTGGCCGCCGCCCACGCGCTCCGGCCCGGCGACCTCTCGCTGACCGCGGAGCTGGCCGACCTTCTCTCCGAGGCCGGCCGCCCGGCGGACGCCGCGCCCTACGACGCCCAGCTCCTCCGCGCCGATCCCTTCCGGAATCCGTCCGCCGAGCGGCACCTGGCCTGGCTCGCCTCCACCGGTGACTTCCGCGCCGCCGCCGCCCTCCATCTGGCCAGGGCCGACCGGCAGGTGAGCACCGAGGCCGCCCAGAGCCATCTCCAGGCCGCCCGCGCCTTCCGCGCCGCCGGCCTCGAGGCCGACGCCCTGGCCGCCGAGGACCGGGCGTTCGTGCATGCCCCGGACTCCGACGTGGCGTTCGCCGCCCGCCGTGCGCGCGTCGCCGGCGACGTGCGCGCCCTGGCCGACCTGCTCGTCCAGCGCTCGCGGGCCGTGGCCTCGGAGGCGCCCGCGCTGCTCGCCGAGGCGGCCGGGCTGCTCACCGGCGCCGGGGAGCCGCTCCGGGCGGCCGAGGTCTGGGATGCCCTGCTGCGGGTGCGGCCCGACGACGTCGGCGCCCTGCTCGCCCGGGCAGATCTGGCCGCCGAGGCGGGTGGACCCCAGGCCGCGCAGCCCTACGACCGCCGGGTCCTCGCCGCCGGGAGGGACACGCTGAGCACCGAGCAGGTCCTGCGCATCAAGCTTCGGCTCGGCCACGCCTCGCTCGGCTCGGGCGCGCTCCAGGACGCCGGCGAGATGCTCGAGTCGGTGGTGACCGCCGACCCGGACGGTGAACGCGGGCGGCAGGCGCTCTCGCTCCTCGCCGAGGTCTATGCCCGGCGGCAGGATTCCCCCGGGGCCTTCCGCACCGCGCTCCGGCTCGCGCGGGCCGCCGGCCCGGAGGAGGCGGAGGCCCTCTACCGGCGGGCGGCCGGGCTCCTCGAGGACCCGGTGGAGGCGCTCGAGGCCCTCCTACCCCTGGCCGAGCTCCGCCCCGCCGAGGCCGCGGTGGTCGACCGCGCGCTCGCCGGGCTCCGCTCCGCCGGAAGGCACGAGGAGCTGGAGTCCCTCCTCGAGCGGGCGGCCCGTGCGTCGGGAGGGAGCCGCGCCGCCACGCTGCTCCTCGAGGCGGCCGCCCTGGCCAGCCACCGCGGTGATGGCCAGCGCGAGCTCGCATCGCTCGAGGCCGCCGTCCGGGCCGAGCCCACCCACGTCGCGGCGCTCCGCGCGCTCGCGCAGCTCCACCGGGAGCGGGCCGATGCCCCGGCCCTCGCCCGCACCCTGGAGGCGCTCGTCCCCCAGCTCCCGGCCGACGGCGCCGGCGCCGCGCTTCGCGTCGAGGCGGCCCGGGCCCTCGGGGCGGGTGCCGCGCCGGACCGCCTGCGTGCGCTCCTCCAGCCGGTGGTCGACGCCGGGCCATCGCCGGCCTACTCCGAGGCCCTCGAGCTGCTCGAGCCCCTGCTCGCCGAGACCCCCCTCGCCCGGGCCGCGGCGCTGGCCGCCCGCGCCGAGCTGCAGCCGCCCGGGCCGCGCGCCGCCCTGCTCCTCGAGGCGGCTCAGCTGGCCCGG
Organism: Myxococcaceae bacterium; assembly: GCA_035622755.1. GTDB lineage: Bacteria > Myxococcota > Myxococcia > Myxococcales > Myxococcaceae > JADGRA01. Next base: position 11,338 of record DASPUU010000201.1, read on the forward strand.
GCCGCCGGCGACGGCGAGCGGGCCGCGTCCTACGCCCGCGCCTCGGTCGCCGCCGAGCCCACCCGAGCCTCGCTCGTCCTCCTCGCCGCCGTGATGCGCGAGGCGGGCGACATGGCCAGCGCCGCGGCGGCCCTCGGGCATGCCGCGCAGAGGGCCACGGAGGCCGAGCGACCGTCGCTGCTGCTCGAGGCCGCCGACGCCTGGGAGGGGGCCGGTGACGCCGGGGAGGCCCGGGCCCTGCTCGAGACCCTGGCCGAGACCTCGCCGGAGACCCTCTCCCCCCTCGAGTGGGCCAATCGGCTGGTGCGGGTCGGCGCCACCGAGGCGGCCGTGCGGCGCGGGTACGCGCCCCTGCTCGCCCACGGGGCCCACGCTCAGGCCCTGGCCGTGGCCGAGGCGCTCGGGGACGACGTCCGCGTGCGCGAGGCCCTCTGGGCAGCGGTGGCCGCGTCCCCGGAGCAGGAGGCGGTCCGCCGCCTGGCCGCGCTGGTGCTCAGGGATGGGACCGCCGACGAGCGCCTGCGTGCCGCGCGGCTCTGCGAGGCCGTGCGCGCCCCGGAGCTGGCCTCGGCGCTCGACCGGGCGGTGCTCCTCGCTCCTCCCGCGCCGGAGCCGGGCACCGACGGAGCGCTCCGCGTGGAGGCCCTGGCCCGCCTGGTCGCGCTCGGCGAGGGCGATGCCGTCCTGTGGGAGGTCCTGGAGCAGCTCGACGCCTCAGCTCCCGAGGCGCTGGTGGATGCGCTGGCCTCTTATGCCCGCGCCCGCCGGGGAAGCGAGCGCGAGCGGGCCCTGCGCAGCCTGGCCGAGCGCGTCCCGGCCCGCTCGGCCCCGCTCTGGGAGGAGATCACCCGGAGGGCCCGGGACGAGAATCGCCTCGAGGACGCCCTCTCGGCCCTCTCCGCCTGGGTCGAGGCCACCGCCGAGCCCGGCCGGCGCGCCGGGATCCGGACGCAGCTCGGCGACCTCGCCCTCGAGCTCCGCCAGCCGGACCGGGCGCGGGCCGCCTTCGGCGAGGCGATGGCCGAGGACCCGGCCTCGACCGCTCCGGTGGAGAGGCTCCTGCGGCTCACCCCGGCCGAGTCCGACCCGGGCCGCTTCGTCGAGCTCGCCGAGCGCCTGGTCGCGCTCGCCGGTCCGGGCGCGCTCGCCGACCTTCGGCCGGCGCTGGCCTCGGCCTATGCGCGGCTGGGGCGCTCCGAGGACGCGTACCGGATGCTGGGCGAGCTTCCCGAGACCTCCGCCCTCCTGGCCGAGAGGGCGGCGCTGGCCGAGGAGCTCGGGCGCTCCGACGAGGCCTTCGCCCTGCGCGAGCAGCTGGTCCAGTCGCCCGCGGAGCGAGCCGCCCTGGGCCTCGAGGCAGCGCGCGCCGGCCTCCTCGAGCGGGCCGCCCAGCTCATCGCCGGAACCGAAGGCGAGCTGACCCACGAAGCGCGCCGGGAGGTCGCCGAGCGCCTGGCACCGTCGGACGCCGGCGCCAGCATCGCCGCCGGGTTGTGGCCGGCCCTCCTCCTCGAGGGCTGGCTCGACGTCACCGGCTGGTCAGCCTACGCGGAGGCGCTGCGGCGCACCGGCCGCGCCGAGGCGGCCGTGCGCGCCGAGGCCTTCGCCCTGGCTGCCTCCGGCGAGCTCCCGCTCTCCGAGCTTCCGCGCTCGGTGGCTCCGGTGGCGCGTCCGCGCGCCGTGCGGACCACCCCCCTGCCCCAGGGAGCGATGGCGGTGGAGGCCGCCAGCATGCCCCAGCTGCACGCCGCCCTGGGGCAGGCCCTCGCCGCGCTCGGTGCGCCCGAGGTGGTCGTCTACCTCGACCCGGTCGGCGGACCCGAGGCCTGGATGGCTGGCCCGGAGACGCTCGTCCTCGGAGCGGGAGGCCTCAGCTACTTCGGCGCGGCCGAGTTGACCTTCCTCGCCGCGCTCGCCCTCCTTCTCGGGGAGGCCGGCGTGGGCCTGGCGCTGCCCGGACCGCTGGATGCGGTGGCCCAGGTGGCGGCGGCTGCCTTCACCGCGGTCCCGGCGCCGCTGGCCGCGGCCCGCGTGCTGCTCCTCCTCGAGCCCGCGGCCCGCGGGTCGGACGTGGAGGGACTGGACGTGGCCGCCATCCTGGCGGCCAGCCCCGCCTTCCGGGCCGTCGTCCAGCGCGCCGTGGCGCTCGTGTAGAGTCCCGAGGCGACTCCGCTCCGATGTCTCGCTCCCTGCTCGCCGTCCCCGTCGTCCTCGGACTGTCCGCGGTTGCCGCCTGCACGTCGGGCATCCAGTACCCGGGGCAGCTGGTGGGGAGCTTCGACACCGCGCTCGTCGGCCAGAGCAACTCCTGCCTCGATTTCGCCAACCTGCCCGGCTTCTGCCTCGACGGTGGGGTCGGCCCCTGCGGCGACGCCGGTTACCCGGACGCCGGCGCCACCGTGCTCGTCGTCTCCACCGAGCCTGACGGCGGCTACGGCTTCATCAGCTACCAGTCCGGCGCCCAGAGCGCGACCTCGGTGGGCACCTTCGACGGGCAGACGGTGACCACCGTCGCCTCGGCCAATCGCCTCTTCGTCCGAAACGACCAGCCGCCCGCCGATGCCGGCTGCGTGGCCGTGGTGACGGAGACCATCGAGCTGCGCATCTACGCCGACCTGGACGGGGGATGCGACGGTGGGATTCCCGACGGCCCTCCGCCCATCGACATCCAGGGCACCTGGCAGACACAAGACAGCCCGGCCTGTGGAGTGCTCGTCGACCAGGTGTTCCCGGATCCGACTCTGTGCTGCGCCGATCCCCTCCAGGACGGCGGCTGCAACGTGCCCATCCCGCCGCCCTGCTCCGTCAGCTTCGGCCTCACCGGCCAGGGCCGGGCCTCACCGCCGTGAAGCGGGCGGTGGTGCTGCTGTCTGGCGGCCTCGACTCGGCGACCTGCCTGGCCCTGGCTCGCTCCTCGGGCTTCGAGCCGGAATGCCTCCTCGTCCGGTATGGCCAGCGCCATCAGGTCGAGCTGGAGCGGGCCCGGGCGGTGGCCCGGTCGATGGGCGTGGGCGCCGTACGCGAGGTCACCGTCGACCTCAGGACCATCGGAGGCTCGGCGCTCACCGCCGACGTGCCGGTGCCCAAGGACCGGCCGGAATCAGAACGGGCCCGGGGCATCCCGGTCACCTACGTCCCGGCGCGCAACACGCTCCTTCTCGCGCTGGCGCTCGGCCTGGCCGAGGTGGTGGGCGCCCGGGACATCTTCATCGGCGTCAACGCCGTGGACTACAGCGGCTACCCGGACTGCCGGCCGGAATTCATCCAGGCCTTCGAGGCGCTGGCCACGCTCGCGACTCGCGCCGGCGTCGAGGGCGAGCGCTTCCGCATCCACGCCCCACTCTCAGGGCTCTCCAAGGCGGAGATCATCCGCACCGGCGTGCGGCTCGGGGTGGACTACGCGCTCACCCACAGCTGCTACGACCCGGCCCCGGACGGCGGGGCCTGCGGCCGCTGCGACAGCTGCCTCATCCGGCGGCTGGGCTTCCAGGCGGCGGGCGTCCCGGACCCCACGCGGTACGCCGCCCGGTGAGCGGGAGCTTCCTCGGGCTCGCGCTCCTGGCGGCCGCCCCGGCCGCGCCGCCGGACCTGGTCGACGCGGCGTCGGCGGTCCCCGGCCTGGCGGTGGACCTGCGCTACGCCCGGGCGGACAACTTCTTCGGACACGCCTTCTACCCGCCCGGCGCGCGCTGCCTTCTCCTCCGCCCGGTGGCGGAGCGCCTCGCCCGCGCCTCCGCCGCGGCCGCGCGCGCCGGCTACCGGCTCAAGGTCTGGGACTGCTACCGGCCGCACGCCGTCCAGTGGGCGATGTGGGAGCGGATGCCCAAGAAAGGGTACGTCGCCGACCCGCGCACCGGGAGCCACCACAACCGCGGAGCGGCGGTGGACGTGACCCTCATCCTCCTCGACGGGAGCGAGGTGGAGATGCCCACCGCCTTCGATGCCTTCGGACCCGCCGCCCGCCACGGGGCCAAGGCGTCGTCCCCCGAGGTCGGGGGGCGCCGCGATCTCCTCCGCACGGTCATGGAGGCGGCCGGCTTTCGCATCAACCGGGCGGAATGGTGGCACTACGAGGCCCCGGAGGCGAAGGGCGCGCCGCTGCTCGACGTGCCGGTCACCGGAGCGCCCTGAGGGCCTAGCGCTGGGCGCCGGCCGGGGTGGAGTCCGCCATCGCCAGCCTCGGAGCGTCCTCGGCCAGGGCGGTGGCGAAGAGCGCCACCGTGGCCAGCCAGACGAGGTCGGCGACGGCCAGGTGAAGCAGCTGCAGGCCGACCGGCGCCAGGGCGAGGAGGTTCACCAGGCCCACCAGCATCTGCGCGGCGACCAGGGCGGCCACCGCCAGGGCGGCACGCCGGACCGCCGGCCCCGGGCGGAGCACGGCCGACACCGCGGCCGTGGCGAGGAGGAGGCTGGCGGCGAAGGCGGCCAGCGCCGGATGGAGGATGCGCAGCCGCAGGAGGAAATGGGCGGTCGGAGAGGCGTCGAGGAGGATGCCCTCGCCGAGCGAGCGCGACGGGAAGAGCGTGTCCCCCAGCGCGGCCACCGCCCCGGTCATGCCCAGGACGACCAGCGCCCCGAGCGAGGCCCAGAGCAGCGTGCTCACCGGGGCCTGACCCCGGAGCCGGGGTGTGGCCAGGCCGCCGGCCCACAGCCCGGTGAGCAGCAGCGCCGCCAGGAGGAGGAAGGTGTTGAGCAGGTGCAGGCCCATGCCCGCGGTTCGCGTCACCGAGGCGTCGGTCCCCACCAGGCGGAGGAGCACGATGCCCGCGCCGATGAGCGCTTCCCCCAGGACGAGCACTGCCGCCGCCCCGGCCCCGCGGCGGACGCGGCTCCCGGCGGGGGAGAGGCGGAAGGCCCACGCGGCCCAGGCGGCGGTGAGCGCGAGCACCGCGCCGCTCATCACCCGGTGGGTGAACTCGATGCGGGTCTTGAGCACCCCGCCGGTGGGAAAGAGCTCGCCGTTGCAGGTGGGCCAGTTGGCTCCGCATCCATCCCCGCTGTGCGAGGCGCGCACCAGGGCCCCCCAGGCGATGACCGCCAGCGTGAAGGTGAGGAGCGCCCAGGTGGCGCGGCGGAAGGAGGCCGACGGGACCATGCTCTCCGGCACACCTCTACCAGCGGACGTGGCCCGCCGGCCAGCGGCTCAGCGGCAGCGAAATTCCCCCGCCTGGTCGACCAGCCCTCGCCAGAGAGCGCCCCGCAGGGGCTGCGGAGAGGCGAGGACCAGCACCACGGTGTGGGAGGCGGCCGGGCAGTCGAAGACGGACACCAGGAGATGGAGCCGGACCTCGGCGCTGCCGTCCTGGGCATCGAGCGTGCTCGACCGCCCGGTGAAGACGCGCACCATCCGCGGCGGGGTGAGCTCGATGGACGCGCCCCGGGTGAAGGTGCCCTCGGCGTCGACGCCGCCGGCGAAGATGCGCACCGGCCGCCCCTGGGCGAAGTCCCCCAGCGGGGCGAGACGGGTCAGGACGCGGGACGGGTCGACCGGGGCGCCGCCGGTCGCCTGGGCGATGCGCGCGCGGTCGTACTCGGTCAGGTCGTCGGAGAGCGCGGCAGCCCCGAGCCCTTGCCGGCGAGGGAGCCACCACACGAAACCGGAGGTCCGGAAGTCGGGCGACCCGCGCTCGAGGTAGCCCGGCGCCAGCCGCACCTCCTCGCGGCCGTGGACCGCGAGGCGGGGCTGGAACGGCGGGGGGAGCGGGGAGACATCGCTCGACCACCCGGCCGGCACCGGCCAGGCATAGCCCTCGGGTAGAGGACCGCTGGCACGCGCCAGCGCCGAGGACAGCTCCGACCCCAGCTCCAGGCCGAGGTCCTGCTCGGAGGCCGTCCGGTCCGGCCCGTGGGGGACCGCGCAGCCGGCGACCAGCATCAGGAGGGCCACCGGTCCGCGCATCAGAAGCGCCCCACCACGGCCAGGGCCGCGCCGGAGGGGAGCGGCGCCACCGACACCGCCCGGACGCCGGCGTCGTCCTTCGGTGGAGGCCCGCGGCCGGTGGTGAGCTCGTAGCCGGCGATGGCGCCGACCAGCATCAGCGGCGCAGCGAAGTACATGGCGTTGGTCGGGTTCCCCTGCGCCAGGGCCAGTCCCCCGCCGAGCCCGGCGGCCTCGGCGAGCCAGGAGACCCAGAGGAGCCCGTCGCCTCCGAGCGCATTCCCGACCAGGGGGACCACCGCCCCCACGGTCAACCCGAAGGTGGTGAGCCCCACCGCCGCCACCGTGCTCGTCGAGCAGGACTGTCCGTTCGGGCTCGGCGAGGCGAGGCATCCCAGGTAGCCGCCGAACGCGCCCGCGCCCAGCCCGGCCGCCCCGGCCACGAGGAGCTCGATGGCGATGCGCTCCGCCTGGCCGGTGGGGGGCGGGTGCGCCTCGGGGGCGGCGGCCACCGCCGCCGGAGGAGCGGAGACGGCGCTCTTCGGCGGGGCGAGAGGTGCATCGGACTGGGTGCCCAGGAGGAGCAGGGTGGTCAGCGCGAGGGTCGACATTCTGCGCCAGGAGCAGCGGGCGAGAGACGCGCCGGCCCGACCAGCCTCTCCCGTCCGGGCGACGGCGCCCCGCCGGTCGGCCAGACATAGCGCGGAGTGCAGCCAACGCGCCAGGCTGCGCCGCGCGGAAGCGCCGGGACCCATGCTCCCGGGGTCATCGCCGTCACCGCGACGGCTGGGGTGCGGGCAGCCTCGAGAAGAACATCGAGCCCGTGTCGACTCGCAGGACGATGACCAGCTGGTCGTCCCGGAAGAGGTAGCTCGAGGCCTGACCGAGGAGCTTCACGAAGCGGTCCGAGAGGGACCCCGGCGGGCACATCGCCCGGGTGAGAACCGCCGCATCGAGTCGCAGGCGCCGGGTGGCATCGGCGGACCAGGTGCCGCCGCCGCGGTTGCAGTCGGCGCGGAGCCGGAGCTTCCCGTCTGCCAGGAAGTCGAGCTCGTACTTCGCAGGGTCGTCGGGCACGACGGTGGAGTCGTCGCTGCCGAGGAACCTGACCCAGCCCCACCGCGCTCCCTGGAGCTCCGGTCCGGCCTCGCCCTGGACGCGCGCCAGGCGCATCACGCCCGCGCCCCCTCGCAGCGTCACCACCAGCTCCTGGCCCTGGACCTCGAAGCGACTCGCCTGGCCGAGGAGCCGGGTGAAGCGCGAATCCAGCGAGCCGGGGGGACAGGCCATCAGGGTGGTGGCCAGCGGCTGGAGGGTGACTTCCCGCCCCTCGGCCGACCACCGGCCGGTGCCCCGGTTGCAGTCCGCGAGCAGCTCGAGCTGACCGGCGGGAAGGAGCTCGATCCAGTACCGGTCCGGCTGCGGAGGGACGAGGGGCTTGCCGTCCGGTCCCAGGAAGCTCACCCACTGCCAGCGCCTACCCTCGAGGGCGGCGGCGGCGCCTCCGTCTCCCCCGGAGGCTGCTGGCGCGAGCCAGAGGAGCCCGGCCAGAAGGCATCCCCGGAGCCTCATGCGAACGGGAGCGGCCGGACGACGGCGCTCCCTCCGTTCCCCGGGAGCCGGAGCTCGGTCCCGGGCTCGATGGCCCCGCGGTGGACGTAGCCCAGCGCGATGTCTCCGAGGCGGGGCGAGCGCACCACCGAGGTGAGCCAGCCGACCTTGCGGTCGCCCTGGAAGAGCTCCGTGCGCGGAGGGGCTCCCGGCGACCCGAGCGCGAGCCCGACCAGCTTCCGGTTCACGTGGCCGCGGAAGGTGGCCCGGGCGATGACCTCCTGACCGATGTAGCACCCCTTCTGGTAATTCAGCGCTCGTTCGAGGTTGGCCTCGAGCGGGATGGTCCGCTCGTCCATGTCCACGCCGTAGCGGGGCACTCCGCGCTCCACCCGCAGCACCTCCAGCGCCTCCCAGCCGGCCGGCCGGAGACCCACCTCGGCGCCCTCGTCGAGAAGGGCGGCGTGGACGGCCTCCAGGTCCGCCGCATGGACGAGCAGGTCCACGCCCGGTACGAGCAGCGACGAGGGGAGCACGTGGACCGCGTGGCCCTCGACCCCGCCGACGAGGAAGCTCGCCGCCGGAGCCTCGTCACCGGGGAGGCCGAAGACGCGGCGGGCCAGGGTCCAGGCCGCGGGGCCGACGAGGGCCAGCTGACCGAGGTCGGAGCTCGTGTCGGAGACGGCCGCATCCTCGCTGATGAGGAAGCGCTCGAGGTGGGCGAGCACCCCGGGGCCGAGCCCTGGTTCGAGCAGGAGGAGCACGTCGTCGTCCCGGCGGACGAGCCGCGCGTCGGCGACCATCGCGCCCTTGGCGGTGAGGAGCGCGGTGTAGCGCACGCCGTGCACGGGCATGTCCTTGACGTCGTTGGTCACCATCCCGTGGAGGAAGGGAATCCGGTCCGGCCCGGTGACCCGGAGCACGTCGCGGCCCGAGAGGTCGACCAGCGCCGCGCCGTCTCGCATCGCCTGGAGCTCGCCGGCGACCGTCTCCTCCGGGCCGTAGCGCAGGACCACCGGGTGCCCGCCGACCGCCCCGAAGTGGGCGCCCAGACGGGCGTGTGTGGAATGAAGCACGAGCGATTCCATGGTGCCGCCGGAGCTGGCTATATAAAGGGGGCTCGGATGAACCTCCACCACCTGTCCGAATTCACGGACTTCTCACCGGAGAAGCTGCGCAAGCATGGCGTCTTCTCCACCCGGCGCTTCTTCCTCGACGTGTACTGCCTCAGGCCGGGGCAAGAGCAGTCCGCCCACGCACACGCCGACGCGGACAAGCTCTACCTCGGCGTCGAGGGGCGTCCCAGCGTCCTCGTCGACGGTGAGGAGCGTGTCCTCGAGCCCGGGGCGGTCGTCCACTGTCCGGCAGGCAGCTCGCACGGGGTGCGCAATGCCGGCCCCGTCGATGCCCGTGTCCTGGTGTTCATGACACCCAACCCGGGCAGGCCATGAGCCGCAAGCCCCCCGTCCGCCACACCGCTCATGCACGCGCCGCGCTCGGCCTGCTCCTGCTCGCGCTCGCGGTCGCCGGGCTGGCCATCTACCAGTGGGTCGAGCTCCGGGTGGTGGAGTCCGGGGGCCGGGTCATCTGCAGCGTCAACGAGACCGTCGATTGCGAGACGGTGTGGACCAGCCCCTTCGCCAAGTCCATCCAGGACGCAGTGGGAATGCCGGTGGCCGCCCTGGGGATCCTCTGGGGCCTGGTCGGGGCAGCCTGTGCGGCGTGGCTCCTCGTCCGGGCGCGCTCCGGCCGGCCGATCCGGGACGAGATGGGCGCGGTCCGCGTCGCCGCCGGGGTCGGACTCCTCTCCGTCGCCGGCCTGGGGGCGGGGAGCTTCAGCGCCGGGGCGCTCTGCCTCACCTGTCTGCTGACCTACTTCCTGGTCCTGGGCTTCGCCGCAGTGGCCCTCTTCGCCTTCCCGCGGCCCTGGGTCCCGAAGGGGGGCGAGTGGTGGACGGCGCTCGGGATGCCGTCCGTCTCGGCGGTGATCGTCTACGGGATCCTGCTCATTCCCGCCCGGAGCCTGCCGGCGGCCTCCCTGGCGGTGCCCAGCGCCGCCGCCCGCCCGGCGAGCCTGGCCGCCTACCTCGCCAAGGCCACCCCGGCGGAGCGCCAGGCGATCAGCGACACGCTCGCCGAGTACCGGGGCCAGTCGGTCCCCGGCCTGCTCCCCCCCGAGCGCAACCGGCTCGGCGACGCGTCGGCGCCGGTGAAGGTGGTGGAGTGGACCGACATCCGCTGCAGCCACTGCCGGCACTTCAACCAGGTGCTGGAGGGCCTCCGCGCCGTGCTTCCCTCCGGGAGCCTGGCCGTCGAGGCCCGCAACTTCCCGCTCGACGGGGCCTGCAATCCCCTCGTCCCCCAGACCGGGAACGGCATCAGCTGCGACGGAGCGCTGGCGCTCATCTGCCTGGAGCGGGCTCCGGACTTCTGGCGCCTCCGGGAGAAGCTCTTCGAGGCACAGCACGGCCTGACCCGCGACCGCATCCTGGACATCGCCACCTCGACCTTCACCGTCACCCGTGCGGAGCTGGAGACGTGCATGGCCAGCCCGGCCACCCGGGACCGCCTGAACGAGGACATCCAGTATGCGCAGCTCTACAACCCCACCGGGACCCCGGTGGTCTCGGTCAACGGCCGGCCGGCGCCGGCCGCCGGTCCGTTTCTCTACGTCCTGGCGATGACCGCCGGGAACCCGGACGCTCCCGCACTGGCCTCGCTGCTGCCGCCGCCGCGCCACGCCTCGCGCCAGTGAGCTCGAAGAAGGCCGGTGCGCCCGGGCCGGAGCCCTTTCACACCCCCTTCGCCGGGCTGGGGTCGCTCCGCGACCGGCTCCCCGTCGCGACGCCACGGCGCCCGGCCTCTCCGCCCTCTGCTCCCCCGCGGGCCGTGGTGCGGCTGGAGCGCAAGGGCCGGGGCGGCAAGGAGGTGACGGTCATCGAGCAGCTCGCGCTGCCGGCCGCCGAGCGCCGGCGGTGGCTGGGCGATCTCCGGCGCGCGCTCGGCTGCGGCGGCGCCGAGG
>DASPUU010000202.1:0-4115 GCA_035622755.1 Myxococcaceae bacterium
CTGAAGCACACCACGCGGCGGGTGGAACCGGTGGGCGGCGCGACCACGAACCCGGTCTCCACGTAGTTGCCTCCCGCCACCGCCACCACCTCCGGCTGGCGGCCCTCCACCAGACGCACGAAGGGCTCGTGCTCCCAGGCCTTCGTCCACAGCGCCCGCAGCTCGGCGGCCGGCATGTCCGCCGGGACCTCGGCGAAGGAGGTGGCGAAGATGCCCCGCGGCAGCGGCGCCGAGACGGGGACGAACTCCAGCGCGACCTCGCGCGCTCCGGCCGCGGTCAGCGTCTGGACGATCTCCGGAACGTGCTGGTGCTCGAGCGGCTTGTAGGTCCGGAGGTTGACCGCCCGGAGGGGGTGGTGGGTGGTGAGCTGGGGGTTGGCCCCGCTCCCGCTGCTTCCGGTGGAGGCCACGGTGTGCACCGGACCCCGCAGCACGCCGCCCCGGGCGAGCGGAAGCAGCCCGAGCGCGATGGCGGTGGCAAAGCACCCCGGGCTGGCCAGGTAGCGCGCCCGCCGGATGGCTTCCCGGTTCAGCTCGGGAAGACCGTAGGTGAAGAGGCCCTCGGCCAGAAGCGAGGGGGCGGGGTGCGCCGCCCCGTACCACCGCTCGTAGGCCGCCGGGTCCCGGAGCCGGAAGTCGCCGGAGAGGTCGACGATGCGCACGCCCGAGGAGAGGAGCTGCAGCACCACCTGGGCCGTCGTCTTGTGCGGCATGGCCAGGAAGGCCACCTCCGCCCCGGCCACGGCGTCGAGCGGGGAGAGCTGCTGGAAGGTGAGGTCGGTCAGCCCGGCGAGGTTGAGGTGGACGTCGGAGACCCGTCTGCCGATGTTGTCCGCGGCGGTGACGCGGACCAGCTCGACGTGCGGGTGGAAGAGCAGGCGACGGAGGATCTCCGCGCCCCCGTAGCCGGTCCCGCCGATGAGGACAGCACGCGTCCGCGCCATGGCCTGGCTCAGGTGTAGCGGACGGCGATGGCGATGAGGACCTGGCCGAGCTGCGTCGGGTCGGCCGGCGCCCAGAGCGGGCCGCTGTACATCACGCCCATGGCCTGCGAGCCATCGTAGACGAGCACCACCGCGGTGGCCCCCATGGCGGCCGCCTTTTCTTTCAGCGTCTGGGCGATGGCGTCCTGGGAGGGGTTGCTCTGCAGCGAGAGGGTGATCTCCCCCAGCCGGACGTAGGGGATGGCCGGCTCGTTGCGGAGGATCTCCACCGCCGACGCGTCGGTGGGCGCGAACTTGGGCGCATCCGGGTAAGTGCGGGTGGTGGCGCTGACGCTGCTGCAGCCGGTGGCCAGCATCAGCGCGGCGAGAACGAGACCACCCGGGCGAGCGGGCCTTCGGAGCATGGAGACAGGCTAGCCCTTCTTCAGCATGCCGCCCAGCGTCTGCTCGAGCGTCTCCTTGCCGCGGCGCAGGGCGGCCGGATTCTCTGGAGTCACCCGGCCCGCGGCGATGGCCTGGTTGAGCTCCTGGAACAGACCGGCCAGCTCGGCGGAGAAGCCGAAGCCCTGCAGCGTGGCGGCGGTGGCCGACGCCGGCTGGGGGGCGACCTTCACCTCACGCCCGAGCAGCTTTCCCAGGACCGCGGCCACGTCGCCGGGGCTCACCTCCACCGGGCCGGCAAGCTCCACCACCCGGTGGGCCTTGGGGTGCTCGGCGATCAGCTCGGCGGCGGCGCGGCCGATGTCGTGCGTGGCCACCTGGATGAACTTGAGGTCGGGCGGCAGGAAGGTGGGAAGCTGGCCGCCCTTGGCCGGCTCGAGAGCGCTCGCCCAGTTCTCCACGAAGTAGCCGGGCCGGAGGAAGGTGACCGGTGTCTTCCCGCCGCGGAGGATCTGCTCCGCGCGGTGGAGGGCGACGATGACCCCCGTCCCCTCGGGATGCTGGGCGGCGATGGAAGAGAGGAAGACCACGTGGCGGAGGTGGCTCCCGGAGATGGCCTGGGCGAAGGCTCCGGCCATCCGCTCCGCCCGAGCGAGGATCCCGGTGGAGGTGATGGGCGGCGGGGGGACGAGGAGGTAGGCCGAATCGGCTCCCCGCAGGGCCCCGCCCAGGGCGTGCACGTCCTCGAGACCCCCCACCGCCACCTCGGCGCCGCGCTTCTTCCATCGCTCGCCCTTGGCCGCCTCGCGGACGAGGACCCGCACCTTCTGCTTCTGGTCGAGCAGCGACTGGGCGAGGACGGCGCCGGTGTGACCGGAGACCCCGGCGACGAGATGGGTGGCCATGGAGAAACCTCCCGCGGGTGACGCCGGCCTCGTATAGCGCCGTCGCGGGGCGAGCGCTCGCCGGTGCACTGGGGGACCCGTTTTGCCCCGAGAACGCCGTGAGGTAGGTTGCCCCTCGCCCTTCCCTGGCCAGCCATGTTCCTCTTGCGCGACGTCCAGAGGGCGGATCTGCCCAGCCTGAAGCGACTGGCCGCGGTCCTCAACACCGTCAACCTCCCCAACGACGAGGCGACGCTGGAGCAGCTCATCGACACCTCGGTGCGCAGCTTCTCCGGCAAGGTGAAGAACCCCTTCGAGCGCGAATACCTGTTCGTGCTCGAGGATGCCCGCAGCGAGCAGGTGGTGGGGACGAGCCTGATCATCGCCCAGCACGGCACCAAGGAATCGCCGCACACCTACTACGAGGTGAGCGAGCGGGAGCACTACTCGGCGAGCCTCGACCGGCACTTCCGGCACAAGGTGCTCTCCATCGCCTACAACTACCAGGGGCCGACGGAGATCGGCGGGCTGGTGGTGGACCCGCCGCACCGCTCCGGGCCGGAGAAGCCGGGCAAGCAGCTCTCCTACGTCCGCTTCCTCTTCCTGGCCATGCACCGCGCGCTCTTCCGGGACCGGGTGCTGGCCGAGCTGATGCCTCCGCTGCTCCCCGATGGCCGGAGCCTGCTCTGGGAGGCGGTGGGCAAGAAGTTCACCGGCCTGACCTACATGGAGGCGGACCGCCTCAGCCACGAGAACAAGGAGTTCATCAAGGAGCTCTTCCCCTCGAGCGACATCTACGTGTCCCTCTTCCCGGAACGGACGCAGAAGGTGGTGGGCGAGGTGGGGCCCCAGACCCGCGGCGTGCAGCGGATGCTGGAGCGCATCGGATTCCGGTACGTGGAGCGGGTCGACCCCTTCGACGGCGGCCCGCACTTCGAGGCGCGGACCTCGGACGTGCTCCTCGTCCGGCGCTTCCGCACCGCCCGCCTGGCAGCCGAGCCGCTCGGGCCGGAGAGCGGAGAGGACGTGCTCGTCGGCGTGGACCGGGAGTCGGCTCGCAACCGGTTCCGCGCCGTGCGCACGCCGGCCCGTCTCGACGACCAGTCCATCGTGCTTCCCGCCGGAGCCCGCGAGCTCCTCGGCATCTCCGCCGGCGCCCGGGTAGGCGTCATTCCCTTCGAGCTCGGCTAGCGATGGACGTCACCGCCAACGGGACGCGGCTCCATGTCGAGGACACCGGCGGCCCCGGACCGCCGGTGGTGTTTGCCCACGGCGTCCTCTACAGCTGTCGCATGTGGGACGCCCAGGTGGCCGCCCTGCGCGGCCGCCACCGGTGCATCGCCTACGACCACCGGGGCCAGGGCCAGAGCGCCGTCCCGGAGAGCGGCTACGACATGGAGACCGTGGCCGAGGACGCGGCCGCGCTCCTGCTGAACCTGGGAACCGGCCCGGTGCACTTCGTCGGCCTCTCCATGGGAGGCTTCGTCGGGATGCGGCTGGCGGCTCGCCGCCCCGAGCTCATCCGCTCGCTGGTGCTGCTCGACACCTCGGCCGACCCGGAGCCGGCGGAGAACCTCCCCCGCTACCGGATGCTGGCCACCATCGCGCGCTGGCTGGGCCAGCGGCCGGTGGCCGGGTCGGTACTGAAGATCATGCACGGCCGGTCGATGCGCGCCGACCCGGCCCGGACCGCCGAGCTCGAGACCTGGCGGCGCCGGCTCATCGCCAGCGACCGCACCGGCGCGGTCCGCGCCGTCCGGGGCGTCTTCGAGCGCCTCCCGGTGCGCGACGAGCTGGGGAGGATCCGCATCCCGACCCTGGTCGGGGTGGGCGAGGAGGACACGGCCACCATCCCGGCCAAGTCGGAGGTCATCGCCCGCGCCATCTCCGGCGCCAAGCTGGTCCG
>DASPUU010000203.1:0-12366 GCA_035622755.1 Myxococcaceae bacterium
ACAGGAAAACGAGGGCCGCCAGCGCGAGCAGGGCGGGCGTCGAGAGCCTGGTCATCCGGCGAGGCTGCGCCGGCCGAGTGCGGCGAGGCAAGGGAATCCACCGGCGAGCTTGCCAGGACGCACATCCGTTGGGCAGAGTGCCCGGGCGTGCGACCCGGCCTCGCTCGTGAGATGGGGCTCCTCGGGCTCACCTCCACCGGCATCGCCTCGATGGTCGGCGCGGGGATCAACGTCGTTCCCTTCATGATCCAGCGCCACGTCCCGGGCATCGGTCCGCACGTCCTGCCTGCCTTCGCGGTGGCCGCCGTCCCGGCGGCGCTCGCCGGGATGGCCTACGCCATTCTCGCCTCGGCCATGCCCCGCGCGGGGGGGAGCTACGTCTACGCCAGCCGCGCGCTCCACCCCTATCTCGGCTTCGTGGCCAGCTTCTCGCAGTGGTTCTCGCTGTGCGGGGCGATCGGCGTGGTCGGCTACCTGCTCGTGCCCTTCGTCCGCGACGTGGCCCTGGCCCTGGGCGCGACCGGCCTGGCCGACCGGCTCGAGACCGGCGCCCCGCGCTGGGTCATCCCCCTGGCCGTGCTCTGGGCGTTCACCCTGGTCAACCTGCGCGGGGTCCGCCTCTACCAGCGGGTCCTCCTCCCGCTCGTCGGCCTGACCCTGGTGCTCGGCGGGGTGGTCATCGTCACCGGATTCTGGTTTCAGCCGGAGGACGCCGCCCGCGTCGCGGGCTTCTCGGCGCCGGCGCCCGGACCGGAGCCGGTGGATTCGCTCCGCACCTTCCTCACCGGGGCGGCGCTGCTCTTCTCCAGCTTCATCGGCTTCGATTCCATCGCCCAGGCCGGCGGCGAGGCGCGTGACGCCTGGCGCACGCTTCCCCTGGCCATCGGACTGGCCATCGGGCTTTCGACCGTCTTCTACATGCTCTTCGCCGCAGCCGTGTACCACGCCGTGCCCTGGACGCTGGTGCGTCAGGAGGCCCTGCGCCACGACGTCTCCGCGCCCGGACTCCTCGGCCCGCTCCTGCCGGCTCCGCTCCGGGTGGCGATGGTGGCCGGCGCCGCTCTGGCGCTGGTCAAGGACCTTCCGGCGATGTTGCTCGGCGTCTCGCGCCTGATGTTCGCCTGGGCCGAGGACGGCATCTTTCCGAGGGCGGTGGCGCGCGTGCACCCGCGCTTCCGGACGCCCTCGGTGGCCATCCTCGCCAGCGCCGCCACGGCCACTGCCGCCGTCCTCGGGTGCCACCTCGCCGGGGACTTCTTCCTCGGCGTGGACGTCCTGGTCACCTCGATGCTGGTCACGTTCATCCTCATGTGCGGCTCGGTGCTCGGCCTGCCGGTGCGCAACCCGGGGCTGGCGCGCGAGGTGCGCGTGGTGCGGGGCCGCGCCGCCCAGCGGGCGCTCTCCCTGGCCGGCATCGCCCTCCTCGGAGGGCTGCTCGCCGTGCACACCTGGAAGGATCTCACCGCCCCCGTCTCCGCCTGGTACTTCCGGAGCACGCCGGTCTGGTGCCTGGTGCTCGGGCTGGGGAGCCTGGTCTATCTTCGAGAGGTGCGGGCGCTGCGCCGGCGCGGCGTCGACGTGGACGCCATCTTCGCCGCCCTTCCGCCGGGATGACGATGAGCCCACCCGTCGAACGACGTGAGCTGGCGTCCGGGCTGGCCGTGTGCCGGGTCATCACCGGCCTCTGGCAGATCGCCGACATGGAGCGGGACGGGCGCCGGGTGGACGTGGAGCTCACCGCGGCGGCGATGGCCCCCTATCTCGACGCCGGCTTCAGCACCTTCGACATGGCCGACCACTACGGGTCTGCCGAGGAGGTGGCCGGCCGCTTCGCGCAGAGGAGGCCGGGCGCCGTCCAGCTGCTGACCAAGTGGGTCCCCGAGCCGGGGCCGGTGACCCGCCAGGCGGTCCGGACGGCGGTGCAGCGGTCGCTCGACCGTCTCCGGGCCTCCCGCCTCGACCTGCTCCAGTTCCATGCCTGGCGGTTCTCCGACCCCGCCTGGCTGGACTCCCTCTTCTTCCTCGAGGAGCTCCGCGCCGAGGGGCTCATCGCCCACCTCGGCCTGGCCAACTTCGACGCCGCTCACCTGCGCATTGCGCTGTCGAGCGGGGTGCGGGTGGTGTCCAACCAGGTGGCGTTCTCGCTGCTCGACCCCCGGGCCCGCGGCCGGATGAGCGCGCTCTGCCTCGAGCGAGGCGTCCGCCTGCTCGCCTACGGGACCCTGGCCGGCGGCCTGCTCACCGAGCGGTGGCTGGGGAAGCCGGAGCCTTCCGAGGACGCGCCGGCCACCTGGTCGGAGATGAAGTACCGGCGCTTCGTCCGGGCCGCGGGGGGATGGGAGGTGCTCCAGCGCATCCTCCGCGCCACGTCGGCCGTCGCCCGGAAGCACCGGGTGTCGATGGCCAACGTCGCCTGCCGGGCCATCCTCGACGAGCCGGCGGTGGCGGCGGTCATCGTCGGCGCCCGGCTCGGTGAGCGCGAGCACCTGGCCGACAACGCCCGGGTGTTCGCCCTGGCGCTGGACGAGGAGGACCGCCGCCTCCTCGCCGACGCCCAGTCCTCGCTGGTGCCCATCGCCGGCGACTGTGGCGACGAGTACCGGCGCCCGCCGTACCTCACCGCCACCGGGGACCTGAGCCATCACCTGCGCGAGTTCCCGCCGCCCTACGCCACTCGCGTCCAGGGAGACCGCACGCTGTGCCTCAGCGGCACCCCCTGGGAGCCGCTCGCCGGGTACTGCCGGGCGGTGCGCCGGGGCAGCCGGATCTGCGTGTCCGGCACCACCGCCAACCACCGGGACCGCGCCATCGGCGGGGACGATCCGGCAGCGCAGACGCACTTCGTCATCGACAAGCTGGAGGGCGCCCTCCAGTCGCTCGGGGCGCGGCTCGAGGACGTGGTGCGCACCCGTGTCTTCGTGCGGGATGTCGCCCACTGGGAAGCGGTGGCCCGTGCCCATGGCGAGCGCCTCGGCCACGTGCAGCCGGCCAACACCTTGGTGGAGGCGGCGCTGGTCGCCGACGGTGCGCTGGTGGAGATCGAGGCCGACGCCGAGCTCTGAGCGCCCGCTCCGGGCGCCTCAGCCGGGCGGCGGCGCCCGGTTGCCCTGGCCGGTGTCCGGCCGAGCCGCCTCCCGGAGCGGCCGGCCGGCCTTTTCCCGGAGGAACGCCTCCCGGGCCGAGAGGCGCCCGGCGCGCATGAAGGATGGCCAGCGGGAACGATCCAGGAAGGTCTCGTAGAAGCGCGCCCCGCGCACCTCGGCGTAGGGGACCGGGTGGAGCAGGCGCAGCCGGTCGCCGGCGAGCAGCGCCTGCTCGCGTGCCAGGGCCACCATCCCCGACCAGCGGAGCTGGCCGCTGGCGCGGAAGATGGCGAAGGACCGGCGGCGCCAGCCGGTGACGTCCTCTCCCTGGAACCCTCGGGGCAGGTAGCAGTTGAGCCCGAGGATCAGCTCGGGCGCCTCGGCGATGACCGGGCGCACGGGGAAGATGTTGACCACTCCGCCGTCGCCGTAGAGATGCTTCCCCACCCGGACCGGCTCCACGAAGATGGGGATGGCGATTCCCACCCGCAGGGCGAGGGCCACCGGAATGCGTGGCGTGGTGCGGGTCCCGAAGAACTCGACGCGGTTCAGGTCGACGTTCCAGGCCGGCAGCGAGAAGGGGACGTCCGTCTCGCCCAGGCACCGGTTGCCGACGACGTCCCGGAGCGAGCGCTCCAGCGCCTCTCCGCGCAGGAGGCCGGCCCACCCGCCCAGCGCCCGGCCGGTCGAACGGAGCAGTGCGCTCCAGTCCGGGTCGACGTAGCCGCGGCGGGGGAGGGTGAGCCAGAACCGCGCGATGGCGGCCGAATCCAGGCCGCATGCCCACAGGCCGGCGAAGAGCACCGAGGCGGAGCAGGCGGCGATGGCCGAGGGCAAGAGCCCGGCCTCCTCGAACGCCCGCTGTACGCCCACCACCGCCGAGGTGGCGCCGCTCCCGCCCGAGGCCACCACCGCCAGCCTTCGGCCCTTGAGCGCTCTGGCGTCGAGCCGCTCCGGACGGGGAAAGGGATCCGGCGCGAGCAGCCTCTCCACGTCGGTGGGCAGCGGGAGGAGCGCCCGGCGGGCGGCTCGGACGAAGCTCGCGTCCTCTCGCAGCGCAGCCACCAGGTCGGAGCCGGCCGAGACGGCGTCGAACAGCGGGCGGAGGTTGTTCGGGTCCAGTGCTCGGGTGAGGACGCTCATGGCCGGGTTCCAGCGAAGCAAGAGCCACGCCGCCGCCCCGGCGTCACGGGCGCGGGGCCGGGGAGCGCAGCTCTTGCGCCGGAGCGGGCGCTTCCGAAGGCCGTGCGGAGGGGCCCGGCGATCCCCCGGGGCCCGAGCGCCGGCTCAGCGGCGGCCTGAACCGGGCGGCCCGCTTGCCTCGAGCGCGTAGCGGATCGTCCCCTCCTCCGCGCCCGGGCCGACGAGGCGGAAGCCGAGCCGCTCGAGCACCCGGATCGACGGGGCGAGCCCGGGGAGCGTGTGGGCGACGACGGTGTGGATGTCGGGGTGTGCGAAGGCGCGATCGACGAGCGCCCGGACCGCCTCGGTGGCGTAGCCGCGCCGCTGGTGGGCCTCGAGCAGCGAGTACCCCACCTCGACCCTGCCCCCCTCGGGGAGCCCGCAGTAGCCGCCTTCCCCGACCAGCGCCCGGTCCTGCCGCAGCAGGAAGTACCAGGTCATCCACCCGGCGCGATCCGCTCCGCCCTCGAGAAAGCGGAGGGTGTACTCGACGGTCTCCGTGCTGTTCAGGGGGGGCGGCCACACGCCCGGGACGGGGACGGCCAGGAGCCGTGCCAGCGCCGGAGGCCCCTCCAGCTCGGCGCGGAGCAGCTCCGGGGTGGCGGCGACGAGCTCGAGCCGGGTCGTGGTCAGCTTCACCCGGGTGCCCGCATATCACCGCCGTCGCCCCAACCGAGCGCTGGCGGATACAATGCCGCCCCTCGTTCGGAGGTGCAGCCGCCCGCAATCCGGAGGCCGGTCCATGGGGTCGTGGATGGCTGCTCTTCTTCTCGGCGCGCCCGCGGCTGCTCCGGCGGCCGATGCCGGTCCGCCGGCCGCGCGGGTGGCCGTGGTCGCCGAGGGGCACTGTGACGCGGCCTCGAGCGCCATCGCCGCGCGCTCCTTCCGGGCTGCGCTCCAGCCGAAGCTGCGGGCCGTCCTCCAGGACGAGTCGGAGACCGCCCGTCCGCTGGGCGGGCTGGCCGAGCGAACGCTGGAGGAGATCGACCGGGCGACCGCCGCGGCGAGGAAGGACTTCTACGCCCACAAGGTGGAGCCGGCCGTCGCCCTGCTCCGGGCGCTGGCCGTCGACGTGGTGCGCATCGCCCCCTCCGAGCAGCGGTGGAGAGCGGAGCGGGAGGTCGCCACCCTGCTTGCCCAGGCCCAGCTGGCCGCCGATGCCGCCGCGGCCGAGGCGACCCTGGCCGGCATCCTGAAGGTGGAGCCCGGCTACCAGCCGGACACGTCCCTCTATCCGCCGACGTTCCGCAAGTTCGTGGACGGGGTGCGCGAGCGGGTGGCCGAGCTGGCCGTCAACCGCCTCGACGTGGCGGTGGCGCCGCCGGGGACGGCGGTCTACGTCGGCGGGCGGTCCCTGGGCGTGGCCCCGGTGTCGCTCCACCTGCCCGTGGCCGAGTACCGTGTCGAGGCGGACTTCGGGCACCGGGGCCTGGTGCGTCTGGTGCGCGTTCCGGCGCCGCCGAGCCTGGTGCCGCCCCTGGAGCTGGCCGCCGCCGTCGAGGGAGCGGTCTACCCGGACGCCGGGCCCTGCCTCGACACCGGGTCGGATCCGGCGGCGGGTCTGGCGCGTCTGGCATCGCTCATCGGCGCGTCCAAGCTCTTCGCCGTCGGCAGCGAGAGCTCCGGTGAACGGGTCTGGATCCGGGTGCGGGAGGTCGATGCCGCCGGCGCGGTCCTCCGGGAGGCCCGGGCTCCGGTTCAGCCGGGCGCCCCGGAGTCCGACACGGTGGGAGCGCTCGTCGAGTGGACGACCACCGGCCGGGCCGGGGCCGGCGTCGAGGTGGTCCAGCGCTCCCGGGCGTCGGCCACGCCGGGCGTGCGGGGGCAGATCTCGGGCCGGGTCGTCGGCGATCCACCGCCCACCGGGTTCACCCTCTACACCTTTCCGGAAGGCGGGCAGTGGGTTCAAGGGGACGGCATCCGGTTCAGCGGGGACCGCTTCAAGTGGGATGCTCCCGCCGGCCGAACCTCTGTCCGGGTGGTGACCGAGGACGGGAGGGTGGGGACGGCCGTGGTCGACGTGCCGGCGGGCGCGGCGGCCGAGGTCCAGGTCCGCGTCCAGAAGGCCTGCGTCGTGACCGGGCGCGTGCTGGCACGTGGCGGCCATCCCGTCGCCGGCGCGCGGGTGCGGGCCGAGCAGGTGGGGACTCGCTCCTGGCAATCGGTCGAGACCGGGCCGAGGGGATTCTTCGTCTTCCGCGAGCTGCTCCGCGCGGACTACCGGGTCTCGGTGGAGGGCGGAGGGCGCCGGACCACCCGCCAGGTCTCGCTCGGCTCGACGTGCAGCGCCGACCTCGGAGCCCTGGTCCTGCCGGATGCCCTCCTCTTCCCGGGGGGCGGCGCCGACGCCGGGGTCTCCGGACGATGAGGTTCTCCGCACCGAGCGCGCTCGCCGGCCCCCTGTTGGCCCTGGGCGCGCTCGGCGCCTGCACCAGCACCAGCGCCGGCTCGGACGCCGGGACCGACGGTGGTGCGTGCGCCACGCTCTTCGGCCGCCCCAACGACATGACCGGTCTCACCTCCGACCAGTGCCGTCCGGCGTGCGCCTGCACGGGCTTCGTCTGGGCGCCTCCCGACTACGGGCCGGCGTTCATCGATTCGCTCGTCTCCGGCTGGGCGCTCGAGCCGCCGAATCCGCCCATCACCACCGACCCCTACGCGTCACCGGCACCGCCCCCCGATCCAGCGGAGATGGTCTGCGGGGTGCTGCCGGCGGGGCCGGCGTCGTCCCAGCCGCGCCTCTACCGTCTTCTCACCTACGACACCGAGGCCGCGGCGCGGGACGCCGGCGCGAGCCCGACCCACTTCGGTCACTGCGGCGCCTGCTCGCCGCTGGTCGACCTGGCGGTGTACATGCGCGAGAACGACCTCACCGCTCCGGTTCGTGACTGTGGCCTGAACAGCACGACCCAGGACGAGGACGTCGCCTGCCTGCAGGGGCTCGGCTTCGATCTCCCCTGCGCGCAGATCTACGCCTACAACACCGCGCATACCCGGTCGGTATGCCTGGCGCCCTGCGCCGTCTCCCTGAACGAGCCTTACCAGCTCCCCGACGGTGGGCTGAACGAGTGCCTGGCCTGTGACGAGGCGATGAGCGGCCCGGTCTTCCAGGCGGTGGCGGGGCGCACGCGCCGCAATTCCGGACTCGCCAATGCGCTCTGCCGGCCGTGCAGCCAGGTGCAGCCGCTGGTTCACGACTACTGACGCGGACGGGTGGCTCCGGTTCCTGCGCCGGCGGTGGGTGCCGCGCAAGGACTGCGTCCCCGGGCCGCCGGCAGGGGCCGATTCCCGCGCGGTTCCACCCGCGTGGCACGAGCGCTGCAGCCCCCCAGGGTGGGGCCGAGTGTCCGGCCCCCGACTCGGCGAGGTGGGAGATGAAGCCCGTTGCCATCGACGGAGTCCGGCTCTCCCGGCAGCTCGACGGATGGCTTCCCGCCGCGCCCTTCCGTGACACCATCGCGGTGCGCTCGCGCGCCTCCTCCGCCCGGCTCATGCACGCGCTGGACACGGTCACGCTTCGCGAGATGCCCCTGGCGCGTCTGCTCGGGACGCTCCGGTACCTCCCGGGCCGTCTGGCCCGGCGGCCGTCCCGGCAGAAGTCGGTCGATCCGCGCGTCCCCTTCCTCCCGGCCCTCGTCCGGGACATGGGCTCCGTGGTTCTGGAGCGGACGGCCGGAGAGGTCATCCTCGGAACGGTGGGGAAGCTTCATCAGATCCGCGACCAGTCCTTCGTCCCGCTCAAGGAGGCGGGGGACTTCACCTCCTTCGATGCGCCGGACCACGAGAAGCTGGCGATGAGCGTGCAGGCCATCCCCGTCGACGAGGGGACGGTGCTCGTGCTCGAGCATCGAACGCAGCCGACCGACGTCGAGGCGCAGAAGCGGTTCCGCCGCTACTGGCGCTTCATCCGCCCGGCAGGCGCCTTCGTCACCCGCCAGCTCCTCAGGGCGGTGGCGAGACGGGCGGAGCGCACCATGCCGCTCGGGTCTCCGGCCGCGGAGAGCGGCGAGCAGGCGACTGTCCGCTGACGCCGCGTTCCTGGCCCCCTGCGGCGGTCCGGGGCTACAGTCCGCCGCCTGGGGAGCAGGGGGCGGCGCGCCGTGGCACAGCCAGGGTCACGAAACACGCTGCTCGCCATGGCTGCCGTCCTGCTCGCCGGGGCCGCGCAGGCGCAGGCCACGGCCACGGTTGCCTTGCCGGCCCCGGAGACGGGCGCCCCGGTGAGCCCTCCCCCGATGCCGCCGGAGACGGCCGATGCCCCGGCGGCCCCGCAGACGCCAGCTGCGGACGAGCGGGGGCCCCGAGAGACGGCCGCTCCGGCCGATGTGCCGCCGCCGCCGCCCCAGACGGTGGTCTACACCGAGGTTCCCCCGCCGCCCCGCCTCCCGCCGCGGGTTCCGCATTACGTGTTCCGCGTGTCCGGCGGCTTCGCGCTCATCAGCCAGGACATCTTCTGCAACCTCTACCCGTCCACCATCTGCCCGACCTCCGGGACCCCGCTCGGCATCTCGCCCGTGGTCGATGCCGAGTTCGAGCTGTGGTGGTCGCGGAGCTTCTACTCGGAGGAGGGCACCGCCAAGGACCGGATCAGCATCGAGCATGCGGTGTCCTTCGGCGCGAGCGTGCTCTGGAGCCATTACTCGCCGCCCCAGCAGGTGCCGAACCTCCCCCCGCCCACGGTCAATGCCATGCTCTGGGAGCCCCACTTCGACGTCCGCTGGGGGGTCCCCGGGCCGGTCCGCTGGCGCTTCTTCCTCGGGCTCGGGCTCTACATCGCCTCGGCGACGGCCGGGACCCCCTACGGCCAGACCGACACCAGCGGCGTCGGCGTCGCCTTCCGCGTCGGCGCCGGGGCCACCTTCCTTCCTCACGAGCCGGTGAGCCTGGCCGTCGACGTGCTCCTCGAGGGCGGCTGGGTCGGCGGCGTCACCGTCTGGAGCGGGACACTGCTCATCGGCCCCGAGGTCCACTTCGACTAGGAAGCGGTCGCCCGTCCGGCTGCACGCTCGGTCCGCGGGACGCGAACGCTTCGCATTCGCATCGGGAGCGCGCGCGCCGGTTGACGCTCGCGCCGCTCCGGACCAGAAGACGCGGGCGCCAAGGGACCCGCTCGAAAGGCCATCGACTGCACATGGGAACGCCCACCCGCCGCGACCTGCTCAAGACCATGCTCGCCGCCGGAGCCGCCACCCTCCTTCCCGGCGGCGCCGGGTGCGGGGGGGTGAATGGCCCGCGCGGGGACATCCCGGCCGGGAACGTCGCCGACGTCCCGCTCGGCACGCTGGAGGGGATTGCCGGCCAGGCGGTCATCCTCGGACGGGACTCGGGCGGCCTCTACGCCATGACCTCCATCTGCACCCACGCCGGCTGCGACATGGAGACCAGCGGAACCATCGACGCGCAGGGCGCCCTGTGCGGATGCCACGGGAGCGTGTTCGATACGAACGGCAACGTGGTCCAGGGCCCGGCGCGCTCGGCGCTCCAGCACTTCGCCGTCTCGGTGGATGGGACCGGGGCGATCATCATCCACGCCTCCCAGCCGGTTTCCGAGACGCAGCGCACGGCCGTCTGAGGAGCAGGCGACGAAGTCGCCTCCCGGTCCCCCCGTCGCCGATAATCCCGGGCCATGACCCTTCGCGCTCGTGGCTGCATCGGCTGCCTGGTCGCCGGGACCCTCCTCGGAGGCTGTCCGGTCGCCACCATCGGAGGCTCGGGAGGTGGCGGGGGCGGCCCCGACGGTGGGCCCGGCCCGGACGGAGGAGGCGTGGTGGCCGTCACCACCTTCGGGGTCCACCCGACGCGCGACTCGGTCTACGTCGATGCGGCGTTCACCAAGGCCCGGCTGGCGGCCATCGCCGCCGACGGCGGCCTGAGGGCGGATCCCTCCTTCGCGCCGGCCATCCAGGGGAAGGTCTATGCCTCCCCGCTCTTCCTCGAGGGCGGCGTGACCGGGAAGGACGCGGTCTTCATCGCCACCGAGGAGAACCACGTCTACGCCATCGACGCGACCGCCGGCACCGTCCTCTGGGACCGGCTGCTCGGGCCTCCGGTGCCCCTCAGCCAGCTCGGCTGCGGGAACATCGACCCCATGGGCGTCACCAGCACGCCGGCCATGGACCTGACGCGCGGCGTGCTCGTGCTCGACGCGGAGATCGACCAGAGCAGCTCCGGACCGCCGCACCACACCCTGTTCGGCCTCTCCATCACCAGCGGGGCGGTCCTCTGGCAGATCGACGTGGACGCCAACGTGACCGGGTTCGACACCGT
Source organism: Myxococcaceae bacterium (assembly GCA_035622755.1). Lineage (GTDB taxonomy): Bacteria > Myxococcota > Myxococcia > Myxococcales > Myxococcaceae > JADGRA01. Next base: position 10,533 of record DASPUU010000203.1, read on the forward strand.
CTACCAGGGCCAGCGCGCCTCGGTGCTGGTCGTCGCCCACACCGCCTACCTGCCCTTCGGCGGGTACTACGGGGACTGCGGGACGAACTACGGCTGGATCCTGGGCGTGCCGCTGGGCACGCCGACCGCGGCCGCCGTCTTCCACTACCGCACGCCGGGGCAGGGCGGGGCCATCTGGGCTCCCAACGGCATCGCCTCGGACGGGACGTCCATCTTCGCCGTCACCGGCAACGGCGAAGGGAACCAGCCCACCTGGGCGTCGGGGGACTCCGACGCGCTGCTCAGGCTCAGCACCGCTCTGGTCTTCAGCGGCGACCCGGCGGACTACTTCGCCTTCAACGAGTGGCAGGCCATCTCCGCGGCGGACGGCGACCTGGGGAGCAACGGGACGGTGCTCTTCGACCTGCCCGACGCCGGCTCCGGGCATCTCGCCGTGCTCATCGGAAAGCAGAAGAACGCCTACCTGGTGGACACGGCGAACCTGGGCGGCATCAACACGCCCGACATGCCGCTGGCCGAGCTCGACGGCATCGCCACCGACGACGCCTCCGGAGGGATGGCCACCTACCAGGCGCCGAGCGGACGCTACGTGGTCTACAACGCTCCCTGCCCGAACGGGAACGGGCTCGGCGTCCTCAAGGTGAACCCGGGCAGCCCGCCCACGCTGACCCAGCCCTTCGCCTGCCTCGACCAGGGGGCGAGCGGGGTGGATCAGGGTGGCTCACCGGTGGTCACCACGCCCGACGGCGCGAGCGACTTCGTCATCTGGGGCACCGGCGCCGGAGGCGACGGGCAGCTTCACGCTTTCGACGGAGAGACCGGTGCGCCCATCGTCAGCTCCCAGGGGGCCCAGGGCGGCATTCACTGGGTCGCGCCGCTGGTGGCCAAGGGCAGCATCTACCTGCCGGGGAACGGCACGGTCTACGCCTTCCGCATCCAGTAGGACCTCCGCCGCTACCAGAGGTGGGAATCCAGGCGGAGCGTGACCCCCACGCCGGCCACGAGGAGGGCGACGCCCACGAGCTTGCCCAGGCGCTTCCCCCAGGAGAGGTTTCGCTCCAGCGCCATCACCGAGCCGAGGACGAGCATCCAGCCCAGGTTTCCCGCCCCGAAGGGAAACATGAGGAGCATCAGCGTCCAGCAGCAACCGACGCAGAACAGCCCGTGATGAAGCCCGAGCCAGAGCGCCTGCTGGCGGGGGCTCTGGCCGGTCCAGTGCTCGGCGACGAAGCTCTGGGGAGAACGGCAGCGGTCGAGGCAGCGGTACTTCAAGGCGCTGAACTGGTAGGCGCCGGCGAGGAGCAGCGTCGCCGCCCCGAGGAGCCAGCCGTTCTCCGAGAGCCACGGGCTCCGGGCCGAAGCCTCGCGGAACCAGACAGCACCGGCGTACGCCAAGAGCCCGAAGGCCGCCCAGCCGGCCAGGTAGCCGGCGATGACCAGGGTGACCAGGAAGGCGGAGTCGGAACGGGCCCGCGTCACCCGGGCGAAGATGCCGAGGAGGGTGGCGCTGATGGGGAGCATCATCGCCACCGTCATCAGCGTCCAGCCGGTGACGAAGACCATCGCCGCCAGCCAGCCGCTGTCCGTCGGGGCAGGGTGCAGGTGCGCGTGGTGGACGTAATGCACGTAGGGCGACGCTCCCCACCGCCAGAGTGCGAACCAGGCCAGCCCGCTGGTGCCCAGGAGCAGGGCGACGAGCGCCCGCGGGTCGCGGCCGGCGGGCGTCCTGGACGTGGTCGAGGCCATTCGCCGGCCGATGCTAGCCCGGCCAGCGCGGCCTCTGCTGGGCGGGCACAGCCGGTGATGCTCAGGGAGGCGTGCAATCCTCCGCCGG
>DASPUU010000204.1:0-15015 GCA_035622755.1 Myxococcaceae bacterium
TGGACGATGAGGCTGTAGCGCCCGGCGCGCGCGTAGACGTCGAGGTAGCCCTCGGCGATGACCTCCAGCCCCTCCTCGAGCCGGAAGCGGACGCCGCGCGCGGAGGAGGCCCAGATCTTCACGTCCAGCGTGGCGCCCTCGTCCTTGAGCGCGAAGTAGAGGTGTCCGGTGGCGTTGGGGCCCCGGAAGTTGGAGACCTCCCCCCGTACCAGGACGCGGCGGAAGCTGGACTCGAGCGTTCCCTTCACCAGCTCGGTGAGCTCGCTCACGCTGAGGATGACCGGCTCGGCGGCGCGGAGCCTCGTCGGCTGGAGGTCGACGCGCTCGATGGTCTCGACCGCCTCGATGGCAGCGCGCGCCCGGCGGTCCTCGGAGCGCCCGGCCGCCGGGCGCGGGGCCGGCGGAGGCGGGGCGACGGAGCCGAGCGACGGCGTCGGCTCGGCCGCCCGGGGCGCCTCGGCGGGCCTGGCGGCCGGCGAGAACAGGTCGCCCTGCTCCACCCTCGCGCTGACCGACGTCGCTGGACGACCCTTCCTCATTCTGCGCGCACCGTAGCTGTGCCCCCCGACGCCGACGCCGCACCATATACCCCGCGGGCACCGCCCCCGGGCCCCCGGCGAGCAAGGCCGGGGCCAGCTGCCCGGGGGGTCAGGGGGCGGCGAGCAGGTCGAGCTGGCGCTGGGCGGCGGCGGCCTCCGGCGTCCCCGGGGCATCGTGCACGACCTGCCCGCAGACCCGTGTGGCGTCCGCCCGGTGCCCGAGGCGAGCCTCGAGCGCACAGAGCTCGGCGAGCAGCGGCAGCGCGGGTGCTCCCTTCGCACCGGCGAGCTGGGCGTAGAGCTGCGCCCGTCGCGCCTCGTCGCTCGGGCGAGTCGCGACCACGCCCCCGTCCCGAGAGGGAGACGTTCGGTTGCCGCCGAGGACGGCGCCCGAGACCGCGTCGTCGCTCCGTGTCATCGCGGGCGCCGCGCCGGCCACGGGGGATGCCGCCGCCGGCTCGGCCCTGGCTTGCGCTGCGGCCAGGGGAGCGGCCGCCTTGCGCGCCACGAGCGCGTCCTGCCGCGCCGGCGCGTCCAGGTCCCTGCCCGCGGCCTCCGCGGCGGCGCGCTTGTCCAGGGGCTGGAGCTCGGAGGAGACCGGAGCCGGCCGGGCAGCCCCGGCCACGGCCGCCGGGCCGCGGTCCGTGCGATTGCGCACCGACTCCTCCCGTGCCGCGTCCTTCGCCGACGGCCGGAGCGAGGTCTTCGCCGGCGCCGGGGCGGCGGGGGCCACGGAGGGAGCCGGGGCGGTCTTGGTCTCGGCGCTGGCGAGCAGCGCGCCGGCGCCGCCTTCCGCCTCCGGCGCCTCCTTCGCCCCGGCCCGCTCGGCGGGGCGGCTGTCCGCCAGCGGCCCGAGCCGAGCCGGCGCGGGCGGGCGCATGCCGATCGCCACCACCAGCACGGCCGCCGCTCCGGCCGCCACCGGCCCTGCCCAGCGCAGCACGCGCCGGCGGCGGGCACGCCTCGCCGCCTGGCCGGCGTCGTGGAGGAGGGAGTCCAGACCGGCGCCGGGCGCGTCCACCCGGAGTCCGGCGGCGGCGGAGCGCACCGCCCGGTAGCCGGCCACGGTCGCCGCGCACTCGGCGCATCCGTCGACGTGGCGCTGCACGCCCAGGGCCTGGTCGGCCGGGAGCTCGCCGTAGACCAGATCGAGCAGTGCGTCGCGCGGGTGGCCGGCGTCGGTCACGATGCCGTCCTCCCCGGAGACTCGGAGTCGACGCCGGCGCGGCCGAGGTGCGCCCGGAGCGCCTCGAGCGCATAGCGCATCCGGCTCTTCACCGTCGGCTCGGGAGCGCCGGTGACGCGGGCGATCTCCTTGAAGGGCACACCGGCCACCTCGCGCAGGAGAAAGACCTCGCGCTGCTCCGGCGGCAGGGCGGCCACCGCCGACTCGAGCAGCGGCCGGAGCTCCGCGGCGCGGGCGCCCCGCTCGGGGTCGCTCCAGGCCGAGCCGGCGTCGGGCGGGTCCCCGGGGAGCGGATCCGCGGCGCGGTGCTGGTCGCGGCGGAGGCTGTCCAGGCAGAGGTTGCGGGCGATGGTGTACACCCAGGTGGTGAAGCGGGCCGTGGGCTGCCAGCCAGCCGCGCCGCGCACCACCCTGAGCCACGTCTCCTGGAGCACGTCCTCCGCCCTTCCACGGTCCTGGGTGAGCCGGAGGACGAAGGCGAACACCCGAGCGCGGTGCCGCTCCACCAGCGCCGGAAAGGCGGCGCCGTCGCCCACCCGGAACCTGTGCATCAGCTCTTCGTCCGAGGGTTCCACGGCTTGGAACGCACGAGCGGGGCGGAGGATCTCCCGTGGTGGGGAGCATGGCACCCGGGAGGGATGGTCCCCAAGGGCCCCTGGGCTCAGCCGGCCCCGGGACGCGCCCCGTCGGCCACCTCCACCACCCGCGCGCCCGGCGGCGCCCCGACCCGGAAGAGGGCCGGCTCGAGCGTGCCGTCGAGCTCCAGGTCGTCGTCGCTCCAGCGCAGGACGACCGTGGCCGACGGATCCTTGAAGGTCACCTTCCGGGGAAACTGGATCCCGGCGGTGTCCTTCACCCGCTCGAAGACGAGCTCGTAGCCCGCCGGACCCTCGAGGAGGCTCCGCAGCACCCGCCTGCTCACGGGGTCGACCCACAGCGTCTGGCGGCGGTCGCCGTCCACCAGGGTGACGCGGTAGGCGTCGGCGTCGCCGTCCGGCTCGACCGAGACCGGCTCTCCCGGGAGCCTGGGCGCCCGGCCGAGGAGGATGGCCACCAGCTCGTCGGCCGAGAGATGAACCGGAAGGAGGCGTGAGACCGCCGCCGCCGTCGCCGGGCCGGTGAAAAACGTCGCCTTGTCGCGCTGGAAGAGCCCGAAGGTGCGGCCGTCGGCGACCAGGACCTGGGACGGGCTCCCGAAGAAGTCGAGCAGCTCGAGGTGCACTTCGCCCGGCGCGCGGGCGGCGACGAAGGCCCCCGTCTCGCCGCCGCCCTGCCTGGCCTGCACGGAGACCCGGGCCGAGCCCTTGACCCGGCTCAGCTGCGCCCCCACCCCGTCCACCTCCTGGAGCAGGGCCGGGCCCGTGGGCGTCACGAGCTTGGAGAAGTCGGTGTGGTGCACACACGCCGGCGCCGCCCCGACGAGGAGGGCCAGGAACAACGACCGGCGGGGGGTGTTCATGGCCGAGCAAAAAGCACGTACCGTCGGGGCTCCACAAGGGTTAGAGAGCATTGAGCAAGACATGAGTCCGAGCGAGCTCCTCCACTACCTCCGGCTGGGAGGCCTCACCCTGGCCCTCATCCTCTTCGCCTCGGTGCTCTCCCTGGGCGTGGCGGTGGAGCGGTGGATGGCCCTCTGGAACGTCAGCGCCGAGAGCCGGGCCCTGGGCGAGGTCATCGGCCGGCACCTCCTCCGGGGGGACCTTGCCTCGGCGCGCGGCGCGGCGGAGCGGTCGCCGGCGCTCATCGCCGACCTGTTCCGGGTGGCCTTCGAGCGGCTGGAGCACACCCGGAGCGTGACCGGGGCCCTGGAGGCGGCCGTGGAGCGCGAGCGGCTGCAGCTCGGGCTCCGGCTGAAGAAGAATCTCTGGCTCCTGGGCACGGTGGGGGCGACCACGCCCTTCGTCGGCCTGTTCGGCACCGTGGCCGGCATCATGCGCAGCTTCCGCGACCTCGGCCTGGACGTGTCGGCGGGGGGAACGGGCGGGAGCGCGGCGGTGATGACCGGCATCAGCGAGGCGCTGGTGGCCACCGCCGCCGGCATCCTGGTGGCCGTGCTGGCGGTGGTCCTCTACAACTACTTCCAGGCGCGCATCGCGCGCATCAACGTCGAGGTCCGGCTCATCGCCGAGGAGTTCGTGGAGACGCTCCGCGAGCGGCCGACGGTGCCGCTCGCGCTGCAGTCGACCGAGGGCGCCCCGACCGCCTCGGCGGAGGCGCGCTGACCGCCATGGCCCTGGGGAAGGTCCCGGGCTCGGAGGCCGACGACGCCGACGGCGTCTTCTCCGACATCAACATCACCCCGCTGACCGACATCTTCCTGGTCCTGCTCATCATCTTCATGGTGACCAGCTCGGTCATCGTGAACCAGGGTCAGGGCGCGGCCAAGGCCGGCCTCAAGGTCAACCTCCCCAAGGGAAGCGCGGCCGACGTCACCCCCGCCGCCACCGACCTGTCGGTCGCCGTGCTCGCCGACGGGCGCCTGGTCCTCTCCGGCGACGTGGTCACCGCGGACGAGCTGAGGAAGGCGCTGGACGCCGCGCGCCAGAAGAACTCCTCGACGCTGGTCGTCATCCAGGCCGACGAGGGCGTGCCCCACGGCAAGGTGGTCGAGGTGATGGAGATGGCCAAGACCGCCGGCCTGGCCCAGCTGGCCATCGGCGTGCGCGAGGCGCCTCCGGCGAAGTAGTCGCTCGCCGGGCGTTCAGGCGGCGGCAAACCCGGCGTCGGGGATGTCCAGCGGCGAGGCATCCTCCTGCATCATCAGCCGGCCGTCGGCCTCCACCCGCGGGAGCTCGTTGCGCGCGAACCAGAGCGCCGCCTGCACCTTGCCCTCGTAGAAGGCGCGGTCCGGATGCCCGTCGGCGAGCTTGCCCCGGGCGGCGTCGGCGACGGCCGCCCCCTCGAGCAGGAGCCAGCCGACGGCCAGGCGGGACATCATCCCCAGGAAGCGGTTGGCGTTGAGGGCGATGAGGCCCAGCTGTCCACCCTGGCTCCAGCTGAGGAGCCCCATGGCCGCCGACATCAGGCACTCCTGCCCGGCGCCGAGCGCGGCCACCGCCTTGCCGAGCAGCGGGTGCTCGCGGTGGGCCTCGATGAAGGTGCCGATGTCGGCCAGGAACGCCTGGAGGTAGGTCCCTCCCGCCTGACCGAGCTTGCGCCCGACCAGGTCCATGGCCTGGATGTGGTTGGTCCCCTCGTAGATGCTGGAGATCTTCACGTCGCGGACCGACTGCTCGACCGGGTGGTCCTTGAGGTACCCCGCGCCGCCGTACACTTGAAGCGCGGTGGCGCAGATCCGGAACCCCTCGTCCGAGGCGAAGGCCTTGACCAGCGGGGTGAGCAGCTCCACCTGGCCGTGGTGGTAGCGCGCCTGGTCGTCGTCCTTGCCCCGGAGCGCTCGGGAAAGGTCGACGTGGCGGGCGAGCTTCATCACCAGCGCCCGGATGCCCTCCACGTGGCTCTTCATGTCCAGGAGCATGCGGCGGACGTCGGGATGCTCGAGGATGGGGACCCGGGGGACGGTGGGGTCCTTCCACCTGGTGTAGTGAGGGCCCTGCCGCCGGTCCCGGGCGTACTCGACGGCGTTGAGGTAGGCGCTGGAGGCCGCCGCCAGGCCCTGGATGCCGACGGCGATGCGCGCGCCGTTCATCATCCGGAACATCTGGCTCATGCCGGCGTTCTCCGCCCCCCCGACCAGCTCGCCGATGCAGCCGTCCGCCTCGCCGAAGTTGAGCACGCAGGTGGCCGAGCCGTTGATGCCCATCTTGTGCTCGATGGAGGCCACCGAGACGTCGTTGGCCTGGCCCACCGTGCCGTCGGCGTTGAGGCGGTTGCGCGGGACGATGAACAGCGACAGCCCCTTGGTGCCGGGAGGCGCGCCGTCCACCCGGGCGAGCACGAGATGGATGATGTTCTCCGTCAGGTCGTGGTCGCCGCCGGAGATGTAGATCTTCGTGCCCTTGATGCGGTAGGTGCCGTCCGCCTGCCGGCGGGCGGTGGTCTTGGCCGCCCCGACGTCGGAGCCGGCGTGGGGCTCGGTGAGGCACATCGTCCCGCCCCAGGTCCCGTCGAACATGCGGTCGGCGAAGCGCTTGACCTGCTCCTCGGTGCCGCACTCGAGCAGCAGCTCCGCCGCCCCGAAGGCCAGGCCCGGGTACATGGCGAAGGCGGGGTTGGAGCCGCTGAGCATCTCCTCCACCAGCACGGTGAGCATGGCCGGGGCGCCCTGGCCCCCGTGGTCGGGATGGACGCCCAGGGACTTGAAGCCGTTCTCGTAGAGCTGCTTCCAGGCGGCGGGGAAGCCGGCCGGGGTGACGACGTGGCCGTCGACCAGCCGGCACCCGGTGCGGTCCGCGGCGGCGTTGAGCGGGCCGAGGACCTCGCGGGCGAAGCGGTAGGTCTCCTGGAGCACGCTCCTCGCCTCGGCCGGTCCCCAGGCCTCGTAGGGGGGGCGGGCGACGACGTCGGCGAGGTTGAACTGCTCGAGCAGGAGGAAGGTGAGCTCACGCAGGTCGGCGCGGTACCAGTTGAGTGCAGCGGCCACGGCAAAACCTCCACGAGGGCGCATCGCCTCGATGTGGCCCCGAGTCTGTCGGGTGTTGATTGACGAGTCAATCAGGAATAACGCCCCGCGTTACACGCACGCTGAAGCGCTACTTCTTGGCCGACTTCCTGGCCGGATGCGCCTTGCGCGCCGGCGCAGCGGGCTTCCTGGGCGCCGGGGGCGGCGCCGGGCGGGGCTCGGGCGGCCGGGGCGGAGGCTGGTGGAGGCTCTCGCGCGGCGCGGGGACGACCAGGGGCGGCTGGCCCGACCGCTGGCGGTTCTCGTCCTCCATCGAGTGGAAGAGCTGGATGAGGGCGCTCCCGCGCAGCAGGAGCTCCCCCTTCTGGTTCTCCGCCCACACCTCGACGTCGGCGAAGTAGCGCCCGTTGTCCCCCCAGCGCTCCATGACCCGGCCCTTGGCCACCACCAGGTCGCCGGGCCAGACGATCTTCGAGAACCGGACCCCGAAGCGCCGCAGCTGTGCGCCCCGGGACCAGTCGGCGACGAGCTGGCCCACCATCCCCATGACCAGCATCCCCGGGGCGTACACCGAGGGCATGCCCAGCGACCGGGCGTAGGCCTCGTCGACGTGCACCGGGTTGAAGTCACCCGACGCGCCGGCGTAGCGGGCGAGCTGCACCCGGTCGATGGGGCCCTTGCTCAGGGCGGGGAGCTCGTCGCCCAGCCGGACCGCCTCGTAGTAGAGCTTGCGAGCGGACATCGCCATGGGCGGTCAGGTCTCCCGTGCCGGCCGCACCACCAGCGTGCGGCGCGCGCGAAAGACCAGGTTCCCCTCCTCGTCCCGGCCCTCGTCCTCCATCACCGCCACGTCCATCCGCCCGGAGGGGCCGGTGCGCTCGGTGATGTCCGCCACCTTCGTGGAGACGAAGATGCGGTCGCCGGCGAGGATGGGACGCTCGTACTCGAAGCTCTGCTCGGCGTGGAGCAGGCTCTTGATCCCCACCCCGAGCAGCTCGCGCAGGTCGGCCGACGAGTGGAAGCAGGCCGGGAAGGTGGGCGGCGCCACGACGGTGGGGTAGCCGGCCGCGCGGGCGTACTCCTCGTCGTAGTACACGGGATTGAAGTCGCCGATGGCCTCCGCGAAGCGGCGGATGGCGCCCTTCTCCACCTCGTTCAGCGTCGGCGGCGCGCTCCGTCCGACCGCGTTCTTGTCGAGCATGGCGATGGCCTCTTCACCTGCCGGCGGGCAGATCGAGCACGGTGAGCAGTCCCGGCGTGGCCTGGGTGAGACGCGGGGCGGCGTGGACGACGAGGTGGGCCCGGGCCGGCTCGTCCGCCAGGCCGCCGGGGATCTCGACGGTGAGCTGGGTGTCGGCGTCGAGCACCATCCGGTCCACCGAGGCCGAGCCCACCGCCAGGGTCACCTCCAGCCGGACGCGCTCCTGCTCGCCCTCGAGGCCGACCGCGGTCTGGTGCACGCCCGCCACCCGCCCGCGCGGCACGGGGATGGGCGAGCCCGGGTGGTCCTCCTCGGCGATGAGCGGGACGAGTTCCTCCTCGAAGTCGTCACAGTCCATCCCCAGCCCGAGCGCACAGAGCGCGGCCGACTCGACCAGGCCCGGCTGGCCGAGGGCATCCTTGTCGGCGAGACCGGCGAACTCCTCCTCGGTGAGGCCGGCGCCGACCTGCCGCTGGAAGGTCTCGCCCCGGGTGGCGGCGTCCACGCTGCGGGTCGCCCGCACGTGCCGGACCGGGCCCAGCGCCTGTCCCACCGTCGCCACCAGCCGGTCGAGGACGAATCCCGGGGAGACGCCGGTTCCCACCACGGCCACTCCGGAACGCTGCGCGGCACGGTCGATGCGGTCGGCGAGCTCGGGATGCCGCAGGTAGGGAAAGCACAGCTCCTCGCAGGTCGAGACCACCGGATGGCCACGCCGGACGGCGTCGAGCAGCCCGTCCATCGCCTGGTCGAGGCGCGAGCCGCCCGAATGCAGGACGACCGCCGAGTGGCTCCTCCCGGCGGCAGCGGCGAGCGTTCCGGACACGCGCAGCGCGGACGGCTGCCCGAGGAGCTCGGAGAGCGGCGCCCCGGACAATCCCGGCGACGCGTCCACGGCGCCCAAGAGCTCGACCTCCTCGAAGGCCAGGGCCGCGCGGCAGATCTCCCGTCCGACATGCCCCAGGCCCATCACCACCACGGGCACCGGCCCGGCGGGGGCTTTGCCCATCGCAGGGAATCTCCTGTTTTCAAGGGGTTCGAGCTGGGCTAACCGCGGAGGACCGCGAAAAATCTAGACGAGCCCCGGGGGGCCCGCAAGGCGAAAGCCACGGCTAGCGGGACGATGACGCAGCGCGGTGCGACAGGTCCGTCGCGCCCGTCACGACCTGGATGCTCCCGAGGCTGTCGCCCTCGAGGATTCCATCCAGGCTGTCCATGCCCTCGACCACCTCGCCGATGACCGTGTACCGGCCTTCGAGGTGGGGCTGGGGCGACAGCGCGATGAAGATCTGGCTCCCGCCGGTGTCCTTTCCGCTGAGCGCCATCCCCACCGTGCCGCGCCGGTAGTGCCTCGGGCTCACCTCGCAGGGGACGGTGAAGCCGGGCCCCCCGTCCCCGTCGCCGCGCGGATCTCCACCCTGGACCACGAAATCGGGCACCACGCGGTGGAAGGTGAGCCCGTTGAAGAACCCGGCGCGCGCCAGCCGCGTCAGCTGGGCCACCGTCTCCGGGGCCGCCTCCGCGTCCGGCCGGATGACGACCACGCCGCGCGCCGTGGGGAGGCGCCAGGCCACGCCCGAGGGCATCGGCTCGGGTGACGGGGCCGTCCGGGGGCCCTCGGAGCCGACACCCGGGGCGGCCACCGGCTTGCCGGCGAGGACCCCGAGCGCACGGGCGGCCACGTGGCGCAGGTGTGCATGGGGCGAGCCGAGCCACTGCCTGAGGAGCGCCTCGGCCCCCGGCGGCTTGAGGGCGGCCAGCGCGTCGCCCCAGGCGTCCGCCTCCTCCGGCTCCGCCGACGCGCGCTCGGCGCGGGCGAGCACCGCGGGTCCCGCACCGACATCTCCCAGGGTTCCCTCGGCCGACGCCGCGGCGGCGGCCAGCACCGGGTCGGCGCTGGACACGAGGGGCCGCAGGTCCTCCGCCGCCTCCGGATGCTGGCTCGCGCCGACGACGTTGACCACCGCCACGCGCACCGAGGCGTTGGGCGGGCTCTCCAGCCAGCGGCGGGCGGCGGGCCGGTCGAAGCGAGCCTTGAGGCGGGGGCTCTGGGACACCTCGTCGAGGCCGAGCTTCAGCCGACGCACCTCGGGCACGAGCCCCGCGCCGCAGCCGGGCGTCTCGTCGAGCCAGCCGCTGTTCCGGTCCTGGGCCGCCGCCAGCCGGCAATCCACCCAGGCCAGGTCGGCGCGCGCCGCGCTCGATGCCCCGGCGAAGGCCGTCCGCACCCGGGAGCGGAGCTCGGCCAGCACGTCGCCCCCCGCGGCCGGGAGCCCTTCCTGGGCGAGGGCGATGAGCGCCGGTGCACCCTGGGCGACCTCGCCATGGGCGAGCCGGTCCACGCGGGCGTCCAGCCGCTCCAGCGCCGGGAGCGCCGGACACGGCTCGCCCTGGGGGCATCGCGCGGCCAGCTTGGCCAGCGACCTCGCCGCCTCGGCCGCCGCCCCCGGGGCCGCGTCGGCGAGCAGGGCGGCGAGCGCCGGGGCATCGGAGGGAAGCGCCTGCTCCGCGAGCCCCTTGGCGGCGACGGCGCGCACCTGCCAGGAGGGGTCGGCGAGCGCACCGAGCAGCGCGCGGCGGGACTCGGGCGCGCCGGCATAGCCGAGCGCATAGGCGGCCGCCCAGCGCAGGGGCTCGGGGGAGCCGGCGGTGAGCCGGCCGGCGAGGAGCGGGGTGGCGGCCTGCGGCCAGGGCGCCTTGGCGCGGGCGGCGACGCCGAGCGCCGTCGCCGCCTGCTCGGCCACCTCCGGCTCGGCCGCCAGGCGCTGGACCAGGCGGTCGATGGCCGCCGGGGAGCGCAGGCGCCCGAGCGCGGCGAGCTCCTGGAGCCGCGCGGCGGCGTCGAGCTCGCGCCCCTCGGCGGCGAGGACGGCGTCGGCCAGCTGGGCGCGGACGGCGTCCGGGGTTCCCTCCCAGGCCAGCCCGAGCACGCCGGCGGCGAAGGCGGCCATCGCCCTGGGGGTCGGCTCCGGGTCGGAGCAGGCCTCGGCGACGGTGGCGGCGGTGTCCAGGTCCTGCAGCCGCGCCAGCGCCAGCAGCGCCCGGGCCCTCACCGCCGGCGTCTGCATCGGATCTCGCGCCCAGGTGGCGAGCGTCCCCGCGCCCAGGCTCCGGCGCTGCTCCCAGGCCGCGATGCGCGCCATGGCGCGCGATTCCGGCTGCGCGCACTGCAGGGGTCCGCAGCCGCCAGCAGCGAGCAGGAGGGCCACGGAGAAGGCGGGGCGCACGGTGGGCCCCGAGCTTCGCCCAGCGGCGGGCCGTGACGCCAGCCCGGGGCGGAGGACGCGTGGGCAGCGGTGTGCGGCGTCTGTGCGAGGATGCCGCCCCGGATCCCGTGAACGGTCCGCCGCTGACCCGCTTCCACACCCGGCTCCTGGCCGAGGAGCTGACGCTGCGCGGCGGCCGCGGCTCGGACCGGATCGTACCCGCGCTGTCCGAGGCGCGCCTGGATCTCAATCCCCATCAGGTGGAGGCGGCCGCCTTCGCCCTGGACAGCCTGGGCCGCGGCGGATGCGTCCTGGCCGACGAGGTCGGCCTGGGGAAGACCATCGAGGCGGGCATCGTCATGGCCCAGCTCCTCGCCGAGGGAAGGCCCCGGCTCCTGGTCCTCACCCCGGCCACCCTGCGCGCCCAGTGGCAGGCCGAGCTCCGCGACAAGTTCGACCTCGACACGGCGGTGGTCGACGCGCGCTCGGAGCGGCCGGGCAGGAACGTCTTCGACCAGCCCTTCCCGGTCATCGCCAGCCTTCCCTTCGCCGCCGCGCGTCCGGAGGCGCTGGCCGCTCTGGGCTGGGACCTGGTGGTCATCGACGAGGCGCACCGGCTCCGCAACGCCTACCGGCCCGGCAACAAGACCGGGCGGGCGCTGCGCCAGGCCCTGGCCGGCCGCCCCAAGCTGCTGCTCACCGCCACCCCGCTCCAGAACGAGCTGCTCGAGCTCCTCGGCCTGCTCTCGCTCCTGGACGAGGAGATCCTCGGACCGGAGCACGCCTTCCGGGCCCGCTACGCGCCCGGCACCGACGGCGCGCTCGCCGCGCCCCAGGTGGACGAGCTCCGCGAGCGGCTCGAGCCGGTGGTCCACCGCACGCTCCGGCGGCAGGTGAAGGAATACGTCCGCTTCACCAGCCGCCGCAGCGTGGTGGAGGACTTCGCCCCGACGGAGGAGGAGCAGGCGCTCTACGACAAGGTGAGCGAGTACCTGCGCCGGCCCGACGCCGCCGCCCTGGACCCGGGGCGGCGCACCCTGCTCACCCTCGTCTACCGGAAGCTCCTGGCCAGCTCGAGCTTCGCCATCGCGCCGACCCTCCGCGCCCTGGCCGCCACCCTCCGCCGGCGGCTCGCCGCGCGCTCCGCCGCTTCCGGGGCGGACGGGGCGGCCGCCGCCGAGGACCTGGCCGCCTTCGCCGAGGAGGCCGAGGCGTGGGAGGACGTTCCGGGCCAGCCTCCGGTACGGTCTGCCCTGGAGGCCGAGGCGAGGGAGCTGGAGGGGTACGCCGCGGAGGCGGAGGCCATCCGCGTCAACGCCAAGGGCGAGGCGCTGGTCCGGGCCCTGGGCCGGGTCTTCGGCGTGGCCCGGGCGCAGGGCTGGCCGGAAAAGGCGGTGGTCTTCACCGAGTCCCGCCGCACGCAGGACTACCTCGCGCGGCTGCTTGCCGACCACGGATTCGCCGGCCGGCTCTCGCTCCTCTCCGGCGAGGCCGGCACCCCCGAGCAGCGGCAGGCGCTGGTGGCCGAGTTCCGGAGCCGCACCCAGGTGCTCCTCTCCACCGAGGCCGGCGCCGAGGGGTTGAACCTCCAGTTCTGCAACCTGGTGGTGAACTACGACCTGCCCTGGAACCCGCAGCGCATCGAGCAGCGCATCGGGCGGTGCCACCGCTATGGCCAGGAGCGTGACGTCCTGGTCCTCAACTTCCTCAACCGGCGCAACGCCGCCGACGCCCGCCTCTACGAGATCCTGGCCGCCAAGCTGAACCTGTTCGACGGCGTGTTCGGCGCCTCGGACGAGATCCTCGGCGCGCTGGAGAGCGGCCTGGACTTCGAGCGTCGCGTGCTCGACGTCTACCAGTCGTGCCGGAGCACCTCGGAGATCGAGGCGGCCTTCGCTTCCCTCCAGGGAGACCTCGAATCGCGCATCGACCGCCGGATGACCGAGGCGCGCGCGCTGCTCCTCGAGCACTTCGATGCCGAGGTGAGCCGGAGGCTGAAGCTGGCCGACGTGGGAGTCCGCCAGGCGCTCGACCGGCGGCGGGGCACCGCCGAGGCGCTCATCCGCCAGCTCCTTCCGACCGAGTCGCGCCGCCCCTGGACGGTGGCCGAGGCGGCGCGGGTGGCGCGCGAGCGTCCCCTCGACCCGGTCAGCTACCTGCGGCTCGATGCCAGCGCCCTCCCCTCGCGACTCACGCGGCTGGCCGGCTCGGAGGGCTGGTGGTTCGCCTACCGCGTATCCACCGGCGGCCTGGTGCCGGAGGAACGGCTCCTCCACCTCGTGCTCGTGCGCCAGGGCGATGGTTTTCGGGCCCTGCCCCTGGCCGAGGCCGAGGCGGTGGCCCGTCTCCCGGCCGAGGAGGCGACGGCGCGCCCTCCGGAGGCGGTGTCGGTGACCCGCGCCCAGGAGCAGGCGCTCACCGAGGCCCGGGAGGAGCTGCTCCGCGAGGCGCAGCGCCGGAGCGCCCGGGCGCTGGATGCCGCCCGCGAGCGCGCCGATCGCTTTGCCGAGGACTGCCTCCTCGAGATGCGCGAGGCGGTCGAGGCAGCACGGGCCGCCTGGACCCAGGCCCGCGCGCGCCTCCCGTCAGTGGACGACGCCACCGAGCGTGCCCAGGTCCGCGCTGCGGCCGAACGGGCCGAGCGCGAGTACCGCCGGGCCCTGGCCGCCCTGCGCCGCGAGGAAGACGCCCGCTACGCCGCCAAGGACCGCGAGCTGGCCGACCTCCAGGCCCGCGCCCGGGTGCAGGACACGCGCGCCGCCATCGGCACCGCGTACTTCTCGATCGCTTGACCTTCCGTTGGCGCTCCACCGGGAACGATCAAGAGAGCCTCCCTACAACACGGGCGAACGCACGGAGGGGGAGCACGGTGAACTCAGCAAGGCAGTCGGCTGAGGCAATCCTGGGGGAGGCCGCGTTAGGCCCTCAGTGGGTTGAGGTCCTTCGACGAATCCAGTGACGCAGCACGTACCCGGTCAGGAAGATTGTGCTCAACAGCATGCAGAGTGCAACGACGCGGCCGGAATAGTCTCGGAGACAGTGCATGTAGCCAAGATCGATGCACTCGAAAGATTTTGGCAGGAACGCAGACCACGCGAAGGCGGCCACGCCCAAGAGACAAGCACCTGTTAGGACGGTGCTCAACGACAAGGAGCTACCAAGGGCAACGAGTCCCAACAGCAACACTGATGGAACGAGATAACCAAGTGGTGCCCCGATTCCCTTCGGGAACAACCTGACCACGGCTGTAAACCAGAGCCAAGCAGCGGGCGGCAATAGCAACACACCGAACCAAAATATGTAGAGAGAACGGCGGCTTATCATCGGCGCGCGCCGGTTGGCGATGGGTAGGCCACCTGAAGGGAAACCGGATCGGCTGCTTCCGAGAGCATCCCAAACACTGCGTATTCGCCATTCCAGAAGAATTCGTCCCCGTCTGGCCGCTCCCCAAGGGGTAGCTCTTGAAGCGCCGGTGGCCGTCCGCGTCGTAGAAGTACTCGTAGTTGGCGCCGTTGACCTGGACGCCCTTGTACACGGCCCCCACCGCCGCCTGGGAGCCGGTGATGGACGTGTCGTAGTCCAGCTCGAAGCTGTTACTCACCGTGAGCGTCTTCGCGTAGACGAGCGCGCACAGCGAATGCGTCAAGTTCTCCACTCCGAACAGCGGCCCGCATGGCTTCTGAACTGTTTAGTCGCTTGAAAAACGGAAGAACAGCCGCCTCGATCGCTCCCTCGACCAACTTCTGCCGCTCCTCATCAGACATTCGCGCTTCTAGATCAAGGGCGACGGTAACTCGTTCGTCCCGACTCAGTTGCTCGATTCGAGCAATCACATCGAACTGGTTAACGACCGGCCAGGTCTTTGAATTTGTGTCTATTTCGCTGGCGCTCATCAGGGCGACATTTATCGCAAACTGCCCCCCCCAAGCCGATTTTTGAAGCTCGACCGCCTGAAGCAATCCGGCGGGCGTTTGGCGATACCAAGCCGACCGCCACGCAACAAAGCCCGCAAGCTGACCAGAGAGTATGGCTTTAAGTTTCCTTGTGTTCATGGCCCCGGTCCACGCGCGTATGTTTGGATGTATCCTGTCCATTTGCCACCAAATTCACGTTCCGCCTCGGCGATATATTGACGAAGCTGAACTTGTCCCTTGGCGATCGCCTTCGCGTTGTTGGGCTTCAACTCGATTATTTCTCTGGTCTCAAAATTGATCGCATCGACCCTCTTTCCGCTAGGCAATGTGAACTCTTTCCTAAAACCGGCAGGCGGGCGCCATTTCGAATGTGCAAGCCTACCGAGTCGGCTAAGGTCGCTCTCACCGCCGGTCAAAGTTATCGACCAGGTCTGAAAGCGATCATCG
>DASPUU010000205.1:0-50309 GCA_035622755.1 Myxococcaceae bacterium
CGAGACCGCCGGGCTGCGGCGGAGCTGAGCAGAGGACCCGGTCCATGTCCGACCGCTCGTCACTCTCGGCCGCTCCCTGGTGCCCTTCACCCCACCGCCGGTCGGCGGGCGCTGCCAACCCCGCCCCTCCGGCCTACCCTCGGACCCCCACCGTGCACTCTCCGTCCTCCGTCCGTCACCGTCTCGCAGGCGCGGGATGGCTGGCTGCCGTCGCCCTGGCCCTGCCTCCGGCCGAAGCACCCGCCGCGGTCGACGCGGCACCCAGGGTGCTCCATCTCGAGGAGGCGGTGCAGCAGGCGCTCCAGCAGCAACCGTCGCTGGCCGCGGCGCAGGCCAGCGTCGGTGCCGCGCAGGGGCAGTCGGAGCAGGCCCGGGCCAGCCTCCTTCCCCAGCTCTCCGCCAGCGCCCTGGCGCAGCGGTACTACGGCGCCACCGGGTCGCGGACCGGTGCGGCCACCGGCGTGGCCGGGACGGTGACGGCCAACAACTTCACCTTCGGCCTGAGCGGCACGCAGCTGATCTGGGACTTCCAGAGCGTCGACCGGCTGCGCTCCTCGAATGCCAACGTCGCCTCGCTCCAGGCCACCGAGCAGGCCACCCAGCTCCAGGTCATCCTCAACGTGCGGCGGGCCTTCTTCCAGGCGCAGGCCTACCGTGCGCTGGTCCAGGTCCAGGACGAGACGCTGGACAACCAGATCAAGCACCAGGTGCAGACCGAGGGCTTCGTCAAGGCCGGAACCCAGCCGGAGATCGCCCTGGCGCAGGCGCGCACCAACGTGGCCAACGCCCGGGTGAGCCTGATCCAGGCGCAGAACAACTACCGCATCTCCAAGGCACAGCTGAACCAGGCCATCGGGGTGGTGCAGGGGACCGACTACGAGGTGGCCCGCGAGGAGCTCCCGCCGGTGGGAGACGAGAACCAGCCGGTGGAGAGCCTGATGGCGGTGGCCCTCAAGGAGCGCCCGGAGATCGCCTCGCTGGTCCAGAACCGGGATGCGCAGGAGCTCGCCCTCCACGCCGCGCAGGGGGGGTACTTTCCGGCGCTCTCCATCTTCGGTTCGGTGGCCGAGGCGGGAAGCGCCCTCGACGCGCTGGGGCCGGCGTGGAACTTCGGGCTGCAGATCACCTGGAGCTTCTTCGACGGGCTCCGCACCCCGGGGGTGGTGCGCCAGGCACAGAGCAACGTCGCCGCGGCCAGCGCCCAGCTCACCCTCGAGGAGCTCCAGGTCAGGTTCGACGTGGAGCAGGCCGACGCCACGCTCGAGGGCAGCAAGACCTCGCTGACCGCCGCCGAGGATGCCCTGGTCAACGCCCGGGAGCAGCTGCGCCTGGCCGAGGCGCGCTACCAGACCGGCGTGGGGAGCATCATCGAGCTCAGCGACGCCCAGGTGGCCGCCACCAACGCCGGAGCGCAGCTCGTTCAGGCCCGCTACAACCTCGCAACCGCGCGAGCGCAGCTGCTCGCCGCCCTGGGACGCCGATGATGAAGACCGAGAGCACAGTGGGCGAGACGACGGGGGTGGAGACGGACGTTGCCCGCCCGGGAGCGGTCCGGCACCGGCGGCGCTGGATCCTCATCGCCGTGGGCCTGGTGCTGGTGGGCGCCCTCGCCTGGCGCCTGGCCGGAAGCCCCGGCACCGGCGCGGGGAAGGGCCAGACGGCCGAGGCGCGTCCGGTGCCGGTGACCGTCGCCCCGGCCCGCGTCCAGGACGTCCCCATCTACCTCGAGGGGCTGGGCAGCGTGGTGGCGCTGGCCACGGTCACGGTGAAGAGCCAGGTCGACGGGCGACTGGAGAAGGTCTTCTTCGTCGAGGGCCAGCGGGTGAAGAAGGGAGAGCTCCTGGCGCTGGTCGATCCCCGTCCGTTCGAGGCCCAGCTCCACCAGGCGCAGGCCACCCTGGCGCGGGACCAGGCCCAGCTCCGCAACGCCAGGCTCAACCTCGATCGCTACCGGGACCTGCGCAAGCAGAACCTCATCGCCCAGCAGCAGGTGGATGACCAGCAGACCCAGGCCGACCAGTTCGCGGCCACGGTGGGCATCGACCAGGCGCAGGTGGAGACGGCCAAGCTCAACCTGGACTACGCCCACATCGTCTCGCCCATCGACGGCGTCACCGGGATCCGCCAGGTCGACCCGGGGAACCTGGTCCACGCCAGCGACGCCAGCGGGGTGGTGGTGCTCACCCAGCTCGATCCGATCGGCGTGCTCTTCACCCTCCCCCAGGACGACCTGCCCCGCGTCTCCCAGGCCATGTCCCAGGAGGAGCTGACCGTGGACGCCTTCAGCCGGGACGGGGCGACGCGGCTCGGCACCGGCAAGGTGCTGCTCATCGACAACCAGATCAACCAGACCACGGCCACCATCCGCCTGAAGGCCATCTTTCCCAACCCGGACAACGCGCTCTGGCCGAACCAGTTCGTCAAGGCCCGTCTCCTGCTCACCACCCGGGCCAGCGCCCTGGTCATCCCCACCCCGGCCATCCAGCGCGGGCCGAAGGGGACCTTCGTCTACGTCGTCGGGCCGGACAGCACGGTGGCCGTCCGCCCGGTGGACATCGACTCCACCGAGGGCCCGCTGGCGCTGCTCTCCCGCGGCCTGAAGGCCGGCGAGCAGGTGGTGGTGGACGGACAGAATCAGATCCGCCCGGGGAGCAAGGTGCAGCCGCGGGCCGAGGGAGCGGCCGCCTCCCCGGCGTCTCCGGCCGGTGGCTAGCCCGTGACCAGCATCTCCGAACCGTTCATCCGGCGGCCGGTGGCCACCACCCTGCTCATGGTGGGGCTGCTCCTGGCCGGCATGGTCGCCTTCCGCGAGCTGCCCATCTCCGCGCTCCCGCAGGTGGACTACCCGACCATCGTCGTCTCCACCATGCTCCCCGGAGCGAGCGCCGAGACGATGGCCTCGGCGGTGACCACGCCGCTGGAACGGCAGTTCGGCCAGATGCCCTCGCTCTCGCAGATGACCTCGGTGAGCAGCGCGGCCAACTCGCAGATCACCCTGCAGTTCGAGCTGGACCGGAACATCGACGCCGCCGAGCAGGACGTGCAGGCGGCGATCAACGCCGCCTCGAGCGTGCTTCCCACCACCCTGCCCACGCCCCCGACCTACAGCAAGAGCAACCCGGCCGACTCGCCCATCCTCGTCCTCGCCATCAGCTCGGACACCCTGCCGCTGCAGGAGGTGGACGACTACGCCGACTCCATCCTGGCCCAGAAGATCTCCCAGGTCTCCGGCGTCGGCCTGGTCACCCTCAACGGAGGGCAGAAGCCGGCGGTGCGGGTGCAGGTGGATCCGGCCGCGCTGGCCGGCACGGGCATGAGCCTGGAGGACGTCCGGGCCGCTCTGGTGGCGGCCAACGTCAACCAGCCCAAGGGGACGCTGGACGGTCCGCGCCAGGAGTACACCCTGGCCACCAACGATCAGCTCTCCAAGGCGGACACCTTCCGCCCCCTCATCCTCGCCTACCGAAACGGATCGCCGGTGCGGCTCATGGACGTGGCCCGGGTCATCGACGGCGTGGAGAACGCCCAGCTCGCCGGCTGGGCGAACCAGAACCGGGCGATCATCCTCAACGTCCAGCGCCAGCCGGGCACGAACGTCATCGCCGTCGCCGACCGGGTCAAGGCCCTCCTTCCCCGCCTCCAGGCATCGCTGCCCCAGGGCATCGAGGTGCGCATCCTCAGCGACCGGACGGAGACGGTGCGCGCCTCGGTGGAGGACGTGGAGTTCACCCTGGTGCTGACCATCGTCCTGGTGATGCTGGTCATCTTCCTCTTCCTGGGAAGCGCACGGGCCACCGCCATCCCCAGCGTCACCGTCCCGCTCTCGCTGGTGGGGACCTTCGGGGTCATGTACCTGGTCGGGTACAGCCTGAACAATCTCTCGCTCATGGCGCTCACCATCTCCACCGGCTTCGTGGTGGACGACGCCATCGTCATGATCGAGAACATCACCCGCTACATCGAGAGCGGCGAGCCGCCCTTCCAGGCGGCCCTCAAGGGCGCCAAGCAGATCGGCTTCACCATCGTCTCCCTCACCGTGTCGCTGGTGGCGGTGCTCATCCCGCTGCTCTTCATGGGCGGGGTCATCGGCCGCCTCTTCCGGGAGTTCGCGGTGACGCTGGCGGTGGCCATCGTCGTCTCCGCCGTCCTCTCCCTCACCCTGACCCCGATGATGTGCGCCCACCTCCTCGAGCACGAGCGGCCGATGAGCCGGCGCCCGCGGCTGGTCCAGCTCTCCGAGCGCGGGGTGGAGGCGATGCTCCGCTTCTACCGGCGCACCCTGGCCTGGGTGCTCGAGCACCAGCCGGCCACCCTGGCCGCCACGGTGGCGACCTTCGTCCTCACCGTGGTGCTCACCCTGCTCATTCCCAAGGGCTTCTTCCCCCAGCAGGACACCGGTCTCCTGCTCGGGGTCACCGAGGCCGCCCCGGACGTGTCCTTCCAGAAGATGATGCAGCTCCAGCAGGCGGTGGCCGACGTGACGCTGGCCGACCCGGACGTGGAGAACGTCGCCTCCTTCATCGGGGCGGACGGGACCAATGCCACCACCAACAGCGGCCGCCTCTCCATCGCCCTCAAGCCGCGCTCGCGCCGCAAGGCGAACGCCGAGGAGATCATCAACCGGCTGCAGCCCAAGCTGGCCGCCCTGGAGGGCATCTCCGTCTACCTCCAGTCGGTGCAGGATCTACAGATCGACAGCCGGCTCAGCCGGACCCAGTTCCAGTACACCCTCGAGGATGCCGACCCCGACGAGCTGGCGCACTGGGCGCCCCGGGTGCTGGACCGGCTGCGCGCCCTTCCCGAGCTCAAGGACGTGGCCAGCGACCAGCAGACCGGCGGGCTGCTCACCTCGCTGGTCATCGACCGGGACACCGCCTCCCGCCTCGGGGTCTCCACCCAGGTCATCGACGACACGCTCTACGACGCCTTCGGGCAGCGCCAGGTGTCGACCATCTTCACCCAGCTCAACCTCTACCGGGTCATCCTCGAGGTGGCGCCCGAGTACCAGAAGGGACCCGAGGCGCTGAAGCAGATCTACGTCCGCGCCCCCACCGGGGATCAGGTCCCACTCTCCACCTTCGTCACCATGAAGCAGACGCTGGCCCCGCTGACCATCGCCCACCAGGGCCAGTTCCCGGCGGTCACCCTCTCCTTCAACACCGCCCCGGGGGTGGCCCTGGGCAAGGCGGTGAAGGCCATCGAGCGCGCCACCGCCGAGCTGAACGTGCCGCCCGGCGTGCACGCCTCGTTCCGGGGAACGGCCCAGGCCTTCGGCGAGTCACTGGCCAGCGAGCCGATCCTCATCCTGGCCGCGCTGATCACCGTCTACATCGTCCTCGGCGTGCTCTACGAGAGCTACATACATCCCATCACCATC
This sequence comes from Myxococcaceae bacterium, assembly GCA_035622755.1. GTDB lineage: Bacteria > Myxococcota > Myxococcia > Myxococcales > Myxococcaceae > JADGRA01. The sequence goes on from DASPUU010000205.1 coordinate 5,378, forward strand.
CTCTCCACCCTGCCCTCGGCCGGGGTGGGGGCGCTCCTGGCCCTGATGCTCACCGGAATCGACTTCAGCGTCATCGCCCTGATCGGCATCATCCTGCTCATCGGCATCGTGAAGAAGAACGCGATCATGATGATCGACTTCGCCCTGGAGGCGGAACGCGACCGCGGCCTCTCTCCCCGCGACTCCATCTTCGAGGCCTCGCTCCTCCGCTTCCGGCCAATCATGATGACCTCGCTGGCGGCGCTGCTCGGCGGTGTCCCGCTGGCGCTGGGGACGGGGACCGGATCCGAGCTACGCCGCCCGCTGGGCGTGACCATCGTCGGCGGCCTGCTCATCTCCCAGGTCCTGACCCTCTACACCACCCCGGTCATCTACCTGTACATGGAGCGGCTCGCCCGCTGGCTCGGGCGCCGCCGCTCCAAGCTCAGCGCCCCCGCCGCGGAGGCGGTCCGGTGAGCATCTCCGAGCCCTTCATCCGGCGGCCGGTGGCCACCGCGCTGCTGGCCGCGGCGGTGCTCCTCGCCGGCATCACCGCCTACACCCAGCTTCCGGTCGCCCCGCTGCCGCGGGTGGACTTCCCGGCGATCAGCGTCAGCGCCTCGCTCCCCGGCGCCAGCCCGGAGACGATGGCCTCCTCGGTGGCCACCCCGCTCGAGCGCCGCTTCGGCCGCATCGCCGGGGTCAACGAGATCACCTCGGCGAGCACGCTGGGCAACACCTCCATCACCCTGCAGTTCGACCTGGATCGTGACGTCGATGCCGCCGCCCGCGACGTCCAGGCGGCGATCAACGCCGCCGCCGCCGAGCTGCCCACCAACCTCCCCTTCCGGCCCAACTACCGCAAGGTCAATCCCTCCGACACGCCGATCCTCATCTTCGCCCTCACCTCGGACACGCTCCCTCTCTCCGAGATCTTCGACGCGGCCAACACCGTGCTCGCCCAGAAGATCGCCCAGGTGCGCGGGGTGGGGCAGGTCTTCGTCGGGGGCGGGCAGCAGCCGGCGGTCCGCGTCCAGGTCGATCCCGAGGCCCTGGCCGGCGTGGGCCTGACCCTGGAGGACCTGCGCACCTTCCTCGGCAGGTCCACGCTCGACCATCCCAAGGGCACGCTCTCCGGGGCGGCCCAGGCGCACACCATCGCCACCAATGACCAGCTCTTCGGCGCGGCCGCCTACCGCCCGCTGGTCATCTCCCAGACCGGCGACGCCATCGTCCGGCTGGGCGACGTGGCCGAGGTCATCGACGACGTGGAGAATTCCCGGGTGGCCGGATGGGTGAACGGCGTCCGGGCGGTGCTGATCATCGTCCGGCGCCAGCCGGGGGCGAACATCATCGACACCAACGAGAGGGTCCGCGCCATCATGCCTTCGCTGATGAGCTCGGTCTCGCCGGCGATCCACGTCGAGGTCGCCCTCGACCGGACCCAGACCATCCGGGCCTCGGTCCACGACGTGGAGCGGACCCTGCTCATCGCCGTCGCCCTGGTGGTGCTGGTGGTCTTCGCCTTCCTCCGCTCCCTGCGCGCCACCGCCATCCCCAGCGTGGCCGTGCCCCTCTCCCTGGTCGGCACCTTCGGGGTGATGTACCTGCTCGGCTACAGCATCAACAACCTCTCGCTCATGGCGCTGACCATCGCCACCGGCTTCGTCGTCGACGACGCCATCGTGGTCGCCGAGAACATCGCCCGCTACGTGGAACAGGGTGAGCCGCCGCTGCAGGCCGCCTTCCGCGGCGCCCGGCAGATCGGCTTCACCATCGTCTCCATGACCGTGTCGCTGCTGGCCGTGTTCATCCCCATCCTGCTCATGAAGGGGGTGGTGGGGCGGCTCTTTCGGGAGTTCGCGGTCACGCTGAGCGTGGCCATCGCCGTGTCCATGCTCGTCTCGCTCACCGTGACACCGACGCTCTGCGCTCGCTGGCTGCGCCGCCACGACCAGGCCAAGACCGGTGGCCTCTACGGCTGGTCGGAGCGGTTCTTCACCGGGATGCTCGAGCTGTACGACCGCTCGCTGCGCTGGGGGCTCGGCCACCGCCGCCTGATGCTCCTGGTGGTCGCCGGGGCGGTGGTGCTCAACGTCTTCCTCTACCTCGTCGTGCCCAATGGCCTGTTCCCCCAGCAGGACAACGGGCTCATCGCCGGCTTCTCCGACGCACCCCAGGACGTGTCCTTCTACACCATGCGCACCCGGCAGATGGCGGCCAACGCCGTCATCCAGGCCGACCCGGACGTGGCCCACGTGGTGTCCTTCATCGGCGGCGGCGGCAACCCGACCAACAACGGGCAGATGTTCATCGATCTCAAGCCCCGCCCGCCGCGCCGGTCGACAGCCGACGAGATCATCAACCGGCTGCGTCCCAAGCTGGCCCGGGTTCCGGGCATCGCCGTGTACATGCAGGCCGCCCAGGACGTGCGCATCGGCGGGCGCTTCTCGCGGACCCAGTACCAGTACACGGTGCAGGCGGCGGATCTGGACGAGCTGCGCGTCTGGGCCCCACGCCTGATGGCCGCCCTGCAGAAGATCCCCGTGCTCCGCGACGTGGCCACCGACCAGCAGACCAACGGGCTCGAGCTCTCGGTGGACATCGACCGGGACACCGCCTCGCGGCTGGGAATCTCGCCCAAGCTCATCGACGACACGCTCTATGACGCCTATGGCCAGCGCCAGGTGGCCACCAACTACACCCAGCTCAACCAGTACCGGGTCATCCTCGAGGTCAAGCCCAGGTACCTCGAGTCACCCGACGCGCTGAACCTCCTCTACGTCCGGTCCTCCTCCGGGGGGCTGGTTCCCCTCGGGGCGCTGAGCCATCCGCGGCCGAGCACCGTACCCCTGGCCATCAACCACCAGGGTCAGTTTCCCTCGGTCACCCTCTCCTTCAACCTCGCCCCGGGCAAGTCGCTCAGCGACGCGGTGAAGGCCATCCAGCGGGCCAAGGAGGAGATCGGCCTGCCCCCGAGCATCCTGGCCGGCTTCCAGGGAACGGCCCAGGCGTTCCAGGACTCGCTCGCCAGCCAGCCGCTGCTCATCCTGCTCGCGCTGCTCACCGTCTACATCGTCCTCGGCGTGCTCTACGAGAGCTACGTCCACCCGATCACCATCCTCTCCACCCTTCCCACCGCCGGCGTCGGCGCACTGCTCGCCCTGCTCATCACCCGGGTGGAGTTCAGCATCATCTCCCTCATCGGGATCATCCTCCTCATCGGGATCGTGAAGAAGAACGCCATCCTGATGATCGACTTCGCCATCGAGGCGGAGCGCGACCAGGGGATGCCTCCCGCCGAGGCCATCTACCAGGCCTGCCTCCTGCGCTTTCGCCCCATCCTCATGACCACCCTGGCGGCCCTCCTCGGCGCGCTGCCCCTGGCGCTGGGCAGCGGGATCGGCTCCGAGCTGCGGCGGCCGCTGGGCATCACCATCGTCGGGGGGCTGCTCTTCTCGCAGCTCCTCACCCTCTACACGACGCCGGTCATCTACCTGGCCCTGGATCGCTTCTCGCGGCACCGCCGGCGGTGGTCGGTGCGCGCCGCCGAGGCGAGTGCCGGGGCCGGCTGACGGGGGCTCAGCGCCCGGCCGCCTCCGTCCCCCGGGCCAGGTACTCGGCCACCTGTCGCCAGACGACCTCGAAGTGCACCCGGTCGAACCCGGTTCCGCTGGCCACCCAGTCGAAGTGCGGCGGGACGTGCGTCGGCCGGTGAAAGTGACCGATGACGTCGTGGTGGTCGGCCCAGACCGCGGCCACCAGGTCTCCCCAGGGCTGGCTCAGGGTGGGGACGATGCCGTCGTTGTCTCGGTGGTCGGGCAGCTTGCGGTAGGCGCGGCGTAGGGCCGCCGCCTCCTCGGGGCGGAGGCGGCCGGGCGGGTCCCCGGGGCGGCCGGCGGCGAACCGGTAGAGGACCACGTAGAGCGCATGCGTCGCCTGGGCATAGCCGCCCAGCCCGGCCCGCACCAGCGAGCGCAGGCCGGGCGGGCGCGCCCGGGTCACCACCGCTCCGTAGCGGACGCCCGGCCGGTCCGGGGTGGAGGCGTTGAAGCGTTCCATGCTCGCCGGGGTGAGCTGAGGGACCAGCCCCTGGTCGCTGCGCACGGTGCCGAAGAAGGCCTCGATGGCCCGGCGGCGCTTCCCGCTGAAGTCGCCGAGGAGCTGGAGGAAGAGCTGGTCGACCACGCCGGCCGGGCGCGCCCCGGGGCGGCGCAGGATGCGAGCCAGGCCGAGGACGACGCTGATCGGAAGTCGTCCGGTGCGCAGGGCCACCACCGTGGCCAGGGAGAGCACCCGGAGCAGCTGCTGGCCGAGGAGGCCGGTGAAGCGCTGGGCGAGCGGCGCCCCGTGGTGGGGGGTGGCCACCGTGACCACCGCGCGCACCCGGGCGGCGTAGCGCTCGACGTCCACGCCGGTGGGAAGCGCCACGCCGGGGGCGAGGAGGAGCCGCGCGTCCAGGCCCCCGCAGGAATGGCCGACGATGCTCACCTCCCCGCCCTTCGAGTCGAGCAGAGTCGAGATCGCCTCGGCCAGGAGCGCCGTCCGGCGCGGGAGCGAGGAGGTCGGCTCGGTTGGCACCACCCGAATCTCGCCGTCCAGCCCCACCCCCGGTCCGACGTCGGCCAGAAAATCCCGCACGTGCCCGAAGTAGGCGAAGTCGCCCAGGTTGGCGAAGCCGAAGAAGCCCGGCACGAGGACGACGTGATGGGGTCCGGCCACCGGCGGGAGACTAGCCTCTGGCGAGCGGGGCCAGCGTGCCGGAGAGGCACTCCCGGCCTCCCGGCTCGGTGAGCAGGAAGGCCCGGCCGCCGGCCGCCGGCCAGTGGCGCAGCACCACGCGTGAGGGGAGGAACACCGGCCGCCGGAAGCGGACCTCGAGCGAGACCGGCGGGCCGGCGACCATCGGTCCGACCTCGGCGACCACCCGCGCGACGGACCACATCCCGTGGACGATGGCGCGCGGGAATCCGAACCACCGCGCCGTGACCCCGAAGAGGTGGATGGGGTTGTAGTCGCCCGAGACGCGCGCGTAGCGGCGGCCGGTGTCCGCGGCCACCGACCACTCGAGACGGCTGGCGCCGTCCGGGGGGCCTCCCTCGGGCGGGGGGCCGGAGGGCCGCCCCCTGCGGCCCGGCCGGCGGGCGATGAAGCGCGTCGCCTCCGACCAGACCGCCGCCCCGCCCGCTCCGGCGTCGGTGTGCAGCTCGAACTCCTGGCCGGCATCCGTCTCCCGGTGGCCCTCGAGGCGGCATCCCAGGTCGAGCGCTTCGTCCTGGCGGAGCCGGCGCCGGACCACGATGCGATTGGTGACGTGGACCAGGCCGAGCGGCCGGATGGGGAAAGCGGCCGAGGTGAGCATGCCCAGGTGAAGCCCGGTGGCCAGCACGTGCGGGTAAGGAAGCGGCAGCCACTCGTCGGGGGCGAAGCCACACAGGCGCCGGTAGCCGTCCAGCGCTTGCGGCCGGACGCGGACCCCGAGCCTGGCCGCCTCGATGCGCGGGACGACCGCGCCGTCGGGGACGAGCACCGGCCGGCGCGCGAGCAGCGCCCGGAGGTAGGAGAGCCCGGTGCCGGGAAGGCGAGCGGGCCCGGAAGACGCGGCGGCGGTCATTTAGGAACTTCTTACGATGGCCTAGCGAGTTCTGAGCGTTCTGCTAGCAGCAATTGAGCAATGGGCGCCTCGTCGTCGCGGCAAGGTCTGCCCGACGATGACGCCTTCTCGCCCCAGTCACGCCGAATCCCGCTCGACCAGGTCGAGCCTGCACTGGACATCCATGCCGAAGGCATGCCCTGGCAGTCTACTCTCAGATGACCGACGCCGACCTCCAGGCGGTCTTCGCCCAACCTGCGCACGATTCCGGCGATCAGGAACCACGTCCCGGCTCCGCGGCCGCCGCCCGAGGCGCCGACCGCATCGTCGAGGTGAGGCCCCGGCCAGCTGAACCGGGGACCGGGCGCCGCCTCCCCAGGGCGCCGCCTCCTCGGCTCAGGCGGGCCGCGTGCTCCGGACGCTGGTAAGGTCCGCCACCCATGGGCGAGCGGACGGTGGTCCCCCTCAGGCAGCGTCCGCTGGACTGGATCGTCCTCGCCTTCTTCGTCATCAACCTCGGTTTCATCTGCTACATCGTCGACCTCGAACAGCTGGTGATCGCCGACCCGGCCCGCTTCGACTATCCGCTCTGGCCGCCGAGGGCACTGGTGGACCTCGTCCACTGGTGGGGGAATCGCTTCGACCCGCTGCTCAGCGCCCGACCTCCCTGGTGGCGCGCCACCATCTGGATCGACGTGCTCCTCTTCGGGCCGTTCTACGCCGCGGCCATCTACGCCATCGTCCGGGGCAAGGAGTGGATCCGCGTCCCGGCCTTCTTCTGGAGCGGGATGATGTTCGCCATCGTGACCATCATCCTCTTCGAGGAGATGGTCGGGGCGCACCGGACGCCGGCCCCGGTGACGGTGGTGGGCGCCAACCTGGCCTGGTGGCTCCTGCCGCTCTTCGTCACCTGGCGCTTCGCCCGGAGCGAGCACCCTTTCACCATCGCCCCTCCGGCCTGAGCGGTCAGGGCTTCGGGTGGGCGAGCAGGAAGTCCAGCACCGCGTCCGGCCAGCCCGGGAGCGCGAAGTTCGGGATGTGGCCGACTCCATCCTGACGCCACTGCTCGACCGAGATGCCGGCCGGGCATCCGGAGTACGACTCGACTGCCGTCTCCGGGTGGTCGCTGCTCGAGCTGCAGAGGAGGCCTCGTGACGGCTGCGACCGGTGTGCCGGCTGGCAACCGTCGGCCCTGGCCCAGAAGTCGACCGTGGTCACCGCCGAGACGTACGGCCCGAGGCGGAGCAGCGTTCCACCCTCGTACTTGACCAGCGGGTCGGCGGTTCCCCGGACGTCGAGGATGCTCACCGGCTGGCTCGGGTGGCAGAGCGCCGGATAGACGGCGCCGGCCAGGCTGACGATGGCGGCGATGCGCTCGCTGCGCTCACAGGCCAGCCGGTGGGCCATGAATCCCCCGTTGGAGTGCCCGACGACGAGGAGGCGCCGCGGATCGCCGCCGTAGGCGGCGAGGACATCGTCCAGGACGGCGCTCAGGTAGCTCACGTCGTCCGGGCCGCTGACGTTCCAGTACCGCTGGCCCCCGGAATTCCTGGTGCCATTGGGCTTGACCAGGAGGAAGCCGCGCGGATCGACGCGGTCATCGAGCCCGAAGTAATGGGCCTGCGACTCGCCGTTGCTGCCGAACCCGTGGAGCACGAGGACGACGGGCAGATGCGGCTGGACCTTGGTCGGGGCCTGCACGCAGTAGGTCCGCCCCTGCACCGAGCGCTCCGTTCCGTGACAGGCGGCCTGTTCTCCGCGGCGAAGACCGATGAACGAGCACCTCCGGTCGGCGGCGACAGCCTTCTCCGCCAGGGCCAGGACCAGGCCGAGCGCGACGAGGCGGAGCGACCGGCAGCGCACACCCTCTGTCTAATCGAGAGGTTCCGGCCTGCCCAGGGAGCGCCGGAGTTCGCTCGGTCAGGCCAGCGTGGGGGGTGCTTCTTGACCGCGCTCCTCTCGACGCAAACGGCCAGCACTGCGCAACGCGTCGAGCGAAACACACGTTGACAACGCCAAACCGCGATGGCGAGCTTCCGCGCCCCGAAGCTCCGTCGCTCCCTCCAACAACGGTAGGTCCCCCATGTGCGGACGAAGGTTCCTGCTCGCCGCTGGACTCGTGCTCCCGGCGCTGGCGATGGGTGCGCCCGAGCATGCCATGCCGGTGAAGCCCATCGTGAAGCTCGCCGACAGCAAGGCGCTGAGCAGTCACTTCCGCGCGCTGGGGTACAAGACGCACGGCGGGATCGACCGGGACTCGAGCGATCGCTGCGTGAAGGAGGGCCGCGCCTTTCCGCTCTTCTCGTCCTCCTTCACCGTGGGCGGCGTCACCTACCCGTTCACCATGGTCGGGTATCCGCCGCGGTCGGGACGGACGGCGAACATCAAGAGCATCATCATCCCGCTGCGGATGAACTTCTTCTTTTTCGGTGACAACCAGGACATCAATCAGAGCTTCGACCCGGGGCCGGCGGTGGCGAACATCATCGCCTCGCCGCTCTACCAGCCGGCGTCCTTCCCCAACGGGTTCGGACAGTTCGTCGACCAGATGCAGCGCGCCGCATTCTGGAACCTGATGGACAGCCAGCACCAGTGGCACGTGCGGATGAACCAGCCCAAGGTCGGGCCGACGGTGGACATCTACGTCACGCCGGAGACCGGCGTTCTCTATCAGGACTCCAACGGGAACACCTTCGGTGACGTCCTCTTCGACTTCATGGATTCCCAGGCCCAGACCATTCTCCAGTTCCTGGACGTCGATCCGGACACGGTCCCGATCTTCGTCACCGACAACGTCACCGCCGAGGCGCTCGGCTACCACGACGCCTACGCACCCAACGACGGCAGCGGGCGGCTCCAGACGTACATCTACACGAGCTGGCTCGACCCGGCGCTGGTGCCGCCCATCATCGCCGACGTGAGTACCTTCAACCACGAGCTGGCGGAATGGACGAACGACCCGTTCATCAACAACATGGCGCCGGACTGGATGTACCCGCCGCCCAGCGATCCGAACACCGTCTGCTCGGGGAACCCCTTTCTCGAGGTGGGGGACCCGCAGGGCAACGGCCCGACCTACGTCGACTTCCCGGCCGCCGAGGTGCCGATCCGCGGCGTCACCTACCACCTCCAGCAGCTCGTCCTCTGGCAATGGTTCACCGACCAGGTCCCCTCGAGCGCCTACGGCGGCTGGTACACCTTCCCCATCCCGAGCTCGCTCACCGTTCCCGCCGTCTACTGTCCGTAGCCAGGCGGCGCCGCCGCGCGGGGCCTGCATTCCGAAGGTTGCCTCGCGGCCAGGCATGACTCGAAGTCATGGACTGGGCGACCCGGAAGCGGCCGCCTGGTAAGCACCGACTGCCTCCTCGATGGTTGCGAAGAAGCTCTGCTCGCCGAAGCGCGCAAGGAGGCCAAAGCGCTTCAGCTTGTCCTTCACCGGTTCTTTCATCTCGGCGAACCGCAGCTCGACTCCGGCCGCGCGCAAGGTGTCGTGGAGGTCGCAGAGAGCGTCGGCCGCGGTGACGTCGACGCTGGTGACCGGTTCCGCCGCGACCACCAGCCAGCGAACGCGGGTGGGCGAGTTGGCGACGGCCTCGGAAACCCGCTCGCTGAACAGCTCGGCATTGGCGAAGAAGAGAGGGGCATCCCAGCGAAAGAGCACCAGCCCGGGGATGAGGCGAGCCCCGGGGTAGCGCTTGACGTCGTGATAGCCTTGGACGTGCTCGACGCGGCCCAGGACGGCCGAGTGGGGGCGCCATCCGTCCCACAGGAACTCCATCACCGCGATGACGATGGCGATCCCGATGCCCGGAATGACGCCGAAGACCGCGACGCCCGCGAAGCAGGCCATCGAGAGCCAGAATTCCCACTGCTGAATGCGGTAGATGCGGCGTAGGTCGGACACCTCGACCAGGCCGATGGCGGCGGCGATGACCACCGCGGCGAGCGCCGTGTGTGGCAGATGCTGGAGGAGCTCGGGCGCAAGCACCAGCAGCAAGGCAATGGCCAGTGCTCCAATGACTCCCGTCAGCTGGCTCCTGGCACCGGCTGCCTCTGCCACCGGCGTACGAGACGAGCTGCTGCTGATGGGGAAGCCCTGAAAGAAGGCGGCGGCGAGATTGGCGACGCCCAGTCCGACCATCTCCTGATTCGGGTCGACGGGTGCGCGAAGCCGAGCCGCGTAAGTTCGCGAGAGGACGCTCGTGTCGGCGAAGGAGACCAGAGCGATGGCGAGTCCACCGGTGAGCACCGGCCCCCAGTCGTCGAGCTGGAAGAAGGGCAGCCGCGGCGCGGGCAACCCCGGCGGCAGGGCACCGAGTACGGAAACCCCGCCGCGCATGCCGAGGTCCAGCACGGCGACAACGACGGTGGCCAGGGCGACGGCGATGAGAATGCCGGGGATGCGAGGCCAACGCTTGAGGACCAGGATCAGAGCGAGCGTGCTGGCGCCGAGTGCGGCCGCTACCCCGTTGGTACGGCCGGCGATGACGCTGTCGAGAATGGCGAATGCTTGACGCAAGGGACCATTGGCCTTCACCGAGAAACCGAGAAGCTTGGGGACTTGGCTGAGCAGGACGGTCAGCGCAATTCCGTTCATGTATCCGTAGCGGATCGGTTTGGAGAGCAACTCGGTGATGAAGCCGAGACGGGCGAAGCCCGCGGCCACGCAGGTGGCGCCGGAAACGATGGCCATCATCCCGGCCACGGCGACGGCCCGTGCTGGATGACCTGCCGACAGGGGGACGACGACGGTGAGGATGAGAGGGGCGAGCGAGGAATCCGGGCCGAGCACGAGGATGCGACTCGGTCCGAACAGCGCGTAGGCCAACAGCGGCACGATGGTCGCGTAAAGACCGTTGATGCCAGGAACGCCCGATGCTTCCGCGTACGCGATACCGACCGGGACAAGCATCGTGGTCATCACCAGACCGGCCACCAGGTCGCTTCGCAGCCAGGACAACTCGTACGCCCGCAGAACGGTCAAGCCAGGAAGCCAGCGACTCCAGCCGGCTCGCGTCGTTGGCCGCTGAGCAGGCTGGGCACTGGTGTGGGCGAGCGGGTCAGTCATGCTCGGCAACTCTTCCGCGGCGATGTTGGACAGAGAGTCCCACGGCGTCGGAGAGCCCCCGGGCGGGATTGAACCGCCGACCCACGGTTTACGAAACCGTTGCTCTACCGCTGAGCTACAGGGGCTGGATTGGATTCGCGCCTTTACGTCGGGGGACGGTCTGCGTCAACCGGTGCTGCCGGGCGCGAAGGGGCTCGATTGGCCTCGATGCCTCGTCTCCGCGATGCGAGCCTTGATCAGCCTCCGGACGAGTGCGGCCGGAAGCGGCCGGTCCGGCGAGAAGTGGAGTGAGCCGCGCGTCTGCTCGTATCCGCTGACGTGCCGGGCGAGCGCCCTGAGCGTCGAGCCGCTGAAGGGATAGTACGAGCACCCCTTCGCCGTCGCGCCGAAGCCTGCCACCACCGCCCCGTGAAGGCGGAACGCGGGGATCCGGTAGCTGATGCACTCCTCCGCGTCCGGAATCACCGCCCGGATCCGCGCTCGGAGACGCTGGAGCGCCGTCCGGCGCCGGTCGTCGCGGACCGTGGCCAGGTATTCGTCGATGGTCGAGAGCTTCCGCCCGGGCGAGGTCGCCTTCATGGAGCGCATCGATGCTACGTCGGAGGGTCGACCAGGTGCTGCTCGTCGAAGGCCGAGCTGCGCGCGTCGTTGCTTGGTTGCCGACGAGCCCGCGGCCCGTCCCGGCTGGGCGGCGCGGGACGCGTCAGCGTTCATTGGAGGACTGGAGCGACCTGTAGCGCGAACCGCGCTGTGAGCCGATTCCCCGCGCCCGCGACGAGAGATCGGGTGCGAAATGCGCAGACTCTTCGCTGCGCATTCCGCTTCGCGCACCACCAGTCGCAAGCGGGCGTTCCTGACCCAGGCAGGGTCTCGACGCACCGCGCAACCATTTGTTTTTCCACGTCATCCGTGCGAAGAGGCCCCGCGTTGACCGCGTCGTCCCTCGGATGTTCGAGGGGCGCGGCCCTTGCTAGCCCGGGCCGGCGACATCGCGTGTCACGCGAGGCCGGTCCGTTTCATCCGCAGTCCCACAAGAGCCCCGAGAATCTGCACATGCCCGATCCCGAGAACTTCATGCGCGTGCCGAGCCCCACGCCGCGCCGCACCCTCTACACGGATGCGATGGAGATCTTCCATCGCGCCGCCGACACCATCGGCCTGAACCCACGGGTCCGGCTGGAGCTCGAGGAGCCGGATTACGAGCACATCTTCTACGTCACCACCAAGCTCAAGGATCGGCTCCGGCCGCTGAACAAGGACGCGGCCGCCCAGTTCTCCGACCTTCCCGTCACCCAGGTGCGCGATCCGGGGGGCCTGGAGCGCCTGGCCGACGGGCAGATCATCCTCAACGGCAAGGCCCTCCTCGGCTCGGACGTGGCCATCCGCCGCGGCCACCTCAGGCTTCCGGACGGCACCGTCTACCAGCTCGTCCCCGGCGAGTCGGCCCGCTTCAAGGCCTACCGCGTCCAGCACAACCAGGCGCGCGGGCCGTACAAGGGAGGCATCCGCTACCACCGCGACGTGTCGCTCGACCTGTTCAAGGCCCTGGCCGCGGAGATGACCTGGAAGACGGCCATCGCCGAGATCCCCTTCGGGGGCGGCAAGGGCGGCATCCAGATCGACCCCCGCCAGTACGGGCGCGAGGAGCTGCAGAACATCACCCTGCGCTTCATGTTCAAGCTGAAGAGCCTCATCGGTCCGAGCATCGACATCCCCGCTCCGGACGTGGGGACGAACAGCGAGATCATGGCGCTGCTCATGCGCCAGTACATCGACGGCGAGCGCGAGCGCCACTTCGGCCGGGCCATCGTCACCGGCAAGGACGTGCGCATCGGCGGGTCGGAGGGCCGGGTCAAGGCCACCGGTCAGGGGGTGGTCTACTGCATCGAGGACTACTACGCCGAGAAGGGCGAGTCCCTCCGCGGGAAGACCTTCACCTTGCAGGGCTTCGGCAACGTGGGCTCCAATGCCGCGGAGATCCTGGCCGCCATGGGCGCCCGGCTGCTGGCCGTCAACGACGCCGATGGAACGCTCCACAACGGCGACGGCATCGACGTGCCGGCGCTCATCGCCTACGTCAACGACCCGAAGAACCTCAAGCACAGCGTGGCCGGCTTCCCGGGGGCGCAGCGCGTGGAGAAGAAGGACCTCTGGGACGTGGCCGCGGACATGTTCATCCCGGCGGCGCTGGGCGGGGAGATCACCGGCGACGTGGCCGAGCGGATCAAGGTGAAGGTCATCGCCGAGGGCGCCAACGGACCGACCACGCCCGAGGCCGACCAGGTCCTCCTCCGGCGGGGCATCGACCTCATCCCGGACATCATTGCCAACGCCGGCGGCGTGACGGTGAGCTACTACGAGTGGCTCCAGAACAAGCGGATGGAATCGTGGACCGAGCAGGAGGTGAACGCCAAGCTCGAGCACGCCATCAAGCGGAACTACCGCGTCATCCGCGACATCTCCAAGAACCGGCCCCGGCGGACGGAGATGCACGACAGCCGGCCGTTCTGCGTGGGGAAGGAGGTCGAGCCCCGCCTGGCAGCGATGATCCTGGCGCTCAAGCGCATCGAGGCCCACTACCTGCTGGAGGGCTTCTCGAACTAGGCCAGCGGAGCGCCGCCGTCCCCCGGGGCCCTAGTGCATCACGCGCGCTCGATCGACGAGGAGCAGAGGCTCGTCCTCCCGCGTCTCGTAGGCCACCACCCGCAGGCCGAGCCCGCGGGTGTGACCGGAGCGGCCATCCTTGGCCCCGTACGAGAGCGCCACCTGGTAGCGGACCTCGCACAGGCAGGTCATCTCGGTGCCGTCCTCGCCGGTGAAGGTGAGCCGCAGCCGCCCCCCGAGGCGAACCGCCGCCTGGGTCTCGACGAAGAGCCCGCTGGCGGAGATGTTGCGGGCGATGCCGCGCGCCATGCCGTCCGCGGTGGTGATGTAGACGGTGAAGACCTTGTCGAAGCGCAGACTCCCGCGGCGGTCGTGCATGATGGGGATGAACGGTAGCTGGTAGGTAGATGTAGTCAAAATACCGACCTGGACTGGAGATTCGGGTGAGACGCTGGATGTGGGTCTTGGGTCTCTGGCCGCTCGCCGCCTCGGCGGGGGACGCGCGCTTCGACGCGCTCAGGGCCGGGGCACAGACGGTGGACGGCGGGCTGACGGCCTTCCTCGAGCAGTACACCGGCGACTGCGGGGATGCCTCGAACACCCCGCAGTGCCGCCAGAAGGCCGACGCCTACCGCAAGGCGGCGGCCGGAAGGCGCTTCTACGCCCTGCTTCGCGAGGACGCGGCGGGGATGGTGGCCTTCGCCCCGGGCGACCAGGCCGGCGGCGACTACACCGTGCTCGTCACTCCCTTCTTCGCCGGCGGCCCCCACGCCTTCACCACCCAGGCCCCGAAGAAGACCGACGCGCGCGGAAATCCGATCTTTCCCCGGCTGGCGCTGGCCGGGGTGATTCCCGAGGGCGAGACGGACGACTCGGTGGAGCGGCTCTTCCGGAGGCGCGGGGTGCGGGTGGAGATCCTCTTCACTCCCGAGGCACTGTGGAGCCTCCCCCGGAAGGGAGAGAAGCCGCTCACCGGATGCCGCGGACGGCTCGACGCGCTGCTCGTCACCACCGGCGACGGTGCGGTGCTGGCGCGGTACGAGCCCCGCTGACGGTCCCGGGGGGCGTCACTCCACCGCCGGCACCTCGGAGAGCGGCTGGGGCCTCTGGGCCGGGGGCTCGCTCACCCGCGCCACCAGGTCGCGCGGGGCGCCGCCGGCCCGCTGCGTCGTCAGCCGCACCAGCGTCCCGGGTGCCAAGAGGGAGATCTTCCGCAGCAGCGCCAGGTAGGAGTCGAAGGGCCGGCCGTTGACGTGGGTGATCCGGTCCCCCGGCCGGAGCCCGGCGGCGGCCGCCGGGCTGGCGGGGATGACCTCCTGGACCACCGCCACGCGGGCCCGCCCGTCGGCTCCGGACTGCTCGGCGATGGTCAGGCCGAGCCAGCCCCGCTCCAGGTGCCCGTTGTCGAGCAGGTTGGGGAGGAGGTCCTTCACCATGTTGATGGGCACGGCGAATCCGATGCCCTGGGCATGGGTGACCATGGCCGTGGCCACGCCGATGACCTCGCCGCGCATGTTGAAGAGCGGTCCGCCGGAGTTGCCGGGGTTGATCAGCGCGTCGGTCTGGAGAAAGTCGTCGAACGCTCCCACGCCGAGCACGCGCTCCTTGGCGGAGATGAGGCCGTGGGAGACGCTGCGTTCCAGCCCGAAGGGGTTCCCGATGGCCACCACCCAGTCGCCGACCTCGAGGGTGTCCGAGTCCCCGAGGACGACCGAGGGAAGGTCGCGGATGCCGTCCGTCTGCACGCGGATGAGGGCCACGTCCGTTCCCGGATCGGACCCCACCAGCTGGGCGTCGAGCACCCGCCCGTCGCCGAGCCGGACCTGGATTCCCGCCGCGCCCTGCACCACGTGGTGGTTGGTGACGGCGTACCCCTCCGGGCCGAGCAGAAAGCCGGATCCCATCGCCGCCGGAACCCGCCCGGCGAGGATGCCGTCGCCCGGGTTCTGGTAGGTGACCACGTTGACCACCCCCGGGCTGACCGCCCGGATGAGGGGCGCCAGGGAGCTCGGCGGCGTGAAATCGCGCGGGGCCGTGCCCGGCGTCCGCTCGCGCCAGATGGGCGGCCCGGCCGACGCCAGGTCGCCCTCGAAAGCCCGGGCGCGCGCACGCGCCCAGTCCGCCAGGGCATGCTGCGGATCGAGGGTGCCGAGCAGGAGGAGGACGGGGAGCAGCATCCGGGCCCCGGGGGGCCCCTGCAGTCTACGCCCGTGCCGGGGGCACGTACCTGCCCACCCGGACACGCGCCGGACGCACCACCCTGCCCCCCAGGGCGTAGCCGGCCCGGACCTCGGCGAGCACCGAGCCATCCTGGTCGGCGTCGGTGACCAGCTCGGTGTCCACCGCTTCTGCCTTCTGGGGGTCGAAGGGCGAGCCTTCGAGCTGGAGCCGCTCGATTCCCCGGGCAGCGAGCTTGGCGAGCAGGTCGTCCCGGATGAGGCGCACGCCGCGCGCCAGCGGAGAGCCGTCGTCGGCCTTCAGGCTCAGGTCCAGGGCGTCCACCGCCTCGATGACCGGCAGGGCGAACTCGCCCCGCTCCACTTCCCGGAGGCGCTCGCTCTCGCGGGCGAGGCGCTGCTGGAAGGCCTCTCGCTCGCGGGCGGAGTCCTGGAGGCCGCGGGCCAGCTCGTTGACCCGGGCCCGCGCTGCGGCCAGCTCTCCGCGGAGCTGCTCCAGCTCGGCGGCGCCTGCGCCGGAGACCTCGGGTGGTGCAGCGGCCTCTCCGGAGGGGTCGGGCGCCGGGCGCGCCGGCTCCTCGGGCGTGGTCTCCCGGGGCTCACCGTCGGGATGGAAGCGTCGGCGGTCGCTGACTCGCACGTCCAGCAAGCTAATCAGGGGCGCCCGGCTGTCAACGGCGTCGCCTCCCGGATGGCCCTTGGGCGCCGCCGCCCGCTCGCCGGCCTTGAGTCGGCCCGACGGGCGGCGTACGACGCCGGATCGCCATGTCCGACGCTCGTTCGGTCCGCGCGCCGCGCGGCCCCCAGAAATCCTGCCGCGGCTGGGTCCAGGAAGCGGCCCTGCGGATGCTCATGAACAACCTCGACCCGGAGGTGGCCGAGCGGCCGGCGGACCTGGTCGTCTACGGCGGCACGGGGAAGGCGGCTCGCAACTGGGAGGCCTTCGACCGGATGGTCTCCACCCTGCGCACGCTCGGGGACGACGAGACGATGCTCGTCCAGTCGGGGAAGCCGGTGGGCGTGCTCCGGACCCATCCCGACGCGCCGCGCGTCCTCCTCGCCAACTCCAACCTCGTCGGGCGCTGGTCCACCTGGGAGGTGTTCCGCGATCTCGAGGCCAAGGGCCTGATCATGTACGGCCAGATGACCGCCGGCTCGTGGATCTACATCGGGACGCAGGGGATCCTGCAGGGCACCTACGAGACGTTCGCCCAGGCCGGGCGCACGCATTTCGGGTCCGACGATCTCTCCGGGCGGCTCCTCCTCTCCGGCGGACTGGGCGGCATGGGCGGTGCCCAGCCCCTGGCGGCGACGATGTGCAACGCGGTCTTTCTCGGCGTGGAGGTCGACCCGGCACGGGTGCGCCGCCGGCTGGAGACGCGGTACCTCGACGTGGTGGCCAAGGACGTCGACGACGCGCTCCGGCTGGCGGATGAGGCGCGGTCCCGGCGCCAGGCGCGGAGCATCGCCATCGTCGGAAATACAGCCGAAGTGTACCCGGAGCTGCAGCGGCGAGGCCTGCGCCCGGACCTGGTCACCGACCAGACCTCGGCCCACGATCCGCTCAACGGGTACATCCCCCACGGCCTGACCCTGGAACAGGCGGCCAGCCTCCGCGCCGGCGATCCCGACGAGTACGTCCGCCGGGCGCGCGCCTCGATGGGCGTGCAGGTCCGGGCGATGCTCGACTTCCGGCGGTCCGGCTCGCACGTCTTCGATTACGGCAACAACCTGCGGGCCGGTGCCGAGCTGGCCGGGGTGGAGGACGCCTTCGCCTTCCCGGGGTTCGTCCCGGCCTACATCCGGCCGCTGTTCTGCGAGGGGAGCGGGCCGTTCCGCTGGGTGGCGCTCTCCGGCGACCCGGCCGACATCCACCGGACGGACCGCGCCATCCTCGAGCTGTTTCCCGACAAGCCGGCGCTGAGGCGGTGGATCACCCTGGCCGGCGAGCGGGTCGCCTTCCAGGGCCTCCCGGCGCGCATCTGCTGGCTCGGCCACGGCGAGCGGCACCGGGCCGGCCTGGCCTTCAACGAGCTCGTTCGCCGCGGCGAGGTGAAGGCGCCCATCGTCATCGGACGCGACCACCTGGACTGCGGCTCGGTGGCATCGCCCCACCGGGAGACCGAGGCGATGGCCGACGGCAGCGACGCCATCGCCGACTGGCCGATCCTCAACGCCCTGGTCAACGCGGTGAACGGGGCCTCCTGGGTGAGCGTCCACAACGGCGGCGGGGTGGGCATCGGCTACTCGCTCCACGCCGGCCAGGTCATCGTCGCCGACGGCACCGAGGCCGCGGCACGACGAATCGAGCGCGTGCTGACCTCGGATCCCGGCACCGGCATCCTCCGCCACGCCGACGCCGGCTACCCGCGCGCCATCCAGGTGGCGCGCGAGCGCGGGGTGAAGATCCCCGGCCTGACGGCATGACGCCCGCCGCCGCCGCGCCGCCCGATGCCCCGTTCACCCTCCTCGTCCGGGGAGCGACGGCGGTGATCACCGCCGACGGGCCGGACTCCAGCGACGCCGGAGCCACCCTGGGCGCTCTGCCCGGCGAAGCGGTGGGCATCCACGGCGGCAAGGTCACCTGGATCGGCCCGGAGGCGGCCATCCCCCACGGAGCGGTGACGCGGGGGACGGAGTTCCTCGACGCCGAGGGGGGTCTGGTCGTCCCCGGCTTCGTCGACGCCCACAGCCACGTCGTCTACGCCGGCGACCGCTCCGAGGAGTTCGCCCTCCGCTCGCTCGACGTGGATGCGGTGGGCATCACCCGCGCCGGCGGAGGCATCCTCTCCACCGTCTTCGCCACCCGCGCCGCCGACGAGGACACCCTCGTCCGGCTCGCCCTGCCCCGGCTCAACCGGCTGCTCGCCCACGGGGTGACGACGCTGGAGGTGAAGAGCGGCTATGGGCTCACCGTCGAGGACGAGCTCAAGCTGCTGCGGGTCATCCGCCAGCTCGGCGCCCTGCAGCCGATCACCCTCTGCCCGACCTTCCTCTGGCTGCATGCCCTGCCTCCGGAGTGGGCCCGGGACCGCGCCGGCTACGTTGCGCTCGGGCTCCGGACCCTGGAGACGGTGGCCCGTGAGGGGCTGGCCCAGTTCGCCGACGCCTTCGTCGAGCAGGGCGCCTTCACCCGCGACGAGGCGCGCCACTTCCTCAGCGAGGCCAAGCGACTCGGGCTCGCCCCGCGCCTCCACGTCGACCAGCTGAGCGCCGGCCAGGGGGCGGAGCTGGCCGCGGAGCTGGGAGCGCTGAGCGCCGATCATCTGGAGAACGTGTCGCCGGCGGGCATCGAGGCCCTGGCCCGGGCCGGACTGACCGCGGTGCTCGTCCCGGTGGCGACGCTGGTCCTCCGCCGGCCGGTGTACGCGCCCGGCAAGGCCCTGCGCGAGGCGGGCGTCCCGGTGGCCCTGGCCAGCAACGTCAATCCCGGCTCGGCGCCCACCGAGAACCTGTCCCTCACGCTCGGCCTGGCCTGCCTGCTCAATGGCCTCACCCCGGACGAAGCCCTGCTCGGGGTGACGCGCTGGGGGGCCCGCGCGCTGGGCCGTTCCGACGTGGGGCGCATCCGGGTGGGAGGCCCGGCGGACCTCATCGTCCTCGGGTGCCGGGAGGTGGCTCACCTTGCCGCCCACCTCGGCATCCGCCACGCGCGGGCGGTGGTGAAGGCCGGGCGGGTGGTGCACCGCGAGATGGACGCAGCGCGCTGCGCCTGACGCCCGAAGAAAGAAGGCCCCGGGGGTCCGCCCCATCCAAGGACGGCCCCGGGGTCAGGGCTTTCCCGCTCTGCCTTCCGACCACCGGAGGGGCAGAACACCCATGCCGGACTTAACGCCTGAGCCGTCAAATCCATTTCATCTTTCCACTGAGTCCTACCCGACACCCGCGCACAGCGTGGGGGCTCCGTTGTAAGAAAGTCGACGCCTCATGTGTCGCTTCTACGGCTTCCGGTGCTCCGGCCACGAAACGGTGCATGCCCCCCTGGTCGCCGAGCGAAACTCGCTCCGTCGCCAGTCGCTCGAGCATCCGGACGGCTGGGGCATCGCCGCCTACGTCAAGGGACCTCTCCCCGAGGTGGCGCACGGCCTGGGCGCCGCCCACCTGGACCCGGAATTCGAGCGGGTCAGCGGCCTGCTCCAGGCGCGCGCCGTGCTGGCGCACATCCGGCTGGCCTCGGTGGGAGAGGTCTCCCGCGCCAACGCCCACCCCTTCGTGTACGGACGGTGGACCTTCTGTCACAACGGGACGCTGGTCGATTTCGAGCGCTCCCGGCTGGAGCTGGAGCGACTGATCGGGCCGAAGTTTCGCCGGCGCCTGGAGGGGACGACCGACTCGGAGCGCTGCTTCGGGATGTTCCTCACCCGCCTCTTCTCCCGGGTGAAGGAGGATGCCCATCCGCCGGTGGAGGTGGTGGCCTGGGCGCTGGCCGACACCATGGAGTCCGTGGCCCGCATTACCGACCGCCCCGGGCAGCCCCGGAGCGCGATGAACTTCCTGGTCACCGACGGCGAGCTGATGCTGGCCACCCGCCGGGGCCGGACCCTGTGGATGTCGAGCGAGGCCGAGGTCGATCGCCCGGTCCGCGGCTGGCCCGCGGCCCACCAGCGGCTCCACGCCTTCCAGGTGGCCAGCGAGAACCTCGGCGGGCGGGACGTCTGGGTGGAGGTGCCCGAGGAGGGCGTGGTCGGGGTGGACTCCGCGGTCCGCTTCTTCGCCGCGCCGGTCCCGGACCTCGCCGGCGCCAGGGCCTGACGCCGCTCGCGGCGCGCCCGCGACCCCTCGCTGCATGGGCCGCCGAAGCGGGCCACCGGCCGGTCTACACCTCTGTCCCGAGGGGTCAGCGGAGGACGCCCATGCATCTCGGAAGGACTGCTTCGGTCACTCCCTTGCTCGCCAGCCTGCTGCTCGCCACGCCGGCGATGCCGCAGGCGGGCGCGGCCAAGGTGCCCATCACCACCTCGTCGGAGGAAGCACGCCAGCTCTACGTCCAGGGGCGGGACTTCGTGGAGAAGCTGCGCATGGCCGACGGCTATCCCCTCTTCGAGAAGGCGGTGGCCAAGGACCCGGGCTTCGCCCTCGGGTACTTCGGCCTGGCCAGCGCCGCGCCCACCAACCAGACCTTCTTCAACGCCCTCCGGCAGGCGGTGGCCCTGGCCGGCAAGGTCAGCGAGGGCGAGCGGCTGATGATCCTCGGCCTGGACGCCGGCGTGAACGGCAATCCAGAGGGGCAGCGCACGATGTACACCTTGCTGGTGGAGAAGTTCCCCGGCGATGAGCGCGCCCTGACCCTGCTCGGCAACTTCTACTTCGCCCAGCAGAAGTACCCAGCGGCCATCGAGCATCTGGCCCACGCGGTGAAGATCGCCCCCCAGTACACCGCCGCCTACAACCAGCTCGGCTACGCCTACCGCTTCGAGGGGAAATACGCCGAGGCGGAGAAGACCTTCCAGAAGTACATCGAGGTCCTGCCCGGGGACCCCAACCCCCACGACTCCTACGCCGAGCTACTCATGAAGCTCGGGAGGTTCGAGGAGTCGATCGCCAGCTACCGCAAGGCGCTCGAGGTGGACCCCACCTTCACCGCCTCGCTGGTGGGGATCGCCAATGACCAGATGTTCCTCGGGCAGGGTGACGAGGCCCGGAAGACCCTGCGCCAGCTCACCGCCATCTCGCGCAACGATGGCGAGGCGCGCCAGGCGCTCTTCTGGACGGCACAGTCCTACGTGCTCGAGGGCCGTTACCCCGAGGCGGTCAAGGCGGTGCAGGAGGAGCGGGCCATCGCCGAGCGCTCGGGAGACTTCGGCGCCCAGTCCCAGGACACCATCCTCATCGGCAACATCTGGCTCAAGGCCGGCAAGACCGATACCGCCGCCTCCTCCTTCGCCGAGGCGGTGACGCTGATGGGCAAGGCCTCCGTCCCGCCCGAGGTGAAGGAGGCCAACCGGCGGAACAGCCTGTTCAACGGCGCCCGGGTCACCCTCGCCCGGGGGGACCTCAAGGGCGCGCGGGCCCAGGCGGCCGAGTTCGCCAGGCAGGTGGAGGTGAAGCGCATCCCCTTCGAGATCTGGCAGGTCCACGAGCTCAACGGGATGATCGCCATCGCCGGCAAGGACTACGAGCTGGCGCTGACCGAGCTGGGCAAGTCCACCGACCAGAACCCGCGCGTCCTCTACCTGACCGCGGTGGCCCTGCAGGGCAAGGGGGACCGGGAGCGCGCCCGGGCGGCGGCCAAGGCAGCGGCGGACTTCAACGCGCTCAACGGCCTCTACGCCTTCGTCCGGCCGGAGGCGAAGCGGATGCTGGCCGGGAGCTGACCGGCGCCGCCCGGGCGGGCGGAGCGCCCACCTCCGCCCGCCATCGGTCGAGCAGGCGGCGCGCACCGGAGCCGGTGGCGGTGGCGGTCACCTCGCGCCGGTCCGGCTCGCCCTCCGCCTGGGCGAGCTGGACCCGGAGCGCGTCGGCCGGAATGGCGCCCGGGATGCGATCCGCCCACTCCACCATCAATGCCAGCTCGGGCGAATCGCGGAGCTCGTCGTACCCGGTCCCGTAGAGGTCGTCCTCGCCGGTGAGCCGGAAGAGGTCGGCGTGAACGAGGGGGATCCGGCCATGGTGGTGGTGGACCAGGGCGAAGGTGGGGCTGGCCACCTCGTCGGCCGCCACGCGGCAGCCCTTGGCCACGCCGCGGGCGAGCTCGGTCTTGCCCGCTCCCAGGTCGCCGAGCAGGGCCACGAAGTCACCCGGCGCCAGGACGCGCCCCAGGGCCTCGCCGAGCGCGCGCGTCTCCCCCGCCGAGCGCGTGACGAAGGATTCGGTCAGCGGTTCCACCTGGCCCACACCGAGGTGAGACCCGTGAGAAGGTCCGAGGCCAGAAGCCCGAGCTGTCCCCGCCACTCCTCCTCCAGGTCGCCGGCAAGCCCGTGGGCGAAGGTTCCCACCGTCGCCGCATCCGCCGGGGCGAGCCCCTGGGCAAGCAGCGCACCGCACACGCCGGACAGCACGTCCCCCGACCCGCCGGTGGCCATTCCGGGGTTGCCGGTGGGGTTGATTCCCACGCGCCCATCGGGGAGGGCAACCACCGTCCGGGCCCCCTTGAGCACCAGGACCACCCGGTGGGCACGGGCGAAGCCGCGGGCGACCTCCACCCGGTTCCCCTGGATCTCCGCCACCGACAGGCCGGACAGCCGGGCCATCTCGCCCGGATGGGGGGTGAGCACGAGCGGGCCCTGGGCGGCCCCCAGGACGTCGAGGTGTCCCTCCAGGGCGTTGAGGGCGTCGGCGTCGAGCAGCACCGGCCCGGGGTAGCGCTCCAGGAGATCGGCGAGGAGGAGGTAGGTCTTCTTCCCGCGCGCGATGCCGGGCCCGATGACCAGCGCATCCTTGCCCTCGGCCCCCTCGAGAAGCGCCTCGAGGTGCAAGGGGCCGAGCGGCTTCTCATCGTCGAGGCCCCGTCCCATCAGCTCCGGCGCATGCCCGAGGACGTCGGAGAGCGCGTTCTCCGGCGTGGCCACGGTGACCAGCCCCACCCCGCTCCGCAGCGCCGCCAATCCGGCCAGCGCCGCGGCACCGCTCCGCCCCCGGCTGCCGGCCACCACCAAGAGGTGCCCGTAGGCGCCCTTGTGGCCGTCCGGACGGCGCTCGGGAAGGGAGGTCCGGACGTCGTCCTCCTCGATCAGCCCGGTCGAGGAACGATCCACCGGCAGCCCGATGTCCACCACCGACAGCTCCCCGCACAGGGAGGCTCCCGGTTCGAGCGCCTCGCCGACCTTGAGCGCGCCGAAGGCCACCGTGGCGTCCGCCTGGACACAGGGGCGGAAGGGAACGCCGGTGTCGCTGGCCAGCCCGGAGGGCAGGTCGGCCGAGAGGACGCGGGCCCCGAGCGCCCTCCACTTCCACAGGGCGTGGATGGCGTCGGCCAGCGCCCCCTCCGGCGGCCGGTTCAGCCCGGTCCCGAGGAGCGCATCGACGGCCACGTCGCCCGGCCGAGGGGAGAACTGCTCGAGCATGCCCGAGGCGGAGCCGCCCATGGCCCGGAGCGCCTCGAGGTTGGCTGCCGGGTCTCCCTTGAGCGTCGCCGGATCGGCGACGAGGATGACCAGGACCTGCCGTCCGGCCACGGCCAGGTGGCGGGCGGCCACCAGGCCGTCGCCGCCGTTGTTCCCCGGCCCGCACAGCACGGCGAAGCGACCCTCCGGCGCGGCCAGATGCAGCGCCGCCGCGGTGAGCGCCCGGCCCGCGCGCTCCATGAGTTCCCGGGTGGACGTGCCGGTCCGCTCCGCGGACGCCTCGCGCTCGCGCATCTCCTCGGCGGTGAAGAGCGGCTTCACAGAAAAGGGCTCCCCCTCTCCCCCCGGGTGTCAGGCCCGCTGCATGAGGGCGAGCATGTCCCGCACCGCGCGGTCCAGCCCGACCAGCACCGCCCGGGCGACGATGGCGTGACCGATGTTCAGCTCGTCGATCTCGGCGATGCCCACCACCGGGCGAACGTTGTCGTAGTTGAGGCCGTGCCCGGCGGCGCAGCCCATCCCCAGCTTGGTGGCCGCCTTGGCGGCATCCACCAGGCGCTCCAGCTCGCGCTGGCGCTCGCGGGCGTTGCGCGCCTCGCAGTAGCGGCCGGTGTGGAGCTCGACGCGGTCGGCATCGACCTTGTGCGAGGCGCGCACCTGGTCCAGGTCGGGATCGACGAAGAGGGAGACCTCGATCTCCCCGTCCTTGAGGTGGCGGATGATCTGGGCCAGCGACTCGCGCTGGGCGGCGACGTCCAGGCCCCCCTCGGTGGTGAGCTCCTCGCGGCGCTCCGGGACGAGCGTCACCAGATCGGGCTTCACCTCGTAGGCCACCTTGACCATCTCCTGGGTGGCCGCCATCTCCAGATTGAGCGCCGTCTGGCAGGTCTCGCGGAGCAAGCGGAGATCTCGCTCCTGGATGTGCCGGCGGTCCTCCCGGAGGTGGATGGTGATCTGGTGAGCACCGGCCATCTCGGCCAGGGCGGCGGCGGTCACCGGATCCGGATAGGCGGCGCGCCGCACTTGGCGGAGCGTGGCCACGTGGTCGACGTTGACTCCCAGGCGCTGGTGCATGCAGCCGTTCTAGCCAAGCGCGGCCGCGAGGACATCCGCAATTTCCCGCGCGTGGGCGTCGTTCCGGATCCGGTCCGGCCCCTCCACCAGGATGCGCACCTTGGGCTCGGTTCCGGAGAAGCGGACCACCACCCGCCCCTCCCGGCCGAGGCTCTCCTCGGCGCCGCGGATGGCGCGCTGCACCTCGGGGAGCTCCTCCAGGGGCCGCCGGGCCCGGACGCCGCAGCTGAGCAGCGTCTGCGGAACGGGCTGGAAGACGCGGGTCAGCTCGGAGAGCGGCTTCCCCTGACGGCAGACCACGGCCAGGAGCTGGAGCGCGGCCAGGGTCCCATCCCCGGTGGTGGCGTGGTCGAGGAAGACGAGGTGGCCGGACTGCTCGCCGCCGAAGGCATGGCCTCCGCGGCGCATCTCCTCCACCACGTACCGGTCGCCGACCTGCGTGCGGACCACCCTCACCCCCCACCGGTCGACGGCGCGCTCCAGGCCCATGCTCGACATCACGGTGGTGACCAGGGTCCGGGTGGGAAGGCCGCCTCGCTCGGCGAGCTCCCCGGCACAGATGGCCAGCACCGCGTCGCCATCCACCACCCGTCCCCGCTCGTCCACCACCACCAGCCGGTCCGCGTCCCCGTCCAGGGCCAGCCCGACGTGGGCGCCCCGCTCGACCACGGTGCGGGCGAGGAGCTCCGGATGGAGGGCGCCCGTGCCCTCGTTGATGTTCAGGCCGTTCGGCTCGCACCCCAAGGGGATGACCGTCGCCCCCAGCTCGCGGAGCGTCTCCGGTGCCGTGCGGTAGGCGGCCCCGTGGGCGCAGTCGACGGCAATGGTCAATCCCTCCAGGGTCAGCTCCCGGGGAAAGGTGTTCTTCAGGAAGACGATGTAGCGTCCGCGCGCGTCATCCAGGCGGAAGGCACGCCCCACCTTGTCGGCGGTGGGGCGGATCTCGTCGACATGGTGGTTGTCGAGGAGCTCCTCGAGCTTGGCCTCGGTCTCGTCGGGGAGCTTGAAGCCGTCCCGCCAGAAGAACTTGATCCCGTTGTCCTGGTAGGGGTTGTGCGAGGCGGAGATGACCGCCCCGGCGTCGGCCCGCATGGAGGTGGTGATGTTGGCGATGCCCGGGGTGGGCAGCGGCCCGACCAGCTCCACGTCCACGCCCATCGAGGTGATGCCGGCGGCGAGCGCCTGCTCGAGCATGTAGCCGGAGAGCCGGGTGTCCTTGCCGATCACCACCCGGTGGCGGTGGGTCCCGCTGCGGATGAGGTAGGCCAGCGCCCGCCCGAGCTGCATGGCCACCTCGGCGGTCATCGGCCAGACGTTGGCCGTCCCCCGCACCCCGTCCGTCCCGAACAGCTTCCGCCCCATCGTCCCTCACTCCTCCAGGGTCGAAGTATCGCCCTTTTCCAGGCCGAGCACCTCGGCGCGGAGGAGCCGGCGCATGATCTTCCCGCTGCGGGTCTTGGGCAGCCGGTCCCGGATCTCGATGGCGTTGGGTGTGGCGATCGGCCCGAGCACGTGCCGGACGTGCTCCACCAGATCGCCCTGGAGCTTGACCGACTTGGACTGTCCGGCGCGGAGAAGCACGAAGGCCTGGATGGCCTCCCCTTTCAGGGCGTCGGGCACGCCGATCACCGCCGCCTCGGCCACCGCCGGGTGGCTGACCAGCGCGCTCTCCACGTCGGCGGTGCCGATGCGGTGCCCGGCGACGTTGAGCACGTCGTCGCTCCGCCCGAGCACGGTGAAGTAGCCGTCCTTGTCCCAGCTGGCGACGTCCCCGGCGGCGTATACCTTGCCCGGGAACTCCTCCCAGTACTGCCGGTAGCGCTCGTGGTCTCCCCACACCGTGCGCATCATGTGGGGGAACGGCCGGCGGAGGGCGAGCAGCCCGCCCTTGCCGGGCGGCACCTCGCGCCCGTCGGCATCGATGACCGCCGCGTCCACGCCGGGAAGGGCCACCCCCACGCTCCCCGGCTTGGCCGGGAGCGAGGTGGGGGTTCCCAGCGCCGGCCCCCCGAGCTCGGTCTGCCACCAGTTGTCGGCGATGAACCCGCGCTTCCCGCCGGAGACCAGATGTTCGAAGGCCCACCGCCAGGCCTCCGGGTTGAGCGGCTCGCCGGCCACCGTCACCAGGCGGAGGGAGGAGAGGTTGCACTTGGCCGGGAGCTCGGCCCCGAACTTCATGAACATCCGGATGGCGGTGGGCGCAGTGAACATCACGTTCACCCCCAGCTTCTCCACCACCCGCCAGGTGACCCCCGGGTCGGGGAAGTCGGGCGAGCCCTCGCGCAGGACGGCGGTCACGCCCTCGAGCAGCGGCGCGTAGACGATGTACGAGTGACCCACCACCCAGCCGATGTCGCTGGTGGACCAGAAGATGTCGTCGTCGTGGACGTCGTAGAACGTACGCAGGTGGTAGGTGACGCCGACCATGAAGCCGCCGTGCACGTGCACCACGCCCTTCGGCTTCCCGGTGGAGCCGGAGGTGTAGAGGATGAAGAGTGGGTGCTCGGCGTCGACCTGGACGGGAGCCGCATCCGGCCGTGACTGGGCGATGAGCTTGGCGAAATCCACCTCGTGAGCCTCGAGGGCCCGGCC
This sequence comes from Myxococcaceae bacterium, assembly GCA_035622755.1. GTDB lineage: Bacteria > Myxococcota > Myxococcia > Myxococcales > Myxococcaceae > JADGRA01. The sequence goes on from DASPUU010000205.1 coordinate 32,468, forward strand.
TGCGCCCCCCGGCCGGCGCTGGAACCAGACCAGGTGTCGGATGTCGAGCCCCTGGGTGGCCTCGTCCATCAGCGCCTGGAGCTCCACCGGCTTTCCGCGCCGGAAGCCGACGTCGCCGGAGATGATCACCTTGGCGCCGGCGTCGACGATGCGGTCGCGGAGGGCCCCCACGCCCAGGCCGGCATAGACCACCGAGTGGATCGCCCCGAGCCGGGCCACGGCGAGCATCGACACCACCCCCTCGAGGGTGAGGGGCATGTAGATGAGCACACGGTCCCCGGTTCCCACCCCCAGGCCGCGCAGCCCGCTGGCCAGCCGGGACACCATCTCGCGCAGCTCGGCGTAGGTCACCCGCCGCTCGCTGCCGTCCTCGCCGAGGCAGATGAGCGCGGTGTGGTTCTTGCGGGGCCCGTCGGCGTGCCGGTCCAGGGCGTTGTCCACGGCGTTGGTCTTGCCGCCCACGAACCATCGATGGTCCGGGTACTGCCAGTCGAAGACCTTGCTCCAGGGCTGGGTCCAGCGGAAGCGCTTCGCCCAGGCGCCCCAGAAGCCCTCCGGGTCCTCGAGGCTTCGCTTCCGCTCCGCCGCCACGTCCTGGGGATTCGCCGAGCGGCGAAGCGCCTCCGGGGCGGGGAAGGCCTCGCCGACGTTGAGGAGGTGTTCGAGGGCCATGGGATGCCTCCCATCCGGAGGAATGGGGGAGTATGCCTCAGCCGCGGCCGGGGGGGGTCCAGAGCTTGCCCCCGTCGTGCGCGTGGCTGATGGCATCCACCACCGCCAGAGTGTCGCGGGCCTCGGCCACGTCGTGCACGCGCACCACGTCCGCACCGCCCAGCGCGGCTGCCACCGCCACCGAGCCGAGCGTCGCCGCCAGGCGCCCGGCCGGAGGCTTTCCTCCGGAGAGGCCGGCGAGGAACGACTTGCGGCTGGTCCCGACGAGCACGGGACAGCCGAGGACGCGGAGCTCGCGCAGGTGAGACAACAAAAAAAGGCTGTGCGCGGCCGTCTTCCCGAAGCCGATGCCCGGGTCGACCAGGACCCGCGCCCGCGGAATTCCGGCCCGCTCGGCGCGCAGGACGGCAGCCGCAAGCGTCTCGAGAACCTCGGCCACCAGGTCGTCGTAGCGAGGATCGGACTGCATCGTCCGCGGCGTCCCCTGGATGTGCATCAGGCAGACGGCCGCGCCGGCAGCCGCGGCCGCCGGCGCCAGCTCCGGATCGCCGGCGAGCCCGGTCACGTCGTTGACCAGGGTCGCGCCCGCGGCGAGCGCCGCCCGGGCCACGGCGGACTTGCTGGTGTCGATGGAGATGGGGAGGTCGACGCGGGCACGGAGATGCTCGATGACCGGGAGAACGCGCTCCGTCTCCTCGCCGGCCGAGACCTCGGCCGCACCCGGGCGGGTGGATTCTCCGCCGACGTCGAGGATGTCCGCCCCGGCCCGGGCGAGCTCCAGCCCGTGGGCGACGGCCGCCGCCGAGGAGGCGTGGAGGCCGCCGTCGGAGAAGCTGTCGGGAGTCACGTTGAGGATCCCCATGACGTAGGTCCGCTCACCCCAGGCAAACCGGCGGCCGCCGAGCAGGGAGGGCTCGGGCGGTGTGTCGACGCCGAGGGCGCGCTCCAGGGCGTCGGCGAGCGGGCCCATGCCCTCGGCCCCGCGCGCGGCTTCGATCAGCCGCTCGAGCTGGTCGCGCGCGCCGGAGACGAGCGCCGTCCCCGGCCGAGCCTCCTGATTCCCGGCGACGCAGCGGGGAAAGAGACCGGCGGCCGAGGTGGTCTCGCAGGCCTCCCGGAGGAAGCGGCCCTCCGGCCGTCCCAGCCCGGTCAGGAGGAGCTGCCCGTGGGGGAGCTTCTCCAGAAGGTAGGTCCGCGCCGGTGTCGGGAGGCCGAGGCGCGCCAACGACGCCTCGAGATCGGCGGAGCGGTCGAGGGTGATGGGGCGGGCGAGGATCATCGACGGAGCCGAGACAGCACGGGAACAGGTGGCGAGGCAAGGGCCGGATGGCGAGAGGAGCGCTTGCCCGGTGCCGGGACGACCGCCCCGGCCGGCGGCGCGGGGGTGGTGCCCCCAAAGGGGTGCGCCGCTCCAGCGCGGCACAGAGCGAGCTGCTGCGAGCCGGCCGGCACCGACGAGCCCCCAGGTGGACGGCCCGGGTCCAAGCCTCATCGACGAGGTCGGGGGCCATCGAGGCTGTGATGACAGTCGACGAGCGTCCTGAGCATGCCGTCGCCCACGGTGCCGGACGGCGGATGAGCCGCACCGAGGCCCGGACCCGGCTCAAGAGCCGCTACCGGCGTCAGGACCTGGCTCGTTCGCCGCTCGGCGGCCGGGTGCTGTGCGGCGATGCCGCGCTCCTCGACGAGGAGCATCCCGAGGCCTACCAGCCGATCGAGCCCGTCGTCGCCGCCTTGGGAAGGCCGGCGCCGCGAGCCGGGTGGCCTCGCTGGTTTCCGGTGATGACGGTCAAGCTCTGACGACCCGGACCGGCTCGCGCCGGCACCGCGCGACACGCTTCACGCCTTGTTCGGCTCCAGCGCCGGCAGCGGCTCGAGCGCGTCGAGGATCTTCCGCTTGTCCTTCTTCTCCAGCTTCGGTGGGGCGTGGACCCTCGGCTTGGGGCGCTCGCGGGTGATCGTCCCGCCCTTGACCAGCACCTCGACGTCGTCCGCCTCCAGCGTCTCGTACTCGATGAGCGCGTTGGCGATGCGGTTGAGCGTGTCGAAGTTCTCCTGCAGCACCTTCTTCGCCCGGTCGTAGCAGCTGATGACGATCTCCCGCACCTCGAGATCGATCTGCCGCGCCGTCTCCTCGGAGTAGTCGGGGCGGCTGTAGAGGTCGCGGCCGAGGAACACCTCGCCCTCGCGCGCTCCGAAGGAGAGTGGCCCGAGCTTGGTGCTCATTCCCCACCGGCAGACCATGGCCCGGGCGGTCTCGGTGGCCCGCTCGATGTCGTTGGCCGCCCCGGAGCTCATCTCGTTGAACACCAGCTCCTCGGCGATGCGCCCGCCCATGGCCATGCAGATCCGATCCAGCGTCGATTGCCGGTAGAGGTTGAGGCGGTCCTCGGTGGGGAGCGACCAGGTGACTCCCAGCGCCTGGCCGCGGGGGATGATCGTCACCTTGTGCACCGGGTCACAGCCGGGCAAGAGCTTGGCCACCAGCGCGTGCCCGGCCTCGTGCACGGCGGTGTTCCGCTTCTCCTGCTCGGTCATGATCATCGACTTCCGCTCCGGGCCCATGAACACCTTGTCCTTGGCGCTCTCGAAGTCGGAGTTCTCCACCTTGTCCTTGTTCTGCCGGGCGGCGAAGAGCGCCGCCTCGTTGACCAGGTTCTCCAGGTCCGCCCCGGTCATGCCCGGCGTCCCCCGGGCGATGATCTCCAGATCCACCTCGGGCGAGAGGGGAACCCGCTTGGTGTGCACCTGGAGCACGCCCATCCGGCCGTTGAGGTCCGGGCGGGGGACCACGATCCGCCGGTCGAAGCGGCCGGGCCGCTGCAGCGCGGGGTCGAGCACGTCCGGCCGGTTGGTGGCGGCGATGAGGATCACGCCCTCGTTGGACTCGAACCCGTCCATCTCCACCAGCAGCTGGTTCAGCGTCTGCTCCCGCTCGTCGTGCCCGCCGCCCAGGCCCGCGCCCCGGTGGCGGCCGACGGCGTCGATCTCGTCGATGAAGATGATGCAGGGCGCGTTCTTCTTGCCCTGCTCGAACAGGTCGCGGACCCGGCTCGCCCCGACCCCGACGAACATCTCCACGAAGTCGGAGCCGCTGATGGAGAAGAAGGGCACGCCCGCCTCCCCGGCCACCGCCTTGGCGAGCAGCGTCTTCCCCGTCCCCGGTGGTCCCATCATCAGCACCCCCTTCGGGATGCGGCCGCCGAGCTTGGTGAACTTCTTCGGGTCCTTGAGGAAGGCGATGATCTCCTCGAGCTCCTCCTTGCACTCGTCGATTCCCGCCACGTCGGCGAAGGTCACCTTGTTGTGGCTCTCGCTGAGCAGCTTGGCCTTCGACTTCCCGAAGGTCATCGCCTTGCCGCCCGTCCCCTGCAGCTGACGCATGAAGAGGACGAAGAAGACGAAGAGGAACACCACCGGCATCCACTGGCCGAGGATGGTGAGCCAGAGGCTGTTCTGCTCCTCCTTCTCGTACTTCACGTCCACCCCGGCGTCGCGAAGCTGCTTGAGCATGGTCGCGTCGGCCGCCGGGCCGGTGGTGCGGAACTTGTCCTTGGTGTCCTCGAACGTGCCCGAGTAGGTGTTCCCCTTCACGCTCACCAGGCGGACCTTCTTCTCGTCGATCTTGGTGAGCAGCTGGGTGAAGGTGGGCTCCTGAACCTCCTCCGTCTGGCGCGAGAAGATGTTGTAGAAGCAGACGAAGAGGGCGATGAGGATCACCCACAGCCCGATGGTCTTGTAGCTATTTCGCACGTCCCGGTGCCCTTTCGCTCCGCGCTCCCGGACATTCTGACGGCCTTGACCGCCCCGTCGCAAGCGCCCGTCTGCTCGCTATAACCCTTCGGACACTGTGACGCTCGTCGCTTCGGCACGAACGGCCTCCCCGGCCACTCCCTCCCGGAGCGGCGGCCAGAGCGCCACCACCCACAGGACGCGCCCGGCGGCGTCGACGAGGAGCGGCCAGGCGTCCCGCTCCTCGGCCGGCACCCGGCCGTCGACGAGGATGTCCTGCACCAGCCGGCGGCCCTCGGCTCCCTCGATGCGATCCCCGGGCCGGCGGCCCCGCACGCCCACCGCTCCCTCCCCTCCGGTCAGGGCGAAGGCGGGGACGCCGGGCGGCACGGCACGCTCCCGGCGGAGCCGGAAGCGCCCGAAGGCGACCCAAACGCCCTCGGGCAGCGTCGCCTCGGCGACGGTCGGCGGCGGGCCGGCGATGCGGACCAGCCCGCCCTCGCTCCGGAGCAGCCGGCGGCCGGGGAGGCCGGTGCGCCCGCCCCGCCCCACCGCCGCCTCGGCCCGCCGCAGGAGGCCGGCGGAGGCGACCACCCCCTCCTCCTCGAACCAGGCGAGCAGCACGCGGCGGCGCAGCGAGCCGGGCAGGCTCCGCAGCGCCACCGCATCCAGGCCCGCCGGCACCCGGGCGCGCTCCAGCGCCCGCCCGGCCTGCTCGGCGAGCAGCGCCTCGTCCTCGGCCGCCTGCGCGGCGAAGGCGGCAAGCTTCCCCGGAACGGTCGGACCGGCGGCGGCGACCAGCGCGGGCAGGACCGTGCCCCGGATGCGCGCTCGCAGCAGCGAGCCGTCCCGGTTCGTGGGATCGTCCACCGGCGAGAGGCCGCGGGCGGCGACGTGTGCCGCGATCGCGTCACGTCCGACGCCGAGGAGCGGACGGACCACCGTCCCGGTGCGCCCCCGGATGCCAGCCGCGCCCCGGAGCGCCGTCCCCCGCGCCAGGCGCATGAGCAGGGTCTCGGCCTGATCGTCCCGGGTGTGGGCGGTGGCGACCCAGGCGTAGCCGCCGCCTTGCCGGATCTCCTCCAGCGACCGGTAGCGCGCCTGGCGAGCGCGAGCCTCCATCCCCGGCCCCGGGCGGAGGCCGAGGCGAGCGGTGTGAAAGGGCAGCCCCAGTCGGCGGGCCTGCTCGCGGACCGCTTCCACCTCGGCGGCCGCCTCCACCCGCAGGCCGTGATCGAGGCTGGCCACGCCGACCCGCTCCGGTGCCACCTCGGCCGCGCCGGTGAGCAGCGCCAGCGAGTCCACCCCCCCGGACACGGCCAGCAGCGTCCGGCCCTCGTGCTCGTCGAAAAACTCTCGCAGCGCGGAAACGACGGGCGACTCGGGTGCGGCCTTTCCCATGGTGGCGGACGGGCGGATGCAGGGTGGTGTCGGTGATCGGCTCCGTTGAAGCACGGTCGCAGCCCTCGTTAGGATGCCACCAGGAATGGAAACGCGCCCCGGCCTGTTTCCATCTTGAAATTCGTCGGATAGCTGGGCCCAGGGGTCCCCCCCCTCCCCCTCTGGGCTCACGGGGCGTCCTGGGGGCCCTTGTCGGGCTTGCCAGGGTGCCCTTCTCTCCGGAGCGCCCCGGTCCTCCCCGCGGAGGGCCGGGGCGCTCCCTTTTCGACGGCGGCCGCTTGTTTGACCAGCCCGCAAGGCTGTCGGATAACCTCGGGGAGAGGGGTGCTCGGTAGGGAGGTGCCGGAACACGGCTGCCACGAGCCCCCAAAGGGAGACGGCAAGGCATGGCGGGAACTGACAAGCGCAAGCAGTCGCTGTACTTCCCAGAGGAGATGCTCCGGGAGATCCAGGAGGAGGCCACCCGGCAGGATCGCTCGCTCTCCTGGGTCGTTCAGCAGGCGTGGCGAATCGCCCGGGAGCGCATCAAGTCCTTCCCGGCCGTCAACGACGTGACCGGCGAGCCGGCCCTGCCTGACCTGCGGGAGGAGGGCTAGCTCCCATGCCCGGTACGGACCATCGCAAGCAGAGCCTCTACTTCCCCGAGGACATGCTCGAGGAGATCCAGCACGAGGCCACGCGCCAGGATCGGTCGCTCTCCTGGATCGTGCAGCAGGCCTGGAAGGTCGCCCGCGGTGACATCCGCCGGATGCCCTCGGTCAACGACGTCCTCTCCCCCGGGCCGCGCCCCAGCGCCGGCAGCTAGCTAGCGCTCCGGGGTCTCGGTGAGCTTGAAGCCCGCCCGCTCCAGCTGCAGGCGGAGCTCCGCCTTGGCCATGGACTTGGCGTAGGCCTCGTCCGGGTCGATCTGGCGTCCCCGCACCAGGTCCACCAGGGCGTCATTGAGCGTCTGCATGCCGAAGGAGCGGCCGGTCTGCATGGTGGATGGGATCTGGAAGGTCTTCCCCTCGCGGATGAGGTTGGCCACCGGCGGAGTGACCACCAGCACCTCGAAGGCCGCGATCCGGCCCCCCGCCCGACGCTTGCACAGCACCTGCGAGACCACGCCGCGCAGGCTCTCGGAGAGCATCGTCCGCACCTGCGCCTGACGGTCGGCCGGGAACTGGTCGATGATCCGGTCCACCGTCGAGGGCGCGGTGTTGGTGTGCAGCGTCCCGAAGACCAGGTGTCCGGTCTCGGCCGTCTCCAGGGCGATGGAGATGGTCTCCAGGTCTCGCATCTCGCCCACCAGGACCACGTCCGGATCCTCGCGGAGGGCGGCGCGCAGCGCCTGCTTGAAGGAGTTGGTGTGCACGCCGACCTCGCGCTGGTGGACCAGACACCGTCGGTTGGGATGCACGAACTCCACCGGGTCCTCGATGGTGATGATGTGCTGGGCACGCGTGCGGTTGACGTGGTCCACCAGCGAGGCGAGCGTGGTCGACTTCCCCGACCCGGTCGGGCCGGTGACCAGGACCAGTCCCTTGGAGTGGTCGCAGAGGTCGACCACCGCCTTGGGCAGCGAGAGGTCCTCCACGCTGCGGATGGCGGAGGGGACCTGGCGCATGGCCGCCCCGATGCCGCGACGGTCCTCGAAGACGTTGACCCGGAAGCGCGCCCCGGACAGCTCGAGCGCGAAGTCGGTGTCGTGGTCCGCCTCCCACTGGGTCCGGTTCTTGTCCGGGGTGACGGCCAGAACCATCTCCCGGAGCCGTGTGCTGGGGATGGGCCCGTAGTCCTCGAGCGACATCATGTCCCCGTCCACCCGGAGGGCGGGCGGCGCGTCGCTGGTGAGGTGGAGGTCGGAGGCCTGGCGCTCGACGGTCAGGGCGAGGAGCTGCTCCAGGGCCGCCCGCGGATCGCCGGGCGGACGCGGAAGCGGCTCGGCGCGGGCGGCGGGGCCGACCGCAGCCGGGGCCGGGGGGGGCGCCCCTTCCGTGGCCCGGGGCGCCGCGCCGCCGCGGCCCCCGCCCGGCCGCGCCGGGGCCGCCTCGGGAGCCGCCGGGGCCGGCTCCACCTCCTCGGCGTGGGGGCGCACCAGCGCACGCACCTGTGCATCCTTGCGCTCGAAGTGGACGGCCACCTTGCCGGCCGGCGCCTCGTAGGCGAAGCGGGTCACGCCCGGGGCCGGGAAGCCGTTGCGGATGTCGGGCGGGACGAGCTCGGAGAAGACCCCGGCGATCTGCTGGGCGGTCAGCTGCTGGCGGAGCACGGCCACCTCACCGGCCGGCGTGCGCATCAGCACCGGTTGACCGGAGGCGAAGACGAGCTCGCTGCCACGATCGCGGTGGAGGCGCTCGAAGATGGGGTCGAGGCGGGCCAAAGATGCTTCGGGGAGGCTCCAGCTTACGCCACGTGGTCGCTTCTGGAAGCGAGCGGATCTCCCACCTGGAAGCGGGCGATGAGGGGCACATGGTCGGACAGCCCGTGGAAGGGTCCGGCGCCGTAGGGAGCCGTCCCCTCCAGGTCGACCCAGCGGATGCCGTTTCCGCCGAAGAGATGGTCGAGGTGCATCCGCAGGCGGAAGAAGCCGGCGGTGGCGAAGGTGGGTGCGACGGGGTCGATCTGCTCGAGCTTCTCCTGGGCACCGGACCAGTGCGCCTCCTCGGTGAGGAAGCGGTAGACGAGCGAGGCGGGCGGCGAGTTGAAGTCGCCGCACACCAGGAAGGGCTCGCTGCCGGCCAGAGCCTGGACGTAGGCCACCAGCTTCCGGGCCTCCTGGAGCTGGTTCGGGCCGAAGCCCATCTTCGCCCGCGCCGACCAGAACGACCGGGCGAAGGGGGTGGGGAGGCTGAGGTGGGTGTTGAAGAGGTGCAGCACCCGTCCCGGGCCGGTGGTCAGCCTCACGTGGGCGCAGATGCGGCTCTGCTTGGTGTTCCTCAGCCGGGCCACGTGATGGTGGGTGATGGGATGGGGCGCCTTGACGTTGTGGCCCTGGACGGTGAGCCGCTGCGTGTCGACCAGCACCGCCAGCCCGGTGGTGTAGAGCGTGGTGCGCCGGAAGCGGTAGGTGTGCGCTGGGAAGTGGAACGCCTCGTAGGGGAAGGGCCGCTTCAGCCGCCGGTACTCGGCCTCCAGCGCCTCCATGAAGGACTCGAGCTGCGTGTCCCGGTGGGCGCGGAAGGCGAGCGTCGAGCGCAGGCTCCGCGTCTCCACCTCCTGGAAGCAGACCAGGTCGGCGGCCGGCACGAGGTGCGCCAGCCCGCGCGCGATGCCCTCCATCGACCGGCGGGTGGTGGCCAGGCCCTTCAGCGCGTGGCCGAAGTAACGAACGTTGTAGCTCACGACGCGCAGGGGTCGTCGGGGCATGGCGAGCCGATGCTAACCTTCTCCCCGGGAGGTGTGAGCGGCCGGATGGGCATGAGGGAGCGGGTCGAGGCGCTGGAGCGGCTCCGCCGGGCCAAGGCGGAGATGGGCGGCCCGGAGCGCGTCGCCCGGCAGCGCAGCCGCGGCAAGCTGGACGCGCGCACGCGGCTCGGCCTGCTCTTCGACGCCGGGACGGTCCAGGAGCTCGGCGCGCTGGCGGCGGCCGAGGGGCGACTGCCGGACGAGGAGGACGCAGGGCGTCCCACATCCGCCGACGGGGTGCTCACCGCCATCGGCCAGGTCGAGGGGCGCCCGGTGGCCGCGGCGGCCTACGACTTCACCGTCCTCGGCGGCACCATCGGCGAGGTGGGCGAGCGCAAGGTGACCCGGCTCCGAGACCTGGTGCTCAAGGAGAGGCTGCCCCTGGTCTGGCTGGTCGACTCGGCCGGCGCCCGCCTGGAGGCGACCGGGGTCGACCCGCGCCGCCTGGCCGGGTTCGCCGACACCGGCTACCTCTTCCGTGAGCAGTCGGTGCTCTCCGGGGTGGTCCCCCAGGTGGCGGCCATGCTCGGCCCGGGAGCGGCCGGGACGGCGTACATCCCCGGGCTGGCGGACTACGTCCCGATGGTCAAGGACGTGGGGTCCATCGCCGTCGGGGGCCCAGCGCTGGTCGAGGCCACGGTGGGCGAGAGGGTGACCGAGCAGGAGCTGGGGGGAAGCCGGATGCACAACGAGGTCTCCGGCGTCGCGGACGGGGAATTCGCCGACGACCCGGCCTGCATCGCCGCCATCCGGACCTATCTCTCCTTCTTCCCGCTGCACTGTCAGGAGCGGCCTCCGCACCGGCCCACCACCGACCCGGCCGACCGGCGCGCCGAGGTCCTGCTCTCGGTCGTCCCGGACAACCCGCGGCAGGCCTTCGACATGCACCGGGTCATCCTCCCCCTCCTCGACGACGGCCACTTCTTCCCGCTCAAGCCCCGCTTCGCCCGGAACGTGATCACCGGACTGGGGCGCATCGACGGCTTCCCCTTGGGCATCGTGGCCAGCAACTCGATGTTCCTCGGCGGGGTGCTCGATGTCCCGGCCAGCGACAAGGCGGCGCGCTTCGTCGCGCTCTGTGACGCCTTTCAGCTCCCGCTCCTCTTCCTCCAGGACGTACCCGGCTTCCTGGTGGGGACCAAGACCGAGCAGCAGGGGCTCGTCCGGCACGGTGCCAAGCTCCTCCAGGCGGTGGCCTCGGCGACCGTGCCCAAGTTCACGGTGGTCGTGCGCAAGGGCTTCGGCGCCGGCTACTACGTGATGAACGGACGGGCCTTCGAACCCGACCTGCTCGTCGCCTGGCCGGGAGCGGAGATCGGGGTCATGGGGGCCGACGGCCTGGTGGCCATCGCCGCGCGCAAGCTGCTCGAGGGGGCGGAGAGTGCCGAGGCGGCCAAGTCCCTGCGCGAGGACCTGGCCGGGCGGCTCCGTCCGCACGTCCGGGTGGACCGCGCCGCGGCGCTGGCGATGATCGACGACATCATCGATCCCCGCGACACGCGCTGGCACCTCGCCCTCGCCCTGCGTCGCACGGTGAACAAGACGGTGGAGCGTCCCTGGCGCCGGCGCGAGGTCCCACCCCTCTGACGCCGGCCCACCACGGGTCGGCTAGACTCGCCGGACGTCCCCCCAGGAGGAGGTCGGCGCATGCACAAGCGGCTTCTCGTCGCCCTGGTCACTCTCTCCGCGGCGACTCCCGCACCGGCCGACGAGGCCCAGGGCGGCGACGACTGGCCGCGCCAGATCGACGCGCCCCAGGGGACGGTCCTCCTCTACCAGCCGCAGCCCGAGGCCCTCCAGGGGACGACGCTCAACGGGCGAGCGGCCTTCTCCCTCACGCCCCGCGGGAAGACGGCCCCGGTCTTCGGAGCGCTGTGGTTCACCGCCGAGGTCCGGACCGACCGCGACCAGCGCATGCTCCAGGCGCTCCGGGCCCAGGTGACCCGCGTCCGGCTTCCCGAGGCCAGCCCGGAGGACGAGAAGGCGCTGGCCGCCACCATCGAGCAGCAGCTTCCGGCCTGGGCGCTCTCCGTCTCCCTCGACCGGGTCACCGCCGCCCTGGCGGAGGTCGAGGAGCAGCGCGCCGCCGCCGACGAGCTGCGCGCCGATCCACCGAAGATCCTCTTCGTCACCGAACCCACCGTCCTGGTCACCCTGGACGGCCCTCCCATCCGGCGGCCGATCGAAAACACGGGCATCGAGAGCGTGGTGAACACCCCCTTCCCTCTCTTCTACGACCCGCGCGCCCAGCGCTACTACCTGACCAACGGCACCCTCTGGTACCAGGCCGCCGACCTGGTCCAGGGGCCCTGGGAGCCCATCGCCCAGCCGCCGGCGGCGGTCGCCGAGGTCGTGACCAAGGGCGGCAAGCAGGACCAGGCCGCCCCCGCGCCCGCCGGGACGGCTCCGCCGCGCATCCGAGTCACCACCGAGCCCACCGAGCTCGTGGTCACCCAGGGACCGCCGACGTTCGCCCCGGTCAGCGGCACGGACCTGCTGGCGGTGACCAACACCGACGCCAGCGTGTTCCGCGACCTCAAGACCCAGGCCGCCTACGTCGTGCTCGCCGGCCGATGGTACAGCGCCCCCTCGTTCGACGGGCCGTGGACCTACGTCCGCTCCGATGCCCTGCCCGCGGACTTCGCCCGCATTCCCGCCGCCTCGAGCCAGGGCGACGTGCTGGCCTTCGTCTCCGGCACCCCCCAGGCCAAGGAGGCGGTCATCGACGCGGCCATCCCGCAGACGGCGGAGGTGAGGCGCGATGCTCCCGGGCCAACCATCCAGTACGACGGCCAGCCGAGCTTCCAGCCCATCCCGGGGACCGACCTCGCCTACGCGGTGAACACCGCCTCCTCGGTGCTGCGCATCCAGGGCCAGTACTACGCCTGCATCGACGCGGTCTGGTACGTGGCGCCGAGCCCCCAGGGCCCCTGGGCCGTGGCCACCTCCGTCCCGCCGGACGTGCAGCGGATTCCTCCGTCCAGCCCCGTCTACAACGTCAAGTACGTCACCATCTACCAGACCACGCCCCAGGTCGTGTACGTCGGGTACACGCCCGGATACCTGGGCTGCTACGTGTGGAACGGAGCCGTCGTCTACGGGACCGGCTACGTCTACGCCCCCTACGTCTCCCCGGTCGTCTACTACCCGCGGCCGATCACCTGGGGCTTCGGCGTGACCTACAATCCGTGGACGGGGTGGGCCTACGGCGTGGGCTGGACCGCGGGCTTCCTCTCCTACGGCGTGGCCTGGGGCGGCCCCTACTACCGACCGGCCTGGAGGCCCTACTACGGCGGCGGGTGGTACGGCCCCGGCGGGTGGAGGCCGCCTCCTCCACGCCCGCCCTACGGCGGATGGTACGGCCCGTGGGTCCGGCCACCGCCGCCCGGAGTCCGCCCTCCCCCGCCCGGAGCGCGTCCCCCCTACCCCGGGATGGCCCGCCCGGTGCCGGCCAATCTCTACCAGCGCCCGGTGAACGCGAACGTGGTGATGGCTCCACGGCCGATCAACCCACCGCCTCGCCCGGCGCCCGCGACCCGGCCGAACAACGTCTACGCCGACAAGGACGGCAACGTGCTGCGGCAGAACAAGGACGGAAGCTGGCAGCAGCGCGACCGGAACGGCTGGAAACCGGCGCCGTCCGGGGCCCCGCCGTCCTCCCCCGGGGCGCGTCCCGCGTCCCCTCCCGGTAACCGGCCCCCTCCGGCGCCCGGCGCGCGCCCCGCTCCGCCGCAGATCCAGCGCGACTACACGGCTCGCCAGCGCGGGAACCAGCGCGTCCAGAGCTACCAGTCCAGCGTCGGCGGGGGCCCGGGGCACGCGGCCAAGCCTCCCTCGGCGCCGCACAAGGCTCCCAAGCCCCAGGGCCACTGAGACCCCCTCGGCTCAGAGGGCCCGACGCACGGCCAGGCTGGCGAAGAAGCAGCCGGCGGCGGCGGCGATGATCACCGGCCCCGTCGGGCGATGGGTGAGCGCGGCCGCGACGCTCCCGGCCAGGGTGGACGCCACCGCGACGCCCACCGCCACGGCGAACATGGTCCCCACGTTGCGCGCCAGGTGCTTGGCCGTCGCCGCCGGAATGATGATCAGCGAGCCCATGAGCAGCACGCCGAGGTAGCGCAGCCCGAGCGCCACGGTCACCGCGAAGGCGAGCAGGAAGGCGAGGTTGAGCCGGGCCACGTCGATGCCCACCGTGCGCGCCAGGTCCGGCGATACGAGCGAGATGAGGAGGCGGTGTCGCGCCGCGCCGAGGAACGCCACCACCCCGAGCGGGGCGAGGAGCCCGAAGGCGAACTCCCAGCGGCCCATCGCCGTCGGCCTCCCGAGCAGGGCGTCGATCAGCTCGTCGCCCGAGGCGAGCAGGCTCCCCACCGCCAACGCCGCGGAGAAGACCACGCCGACCACGGTCTCGGTGGGGATGCCGGTGCGGCGCTCCAGGCCCCAGATGAGGATGGCTCCGAGGAGCAGCGCGGCCACACCCCCCACGATGGGATTGATCTGGAGGACCAGGGCGAGCCCGATGCCCGGGAGCGCCACGTGCGAGATGGCGTCGGCGGCGAGCGTCATCCGTCGCATGAGCGCGAAGCAGCCGACCACGCCGGCGGCCACGGCCATGCTTCCCGAGAGAACCAGCGCGCTAGCGTCCATGGACCTCGTGCAGGTAGTGGTCCACCGGGATCCCGTAGGTCTGCTCGAGCGTCTCCGGGGTGAGGATGTGCCGGGGCGGGCCGAAGCAGGAGACGCCGCGCCGGCCCAGGCAGAGCACCTCGCCCGCCATCCGGTAGACCAGGCTCAGCTCGTGGGAGATGAAGATCAAGGTCAGGTGCTCCTCCTTCTGGAGCCGCTCCACCGTGGCGTAGAGCAGCTCCTCGCCGGGCTCGTCGATGCCGGCGGTCGGTTCGTCGAAGAGGAGGACGTTGGGCCGGCCGAGCAGCGCGAAGGCGAGCAGGAGCCGCTGGAACTGCCCGCCGGACAGGCTCCCGATGGGCCGCGCCTCGACCTCGCGCCCGAGCATGACCAGTCCGGAGGCACGCTCCACCTCGGCCTCGGGGGCGTGGAGCAGCGCCGCCTTGGCCCGGAGGAAGTCGGTCCCGCTCAGGGGGAGGTCGCGCTCCAGGTCGAGCCGCTGCGGCACGTAGCCGATGCGCGTCCCGGGCGCCCAGCGCACCGTGCCGGTGTGGGGGAGCGCGTCGATGAGTGCCTTGAAGAGGACGGTCTTCCCCGAGCCGTTCGGGCCGATGACCGCCACCGCGGACCCCTCGCGCACGGCGAAGCTCAGGTCACGCAGCACCGCCGTCGCTCCGAAGCTCACCCCCAGCGAGACGACCTCGAGCCGGTTGGACAAGGGGGTCTCCGGTGCGCCTAGCCCAGTCGGAGAAGCGTTCGCGCCTGGGTGGGAGTGGCGATCTCGCGCCCCGAATCCCGGGCGCGCCTGGCCGCCTCGGCCACCAGCTCCCAGCTTCCCTTCGCCAGCACCCCCTTGGAGAGGTAGATGTTGTCCTCCAGGCCGACCCGGCCGCAGCCCCCCTTGCGCGCGGCCATCTCGGCCATGGGAAGCTGGTGGCGTCCCACGCCGGCCACGGTGAAGGTGCTTCCGCCGGGCAGCGAGGCGATGAGGAAGTCGAGCGCCCGCTCAGTCGCCCCGAGTGCCCCGGGAACGCCGAGGACGAAGTCGTAGTGGGCGGGGAGATCGACCAGCCCCTCGCCGGCCAGCGCGTCGGCCTCCCCCACCATCCCGGCGTCGAAGCATTCGATCTCCGGGCGAATCCCCAGGGCACGGATGCGGCGCGCGATCTCCCGGACCAGGGGCCGCGGATTCCAGAACACCTCGTCCCCGAAGTTCACCGTCCCGGTGGTCAGGGTGGCCATGTCCGGCCGGTCCGTCCCGGTCAGCCGGAGCGGGCCGCAGCGCTCGTCCACGTCCATCCCCACCGCTCCCCCGGTGGAGGTCTGGACGAGGATGTCGCTGCGGCGGCGGATCTCCCGGATGGCCGCCCGGAAGAGCTCGGTATCCTGGGAGGGCCGCCCGTCCGGATGGCGGACGTGGAGGTGGACCATCGCCGCCCCGGCCTGGCGGCAGCGCGCCGCCTCCTCGCCGATCTCCTCGGCGCTGATGGGCAGGTAGGGAGTCTGTTCCCGGGTGGTCTCCGCCCCGACCAGGGCGGCGGTGATGACGTAGGGGGTCATCGCCGGCCCCGCTGCTTGGCCAGCGGCACGACGCAGGTCCCGGTGGCGCGGGCCACCAGGATCGGCTCGGCCAGCATTTCCGCCGCCGAGTCCGAGACCTCGGGCAGGGGCCGGATGACCTTCCGGGCCTCGAAGCGCATCTTGCGGCTGGTCCTCCCCACCTCGGTGATCCACCCTTCCGCCTCGACGTAGTCGCCGGCGAAGACCGGGGCCAGGAACTCCACCGCGTCGTAGGCGCGGAACAGCCCCTCGTCGCCGTCGTGGAGGATGCACAGCTCGGTGGCCAGGTCACCGAACAGGCCGAGCAGCCGCGCGCCGTCGACCAGGTTGCCGCCGTAGTGGGCGTCCTGGCTGCTCATCCGGATGCGGATCACCGACCGAAGGGCGCTCACTCCGGCTCCCCCTCGAAGTGGAGCCCGGGCGGCTCCTTTCCCATCCGCTTGAGCAGCGCATGCACGATGTAGTTGGCCACGTCCGAGGGCTTCGTCCCCGGGCCGAAGCCGGCGTCGAACCCGAGCTCCAGCGCCAGCCGGTGATCGACGCGCGGCCCGCCGAGGAGGAGCGTGGTCTTCCCGGGCAGCCCGGCGGCGCGCGCCGCCTCGACGAACTGGCGGCTGTTGTCCTTGTGCACGTCGCGCTGGGTGACCACCTGGGAGACGAGGATGGCGTCGGCACCCCGCTCCTTGGCCCGGCGAATGAGCTCGTCGTTGGGGACCTGGCTCCCCAGGTTGTGGGCCTCGAACCCCGGGTAGCGCTCCAGCCCGTAGTCGCCGGCATAGCCCTTCATGTTCAGGATGGCGTCGATGCCCACGGTGTGGGTGTCGGTGCCGGTGCAGGCGCCGAAAACCACCACCGGCCGCCGGATCTCCTCCTCGATGAGCCGGTTGAGCGCGTCGAAGCCGAGCTTCTTGAAGCGGACCTCGGGGACGTCGATGGCCCCGTAGTCCAGCACCACCGGGCTCCGGGCGTAGACGATGAAGAAGGTGTAGTGCCGCGAGGCCGCCTCCGCCGAGGCCACCTTCACCTCCTCCAGCCCGAGGGCGGCGCAGTACTGCCGGGCCGCCTCCCTCGCCTTCTCCGAGAGGGGTACCGGCAGGGTGAAGGAGAGCTGGATCACCCCGTCGTCCCGGCGGTCGCCGTAGGCACGGATGGCCTGCCGCGCAGAGGTCATCGCCGGGTCCCCTCGAGCAGCTCGAGGAAGGGGTTGAAGTGGTCGGGCGCTTTCTCGATCACCCCCTCCAGCCCCTTGCCCCCGGTCTCCGTGCGCCGGACGTCCCCGAAATGTCCCCGGCCGATGACCGCCACCAGCCCGTCGGCGCGACACTCCCCGAGCAGCTCCATCGACCGGGCGAACACCTCGCGGGCCCGCGAGGCGATCTTCCCGTCCTCGCGGACGGTGAACTCGGCGTCGATGCCGCGCGCCGCCCGGTGGATGTACCCGGCCGACTTGATGGCCACGTAGCGGTCGGCCAGGAGCGGCGTGTGCATGGCCTCGGTCATCATCCCCAGGAGCTGGATGCCCTGCCGGGTCCAGACCGCCACCAGGTCGGCCATCACGTCGTAGGCGTGGCTGAAGAAGATGTCCGTCTCCTTGTGCTTGGTGGGCGGCATGTACTTCAGGGGCGCGTCGGGGAAGCAGCGCCGCACGAGCATCGCCTGGCTCAGCTCGAGGAGCAGCGTCTCCGGGCGGGCGGGGTCGATCTCGTAGCTGTGGCCCAGCCCGAGCTGCCAGTCGGCCAGGCCGGCCCGCCGGGCGAAGGCCTCGTTGATGAACTGGCTGGCGATGACGGTGTGCGCCGCCTCGTAGGCGTCGGCGGTGGTGATGTAGTTGTCCTCGCCGGTGTTGATGACGATGCCGGCCAGGGCGCAGATCCGCCGGCTGAAGTACTGGTCGATGAACGTCCGGCGCATGTTGATGTCGCGGAACAGAATTCCGTACATCGCGTCGTTGAGGAGCATGTCCAGGCGCTCGTAGGCCGCGCAGAAGGCGATCTCCGCCATGCACAGGCCGCTCGAGTAGTTGGTGAGCTGGATGTAGCGCTTCAGCGCCCGGGTCTCCTCGTCCAGGGCCTGGCGCATGATGCGGAAGTTCTCCTGGGTGGCGTAGGTGCCCCCGTAGCCCTCGGTGGTCGCCCCGTGGGGGACGTAGTCGAGGAGCGACTGGGCCGTGCTGCGGATGACGGCGATGATGTCCGCCCCAGCCTGGGCGGCGGCACGCGCCTGCTCCACGTCGTCGTGGATGTTGCCGGTGGCGACGATGACGTAGCGGTGGGGCGGCGGCGACATCGGGAACTCGCGCTGGAGGGCGTCGCGCTCGTCGATGCGGCGGCGGAGCTCGTCGACCGCCGCCTCGGCTTCGCGGCGGACCTCGGCGCGGACGTTGCCCTCCTTCTCCGGAGACAGGGGGCCGAGCTTGGCGGCCGGCAGCGCGGCGATGCGCTCGACGGCGTCCAGCGGGCTCGCC
>DASPUU010000206.1:0-16049 GCA_035622755.1 Myxococcaceae bacterium
CAACGGACGCTCGTTCGCCGTCCTGAAGGGGATGGTCTGGCAGCTCGGCCGGCAGATCGAGCCGTCGGCGCCTCCCTGGTACCTCCTCGGGCTGGGGGAGAACCTGGTCCCCCTCGCCTCGACCAACGATGGCGAGCTCACGGGATTCGGCGCGGTGAACTGGTCGGCGCTGGAGCGCTACCGCAAGACCCGGCTCTTCACCGTGGGCGAGCTGATGGCCTGGGACGGGCGGGCGACGACCTCCGGGGCGTGCGGCTTCCCGGCCCTCGAGGGTGCAGCCTGGGCGTCGGTGAACTGGATGATCAAGGTACGCCCGGAGGCCTTCACCGCATTTCGCGCCGCGCTCCGGCAGGGCGTCCCCACCGCCCAGGCCTGGCGCACGGCCTTCCCCGACCTCTCCCTCGACGAGCTCGGGACGCTCGTCCACGCCTACCTCAGGAAGCCGAACCAGCGCATCTGGTGGATGGCGGCCCCGCCGGTGGCCCAGGCGCCGCCGTCCTTCCGGTCCCTGTCATCGACGGAGGTGGAGGCCCTCCTCGCCGAGCTCAAGGCGACGGCGCCCGACTCCATCGCCACCGTGCGGTGAGCCGCACGGCTCGAGGGGCAGACGGCGGGTCACCAGTCGAAGAAGTAGGAGAGGCTCGTCCCCACGCCCCACTGGAACGAATCCTGTTTTCCGACGGTGTTGAGCGAGAGCTGGTACCAGGCGGCGATCGAGACATTTCGCTCCCGCCCGATGAGTTTCCCCGCCTGGAACCGCATCAAAGGAACGAAGATCTCCTTGATGAAGTCCCAGCCGAGCTTGGTGTCGACGGCCACGAACAGCTGCGAGGGAAGGGTGACGACGACGATGGGCCGGAGCACGAGCAGGCTGACCCCGGGGTAGTTGCCGAGATTTCCGAACGACTTGTTGTAGGTGAGCTCGGTGGTCAGCGAGATCCACCGGTTCAGCCCGATGGCGATGGCGTAGATGGGCGCCACCACCCAGGGTGCCCCCACCAGAGGCTCCGAGGCGCTGTTCCACTGCAGCGCCACCGCCAGGTACTGGCGAATCCCTCCGTGCGCGTAGAACGCCCAGCCGAAGGCGGTGTTCACGTCCGCCACCCCGGAGACGGTGGGGTGGCCCGCCTGGGTGGGGAAGAGCGCCGCCACCGGGACCCTGAGCTGGACCGCGAACTCGTTGCTCGACCCGAAGACGAGCAGCGGGTTGAAGGTGAGCGAGTTGGCGTTTGCCGGCAGCCCGGTGACGCTCTGGAAGTAGTCGTAGCTGAAGGTGATGTCGTTCCGGGAGAAGGCCACCGAGCTCAGCCCCTGCAGGATCTCGACGGTGTCGGCGATGCGCGCCTGGCTGGTCATCTCCTCGACCGTCTGGACGATGCTCCCGGATTCCATGGCCAGCTCCGGGTTGGTCGAGCGGCAGGCCGGCGAGAGCTCGGCCTCGTGGTCCTTGAGGCAGCCGATGAGGCTTCCGGCCTGCCTCTCCGCGCCCGGGCAGAGGCGCTGGAGGTCCGGCTGGCACTGGCGCTTCACCGTCTCCAGCTGCTCCTCGGCGTCGGCGACTCTCTGGAGCTCCGCCGAGCACCGGGGGCCGAGCTCGTAGTCGTGCTGCTTCAGGCACCGCACCAGGCGTCCCCCGCCGGGCTGGACGCCGGTGCAGAGCCGCTCCTGGTCGGTGTGACAGGCGTCGACGAACTCCGCGATGTAGACGCGGGACTTCTGGTCGTCCTCGGCGAGCTTGGCCCGGCAGGCATTGGACAGCTTGGCCTCGTTGTCCTTGAGACAGCGGACGATCCGCCCGCCCCCCGGCTTCACGTCCTTGCACAGCTGCGCGACGTCCGGCGCACAGGGGTCCTGGGCATGGGCCTGGACAGCCATGGCGCAGACGAGCGTCGCCGTCAGCCCCGCCGCCCGGAGTTCGATCATGCGTCCCTCCCCGAAGGCAGGGGCTAGCCCGACGCGCGGGTCGAGCACAAGGCGGAAAGCATCCCTCGGCCTCGCGCCTGGAAGCGCTCCCGGGGCCTTGCTACCGTCGTCGCCGGGTCCGTTGCTGAACAGCGCTCCGAGCCAGCCGGCGGCACGGTCGCGGAGCTCCGTCGTGGAGCTGGCCGCGCTCGTGCCCGACGTGGCCACCGGGGTCCGCGCAGCCATCGTCACCGTTCTTCCGCTCTTCTTCTCCATCCGGCTCGCCCGCCCGGAGCTGGCCTGGATGGCCTTCGGCGGGTGGCTGGCCACGCTCACCGACCCGGGCGGCTCTCGCGGGCTCCGGGCCCGGGTCTTGCTCGCCTTCTCCATTCTGGGGGCCCTCCTCGTCTGGAGCGGTCAGGCCGCCGCGCTCTCCCCGCTGCTGGCCGTGCTGATGCTCGGGTCCGTGGCCGGCGCCGGGTCGCTGCTCCGGGCGCTGGGGCCCGGTCCGGGCGCGATGGGGACGACGCTGGCCATCGCCACCGCCATCGCCACCGCCGTTCCCTCCGAGGCCCGGCAGCGCAATGCGCTCTGGTTCGCGGCCGGAGGTGGGCTGGCCGTGCTGCTGTCGTCCGTGCTCTGGCCGGTGTGGCGACACCTCCCGGTCCGGCGCGCCGTGGCCCGGGTGTTCGAGGAGCTGTCGGCCTACACGGCCGAGCTCGACGGGTGCCTGGCGGCACAGCTCGGCGAAGGGGAGGAGCGCTGGACGGCGGTGGCCCGGCGGCACCCGCGGCGCGTGCGCGACGCCATCGAGCAGGCCCGGGCGATGTCGCTCGCCGTCCATGCCCGCCGCTCGGGCGAGTCGGTCATGGGAGGCAATCTTCGCATGCTCCTCGGCCTCGCCGAGGCGCAGTTTCTCCTCTTGGTGACCCTGGCCTCGGAGCTGGAGGTGGTGCCGCCTGCCCGCCGTCCCGCCGGGGCGCGCTCGGTCCTGGCGGAAACCGGGCGCCGGGACGACGAGGTCCGTGCCGTTCTCCTCGCCCGCGCCTGGCGAGCACCCCGGATGGAGGAGGGCTCGACCCTCGGTGTCGCGGCCGGTCCCGGACCGCAGCGCATCCTGGCCGACCTCGAGCGCGCCGGCGCCGCGGCCATCACGCTGGTCGCCTCGCTCGACCGAGAGGCGCCGGCGGCGCCCCCGGCCGTGGAGGCGGTGCCGCCGGACAACCGCGGTCTCGGGCAGGAGCTGCGCGCCCTGGGAGATGCCCTCTCGTCGCGCTCGCCCATCTTTCGCCACGCCATCCGGGTGGCCTGTGCCGCGGCGGTCGCCTCCCTGGCCGGAGCATGGCTCTCGCCGCAGCACGCTCCCTGGGTGACCATCACCACGCTCGCCGTCCTCCAGCCGTACTCGGGGGCGACGCTGCGGCGGGCGGTGGAGCGGGTGGTGGGCACGGTGCTCGGGTGCCTGGTGGTCCTCGGCATCGCCGCCGGTCTGCGGAGCCCTCTGGCGCTGGCCGTCTCGATGTTCCCGCTCTCGGTGGCGGCGGTGGTGACTCGCCCGCGGAGCTACCGGCTGTTCAGCTTTTTCGTCACCCCGGTCTTCGTCCTCATCGCCATGCACTCTCCGGGCGACTGGTCGACGGCGGCCACCCGGGCTGGAGACGCGCTGCTCGGAGGCGCCATCGCCGTGGCCGCGGCGCTCCTGCTCTACCCGCGGTGGGAGGAACGCTTCGGGATGCCCGATGCTCTGGCGGCGATGGCCCGGGCCGTGGAGGGGTACCGGGACCGAGTGCTGGCCATCCGCGCGGCGGGCGAGGCCGCGGCCGGACGCGACATCGCCGAGGCGAGGCGAATCGCCGGCATCGCCATCAGCGAGGCCGAGGCCTCGCTCGAGCGCCGCCTGGCCGAGCCGATGCGGCGGGGGCCGGATGAAGCGCGGGCGATGGAGCGGATCACCTTCGCGCGCCGCCTGGCGCACGCGGTCACGGCACTGGATACGCTCGCCGTCCACGCCCCGCCGGGGGCGCCGGTTCCCCAGCCGGCCGTCGACCGGGTCCAGCGCCTCTCGGCGCTGTTCCAGGAAGCACTGGCCCGGAGCTGAGCGCGAGCGCGGGGGATCTGTGGTGAGCAGTCCACCCCAGGCGAGGGCGTGGGTCGACGCACCGGATCGGGAGATCAAGCGTGTAGAGAGCGGCCCGGCCCTTGCTCCGGACGGAGAGATGCAGGTGTGCCCGCTGGCGCCAGGGTGGAGAATTTCCCTTCTGTTCCTGGGGCTCGCGCTGGCGGCGTGCACCGGACAGGTGGGCGGGACGGCCGGCGACGGCAGCGGCGGCGGCCCGGCCGACTCGGGAAGCGACGCCGGACGCCCGGACGGCGGCCCGGCACCCGACGGTGGGAGCGGACACGACGGGGGAACGGTCCCTCCGCTGGGGACGATCACCGGCGCGCTCCGGGTGGACAACCTCGGCTGGCGCACGGCGGATCCGAAGGTGGCGGTGCTGCTCGGCCAGCAGGCGGGCGAGGCCGTGCAGCTCATCGACGCCACGACCGGGGCGGTGGCGGCCAGCTACACCGCCAGCAGCCCGGTCCGCGCCGACTCCTATTCCGGAGACGCCTACGTCACCATCGACTTCAGCGCCTTCACCACCGCCGGCGACTACTACCTCTATGCCCCCGGGTTGGGCGTCCGCTCCTACGACTTCCGGATCGCCGATGACGTCTACGACATCGTCGGCACGGCCGCGGTGAAGTCCTACTACTTCCAGCGCTGCAACCACGACAAGGCCCTGCCCTTCGCATCGGACGCGTTGCTCGGCTTCACCGGCATCGGCGGGCAGTGGATCGACGGTGCCTGTCATTCCACCGACTGGAATGCGCCGGCCGGACCGGGCTCGGCCGACGACGGGATGCTCGACGTCCACGGCGGCTGGCACGACGCCGGCGACTACCAGAAGACGCTCTGGTCGCGGGGTGTCCCGCAGATGCTCTTCGCCTACGAGGTGAACCCCGGCGCGTGGACGGACGGGCAGCTCAACGTCCCGGAGAGCGGCAACGGGATCCCCGACCTCCTCGACGAGGTGCGCTGGGAGCTGGACTTCTACGTGCGCATGCAGCGTCCCGACGGCCACTTCATGACCTCGGTCAAGGGGGAGAACCCCACGGTCACCTCGCCGCCCAGCGCGGCCAACGAGGGGCGCGTCTACTTCGACTGCACCTCACCCTCGGGAGGCGGCTGGTCCGGGGGCGGCGTGACCATCGGGACGGCGACGGGCAACGCGGTGCTGGCCCTGGCGCACGCGGCCATCGTCTTCCGCGCCATCGGGCAGACGAGCATCGCCAGCGGGTACGCCGCCGCCGCCACCCTGGGCTGGAGCTGGCTCAACGCGTATTCGGCGACCGGCGCCGAGAAGGACCTCAAGGCCGCGGCGGCATCGGCCGTGTTCCGGATGGATCCCGCCCAGAGCACCGCGCAGGCCTTCGCCGACGCCTTCCCCTGGGACACCTGGGACGGGATGATCCCCAACACCGTCACCCCGGCCGAGGGGACCATCTCCACCGGGGCCTGGCACTACCTGATGAACACCGCTGGCACCGCCTCGGTGAAGGCGAAGATCCAGACCGGCGTCGGGCAGGGTCTGGTCGATCCGGCCTTCACCGTCGACGGACCGTACAGCGGGATGTTCGGCAGCTCGACCAACGGCTGGGAGTGGAGCTGGGGCAGCAACCGGAGCCAGGCCCTCTACGGCGCGAACCTGTTCATGGCCGCCAAGCTGGGTGTCCTCGGCTCGCACACCCGGGCGGACATCCTCGCCCTCGCCCAGAAGCACCTGCACTACCTGCTCGGGCTCAACCCTCTGAACATGGTCTACATGACCAACATGGCGGCCTACGGAGGCGAGCACTCGTCCTTCCAGATCTTCCACAGCTGGTTCTCGTTCACGGTGAACGACGGCGACCACGGGAACGCCACCTACAACGGCAAGCCCGATGCGGTGGTGGAGCCGCTCTATCCCTACTACGTCAGCGATTCGCAGACCTCGACCTACGGCCCCGCGCCCGGCCTCGTGCCCGGAGGGCCGAACTGGTACTACGACGGAACCTACGTCATCCCCAACCGGACCTACCCGGCCTATGCCTACCGCGACTTCTCGGTGGGGTGCGGCTGGAACGGCAGCACCTGCACCGCATCGTCCTGGGAGCTGACCGAGCCCGACGTCGGTTACCAGGGTCCGATGGTGCTCCTCACCTCGTTCGTGATGAGCACCCCCTAGGCCGGGCCGGCCCGCGTTCCGGCGGCGGCTGCCAGGGTCGGCTCCGGTTGGCGCGTCGCGCGGGCCGCACTAGGGTGCCGGCGCGGGGCAACCGACGCGAGGGCTCGATGGCCGGACGGTACGTTTCGCGTGGATTCGTCGGAAAGCGACGAGCGCCGGGCGTGGTGCTCCGCTGTGCCGCCTGCGGGGGGGTCGTCCTCCGGCCGGTGGAGGCCCCCGGGTCCCTCACCCTCGACGCCCGGGGGGCGGCCTACCTGCGACTGGAGCGCGGCTAGGGCCGCCTCGATGCACGCTCCCGCATCCGAGCCGGCGGCGGTCGTGCCCACGGCGCTCCGTCGAGCGCTGGGCCCGGGACGGTGGTGGGTTCTCTGGGCCGGGCTCCTGCTCCTTCCGGCGTCGGCCGGCGCGCAGCTGTCCGGGGACCTGCGCCGCGGCCAGTACGGACTGCTCTCCGGAACGCAGCCCGCCGCCGGGCTCCTCCTCACGCCCTGGCTCTACGACCTCTACAGCAGCACGCTGGTGGGCCCGGACGGAAGCCGCGTCCAGACGAACGGGGCTTCCACCAACACGCTCACCGTCCCCGGCCTGTCGGTGTGGCTGGTCACTCCCTGGGAGATCCTCGGCGCCAGCTTCGGGGTCCAGCTCCAGCTCTGGGGGACGATGCCCAGCTTCGACTTTCCCCGCCTCGGCGCGACCAGCACCAGCTATGGCTTCGGGGACATGTACCTGAAGCCGGTGGAGCTCGGCTGGCACACCACCTACGTCGACGTCATCGCCGGATTCGCGCTCTGGATCCCGACCGGACGGTATTCTCCCGGCGCCGCCGACAACACCGGCCAGGGTCAGTGGGGGTACGAGGTCTCGGCGGGCGCGACGCTGTGGTTCGACGCCGGACACCATTTCAATCTCGCCCTCCAGGCGCTCTACGACCTCTACTCGCCGCGGCGGGGGGCGGTGATGGTTGGGTCGACGTCCACCCAGCTCCAGACGGGGAACATCCTCTACCTCCAGGGCGGGCTCGGCTACTCGCTGCTCGGCGGCGTGGTGGTCATCGGCGTTCCCTACTTCGTGCAGCTCAAGGTCACCGAGGACACGCTCCCGTCCGGGATCGGCTCGGTGCTCCCCGGAATCCAGGCCGCCAAGTCATGGTCCATCGGCCTGGGCGCCGAGATCGACCTGGCCTGGACGGACGGCGACGCCATCGGGTTCCGGTGGGTCCAGGGCTTTTCCGGCGTCAACACCACCAACGGAGCGTCGTTCCTGATCAGTTACACGCACGCCTTCAACTGCTTCGGGCGAGAGCTCTACTGAGCTCGCGAGCGGCCCCAGAGCGCGTGGTGGTAGCGAAAGAGCCGCTGCCCCTCGACGCCGAAGCCGAGCGCCTTCAGGCGGGCCACGGCCTCCTCGGGCGTGTAGACGTGGTCGCGCGGAGGTCCCACCTCCCGCTCGACGCTGGCGCTCCAGTCCACGAACAGGACCTGGCCATTCCGGTGGGGCAGGGCGAGGAGCTCCTGCAGGGCCTGGTCGCCGAGCTCGTGCAGGACGTTGAGCGCCAGCACCCGGTCGACCCGCCCCTCGAGCGCGCGTGCCTCGGGGGTCCGTGCCAGGGTGGGGACCAGGTTGTCCAGCGGCCGCGAGGCGAGCTTCCCCGCCAGCTTGTCCAGCATCACCTGCTGCTCGTCGAGGGCCACGACCCGGAGGTCGGGTCGAGCTCGGGCGAGCTCGATGGCATAGGTGCCGGTTCCCGTTCCGAAGTCGACCACCGTGGCGCCGGGCGGCGCGGCGAGCAGGGCGAACACCTCGTCCGGAGGCAGGTACTCGAAGCGGCTCCGGTCGTCGAGCACACCGGCCCTGGCCGGATCGAAGCGGTGAGGCTGCTTGGCGCCGTGGCGGTCGTGCTCGACCATGCCCCGTCGCTCAGCGCTGCCGGAGGAACACGTAGACGGCGGTGTAGGGCACCTTGACCTCGCTCCCCACGTGGGCGGAGTCACAGCCGGTTGCCGGCGCGGCTCCCCCGTGCGTGTCGAGCCGCTGGACGAAGGTTACCCCCTGGAGGTCGCCGGCGTGGCCGTTGTCCTTGCACGGGACGAGGAGCCAGGGAATGGCGCCCGCCTCCGGGGACGGAGCGCGCTTGGCCTGCGAGGCGTCCCCGGCGACGCCGCTTTCATCGGTGAGCGTCCAGGACGGTCCGGCGCCGTGGGTCCCGGCGACGGGGCCGGCCGCGTCCGGCGAGCGGCGGAGCTCCGCCTCGGGCGCGACCAGCTTCCAGGCCGCCGCCCCGTCCGCTCCGGCAGTGCAACGGTAGTTCTGGGTGCCACGTGCATCGAGACGGAGGACGGGCTCCATGCCCGCCGGCGCGGCGAGCTCGGCCGGGACCTGGATGGGGGCGGGGCCCGCCGCGGTCGGTGTCTGGCAGGCCGCCGCGGAGACGACGAGCGAGCCGATGACGAGTCCCACGGTGCGCATGGCTGGATCCCTCCGTGGGCGCCGAGCGGCCGCCGCGCCCGCGGGGCCATCCTGTCACGACCCGGGACCTCGAGATCTACAATTCACGGCGATGTCCACTCCCGGCTCGCTCTCTGCTGTCGTCGCGGCGCTCGCCCTGCTGGCCTCGGGCTGTACCGGTCAGATCAGCGAAGCGGGGAGCGGCCCGGACGGTGGAGGCGTCGATTCGGGAACCGATGGCGGACCCTTGCCCGACGGGGGGGGAACCCTGGACGGGGGCGTCGTCTATCCGCTCCGGGTGAGCGCCGACGGACGGCACCTGGTCGACCAGGCCGGCAACCCCTACCTCATCGCCGGCGACGCCCCGCAGTCGCTCATCGTCAATCTCTCCGAGCCGGACGCCGACTCCTACTTCGCCGACCGGGCGGCGCACGGCTTCAACAGCGTTTGGATCAACCTGCTCTGTGCCAGCTACACCGGGGGTCGCGCCGACGGGACGACCTACGACGGCATCGCCCCCTTCCTCACCCCGGGTGACCTCTCCACGCCCAACGAGTCGTACTTCACCCGCGCCGACCACATGCTCCGGCTCGCCGCCGACCACGGGCTCAACGTGGTCCTCGACCCGGCCGAGACGGGGAGCTGGCTCAGCGTCCTCGTCTCCAACGGGGTGGACAAGTCGCGCGCCTACGGCCAGTACCTGGGCCAGCGCTACCAGGGCTTCGACAACATCATCTGGATGAGCGGGAACGACTTCCAGACCTGGAGCGATCCCACCGACGACGCCGCGGCGCTGGCCGTCGCCCAGGGAATCCAGGACATCGACCAGCGCCACATCCACACCGTGGAGCTCGACTACCTCACCAGCAGCTCCACCGATGATCCGAACTGGGTACCGGTCATCCGACTCGACGCCGCCTACACCTACTACCCGACCTACGCCCAGGTGCTGAAGAGCTACAACCGGACCAACCCGCTGCCGGTGTTCCTGGTGGAGGGGGTCTACGAGTACGAGTCCAACGCCCAGGCCAGCGAGGCCACACCCTGGACGCTGCGGCGGCAGGAGTACTGGACCAACCTGAGCGGGGCGACCGGCCAGCTCTACGGGAACCACTACACCTGGACGTTCACCTCCGGCTGGCAGGGGATGCTGGACAGCCCCGGGGCCCGCCAGATGCCGTATCTCAAGGCCCTGTTCGAGCCTCGCGCCTGGTACGCGCTGGTGCCGGACCAGACGCACTCCGTGGTCACTGCCGGCTACGGAACATTCACCACTACCGGCAACGTCGACGACAGCGACTACCTGGCCGCTGCCCGGACGCCGGACGGCCGGCTGGTCCTGGCCTACCTCCCCACCCAGCGAACGGTGACGGTGGACCTGACCCAGCTCCGGGGGGCGGTGACGGCGCGCTGGTACGACCCGTCCCAGGGGCAGTTCTCGCCGGTCTCCGGCTCGCCGCTCCCCAACACCGGCTCCCACGACTTCAGCCCGCCAGGCCCGAATGGCGATGGCGACGGGGACTGGGTGCTGGTCCTCGAGTCGCCCTGACGGGGTCAGGGGAGGAGCCGCTCCACCGCGCGGCGCAGCGGCGGCGTGAGCTCGGCCGGCCGGCGTGTGGTGCGGTCGACGAAGACGTGGACGAAGTGGCCCTGGGCCACGGCCGCCGGTTCACCGACCCGGAAGATGCCCACATCGTAGCGAACGCTGGAACGGCCCAGGTGAGCCACGCGAAGACCGCCCTCGAGCGCCTCCGGGAAGGCGACCGGCGCCAGATACCGGCAGCTGGATTCGACGCAGAGGCCGATCACCGGCCCGGCGACGATGTCCAGCCCACCCTGCGCCACCAGATACGTGTTCACCACCGTGTCGAAGTACGAGTAGTAGACGACGTTGTTGACGTGCCCGTAGATGTCGTTGTCCATCCACCGCGTGGGGAGGGGAAGGAAGAACCGGTAGGCGCTGCGCGCCTCGGGGGTCGGGCCGGACACGGACGTGGCTCGCCTACTTCTCGCAGAAGGCCTTTACCGCATCCATGTCTCGCTCGATGGCCTTCTGGACCAGGCCGCGGATGAAGGCGCGAGACAAGGTTCCGATGTCGGAGATGGTCCGGAAGACGTTGTCGACCGGGGCGGCGACGATTCGCCGGATGGTGATGCGCCACATGGAGCCCCTCCACCCGCCGCCTCGGCGCCAGCCGGCGCGTCCGGACGGGCGATGCGGCCGGGAGCGTAACAGGCGCCGGCGGGCGGGGTCGATGCGACCGCACCGCCGCTCAGCCGTCCTCGACCAGCGGAAAGCCCTCGTCGCGCCAGCCGGTGACCCCTCCGATCATCTTCTTCACCGGACGCCCGAGAGCGGCGAGCTTGGCCGCCGCCCGGTCGGCGCCATTGCAGTGCGGGCCGGCGCAGTAGACGACGAGCAGCTTCCCCTCGGGGAGCTCGGCCACGCTCCGTGCCGAGATCTGGCCGTGCGGGAGGTGCACGGCGCCCCTCACGTGGCCTCGCCGGAACTCGTCGGGGCTGCGCACGTCGAGGAGCACAAAGGCGTCCGGAGCGGACTCGAGCGAGGCGTGGACGTCCCAGCAATCGGTCTCCAGCTCGAGGAGGCGGGCGAAGTGCTCCCGTGCCTGGGCCGGCGAAAGGGCCGGGACCTCGGTGACGGGGGTGGGGGAGGGCAGTCGGGGCATGGGAGATCTCCGGGGAGGTGTGCGGCGAGCGTGCCTCCCGGGGGCCAACGCCGCCACTGGCAGACAAGACATTGTTCGGCAATAGTCTGCCAATGGCGTCTCGCCACCGGGTGGCCGTCCTGGCCTATGATCGGCTCTGCACCTTCGAGTTCGCGCTCGCCGTCGAGGTGTTCGGGCTGCATCGTCCGGAGCTGCAAGTGCCGTGGTACGAGTTTGCCGTGTGCGCGGTGGACTCTGGGCCGATGCGGGCCACCGGCGGGGTGCTCGTCTCCGCCCGGCACGGCCTGCGCACGCTGGAGCGGGCGGACACCGTCGTCATCCCCGGCTGGCGCGAGATCGATCGCCCTCCGCCCGACTCCCTCCTGGCCGCGCTGCGCCGGGCCCACGCGCGCGGGGCGCGACTCCTCTCCATCTGCTCCGGGGCCTTCGTGCTGGCTGCCACCGGCCTCCTCGACGGCAAGCGGGCCACCACCCACTGGCGCTACACGAAGCGGTTCGCGGAGCGGTTCCCCCGGGTGACGCTCGTCCCCGACGTCCTCTACGTCGACGAGGGCCGGCTGCTCACCTCGGCGGGAAGCGCCGCGGGCCTCGACCTGTGCCTCCACCTGGTCCGCCGGGACCACGGCGCGGCGGTGGCGAACCAGGTGGCGCGCCGGCTGGTCATCGCACCCCACCGCGAGGGGGGCCAGGCCCAGTTCGTTCCCGAGCCGGTTTCCCCCGCCGAGGAGGGATCGGCGCTGGCCCCGGTGCTCGAGTGGGCTCTGGGCAACCTCGGTGAGCCGATCCCGGTGCGGCGGCTGGCGCGCCGGGCGGGGATGAGCGAGCGCACCTTCTGCCGCCGGTTCGGTGCGCAGCTCGGCAGCTCGCCGGCCCGATGGCTCGTCGGGCAGCGTGTCCTCCTGGCCCAGCGGCTGCTCGAGACGTCCACGCTCTCCATCGAGCGGGTGGCCGAGCGGACGGGCATGGGGACGGCGGCCAACCTGCGCCACCACTTCCGGGTCCAGGTGGGAACCACGCCCCTTCACTACCGGCGGGCCTTCCGGGGCGGCCGATCTCCCGGGACCCGCTAGGCCGACGCGGTCTGGCTGCCCGAGGAGGCTCGTTCCACCCAGGTGGCCAGGGCGTGCCTGGGCATCGCTCCGCTCTGGCGGGCGATCTCGCGCCCCTCGCGGAAGAGGATGAACGTCGGAATTCCCTGGATCCCGTACCGGCGTGCCGCCTCAGGATTCCGGTCCGTGTTCAGCTTGAGAGTGACCAGGCGTCCGGGGTTGTCCCGAGCGACCTGCTCGATGGTGGGCGAGACCATCCGGCACGGGCCGCACCAGGGAGCCCACAGGTCGACCAGCACCGGCACGGTCGCCGAGCTCACCGCCCGCTCGAGAGCCTGGGCATCGACCTCCTGGGGCACGCCGCTCAGATCGAGGCTCGACTTGCAGCGGCCGCAGACGGGGATCCCCGCCGCACCGTCTCGAACCTTGTTCAGGGCACCACAGGATGAGCATCGATACATGGAACCTTCGCCTCCGGAGCGTGCGCGGAAGCTAACCATTCCGTCGCCTCGTGCCAGCGGCTCTCGGGTCTCGGCGCGGCGGAGTGCCGTGCCTACTTCGTCGGTTTGCTCCCCCCGGCCTTGCCCAGGAACCGGACGTGCGCGACCAGGTTCTTGAGGTCGGCCGCGGACAGCTTCGGGGAGGCGGGCATGGAGGCCGAGAGGCCCTTGGCCGCGCCGCCCTTGGAGATCACCGTGGTCAGGAACTCGTCGCTGCGCTTGTCGAGGATGCCGGTGGTGAAGTCCTGTGGCGGAGGGGTGAGGTACATCGACTCCTCGCCGTCGCCCTTGCCCGTGGCTCCGTGACAGCTCGCGCAATCGCGGAGGTAGAGCTTCCTTCCCGCCTCGTTGTCGGCGGCTCTCGCGCCTCCCGGAACAGCCAGGGCCACCGTCCCGGCGACGACGCCGGCCATGCTCGGCAACCATCTCGTCATGCGTTCCCCTCCGCGAGACTGTCACCGCGGAGCATGACCAGCGCCGGGGGAGACGGCAAGCTGCCAGCGGAGGAAGGAGGGCACGAACCCCAGCCCACGAGGGCCGCGCCGGGTAGCAACCGGGCCTGGCCCAGACCGGCCAGTTCTTCCTCCAGGAGCGGAAGGCGGAGGTCCTGATCCCCAGCCGGCTGACCGGCCGCATCCGTTTCGAGCGGAGCCTGGACCCATGTCCAGTTCACCTTCCAAGCGCTGCGCACACCACGGCCGCGGGCCTCCCGGGGGTTGCTCCCCGGGAGACCCGGGCCACTTCAGTCCTCCAGCTCGGCGTTCCAGTAGGCCACCGAGTGGAGCCACTGCTTCCACGCCTCCGGCATCCCCTTCTTCCAGGTGAAGGTGAGGCGCACGACGTCCGGCAGGGACTTCGGCCGCACCGGCGCCAGGACCAGATGCATGCCCGCCTGCTCGGGCGTGCGTCCCCCCTTCCGGCGGTTGCACGGCGTGCAGGACACGACGACGTTCTCCCAGACGGTGTGCCCCCCGAGCGCCCGGGGGACGACGTGGTCGTAGGTGAAGTCGTGGCGCGGCACGGCCGTCGAGCAGTACTGGCACCGCCCGCGGTCGCGCAGGTAGACGTTCTCGCGGCTGAAGCGGACGTCCTTGCGCTTGCCACGAAGGGCGCGCAGGAAGCGGATGACGGCCGGCACCCGGAGCTCGAGCGTGACGCTCCGGACCGTCCGGTCCTCGTACTCCTCCACGACCTCCACCTTCCCCTGCCAGAGAAGAGTGATGGCCCGTTGCCAGCTCACGCGAGCGACGGGGGTGAAGCCGATGTCCAGCACGAGCGTTTCCATCGCCCGCTCCTTTCTGCGGCTCAGCGCCGCTGTACCGAGAGAGGGATTCGAACCCTCACTTCCTGGTTTCTGAGACCAGTGCCTCCTACCGTTGGGCTACCTCGGCTCTACAAGTACCGGACCAGGGAATCAAACCCTGCGCACCCTCTTTGTAGGAGAGGAATCACCTTCAGGTGAACTGTCCGGCATGTCGTGGCGGCAGGAATCGAACCATGCGAATGGCGGTTTATGAGACCGCTGCCTTCCCACTTGGCGACGCCACGCGAGTACCCCCAGAACGAATCGAACGCTCTCATCGTGGTTCGCACCCGCGAGCCCGGATCCACCGGTGGAGGCATGGATCACCCCGTGACCGAGTCGAACGGTCTCGCTCGCCTTCGGAGAGCGGGGTCCAGATCCGCTGGACGGGGCATGAAGCACGTGAAGTGGACCCGGCGGGAATCGAACCCGCGGCCTCTCGGGTGCGAACCGAGCGCTCTCCCGGCTGAGCTACGAGCCCTTCGATGCGCGGGGCAGTGGCGTTCTCCCGGTGAACCACGCGCGCAGTGCAATGCCGCCCGCTGGAATCGAACCAGCATCTTCCGGGCTTCAACCGGGCGCCTTGACCACGTCGGCCAGAGCGGCGTTCTGCGCCCCGTACGGGAATCGAACCCGTCTCATCCGGTAGACAGCCGGAGACCTTCACCAGAGGGACAACGAGGCATCAGGGCGACCGGTGAGAATCGAACTCACTCGAGGCTTTCGCCTCGCGGGGCCACAGTCCGCTGATCCACCATTGATCATCGGCCGCCATGAATAGGGACGGATGGAGTCGAACCAACGCCTCGCGCCTATCGAGCGCGCGCTCTGCCGCTGAACCACGTCCCCATGCTTCGACTGTCAGGGCGGTGGGATTTGAACCCACGGTCTCGTGCTTCCGACGCACGCGCGGTGCCGCTCCGCCACGCCCTGTCTCGCTACAGCGCCGGGGGGAATCGAACCCGCCGTTCCCAGATCGAGGGTCTGGTGGCCTGACCACTGGCCGACGGCGCCATCACTTCGCTTCGAGAGGCTCGCCCCGGAATCGAACCGGGCTTCACGGTTTTGCAGACCGCCGCCTTCACCCTGAGGGCCAGCGAGCCATCGACTCACCGGGCAGGAATCGAACCTGCGCAGACGCGGGTTAACGGCCCGCCGCTCTACCCCTGAGCTACCGATGAAGAATCCGGCACAGGGACTCGAACCCCGATGTCCCGCTTCAAAGGCGGGCGTCCTGCCGTTAGACGATGCCGGACCAGCCAGCTGGGGCGGGAGGCGTCGAACCTCCATCGCCGGGGTCAGAATCCGGGGTCCTGCCTGAGTTAGACGACGCCCCAAGCGGGTGGAGGGAATCGAACCCTCGTCGTCGGTTTGGAAGACCGCGACTCTGCCATTGAGCTACACCCGCGAGTGGGCCCCGAGGGGATCGAACCCTCTCCCGCCGGTTAAGAGCCGGCAGCTCTACCCTTGAGCTAGGGACCCGTGCTCGGGCCAGCCCGCCCGCCAGGGCGGACGGGTAGCCCGAATGTCGCTTCTATCGATCGATGTCACAGAACAAACTGCTTAAAATTCCAGAGCCCCTGCAGGGAATCGAACCCTGACCTTCGGTTTACGAAACCGATGCTCGACCGTTCGAGCTCCGGGGGCGTGCAGGCCGTGAAGGAATCGAACCCTCGCCGGCAGGCTTTGGAGACCCGCCTGCGCCCAGCGCGCGGCCTATTCGGTCGGGGTGCCCCAAAAGCGAGAGGCCGGGGACCCCTGAGGGTCACCCGGCCTCCTGAGCCTCGATCCGTGGTCCGGATCAGCGACGCATGAAGTCGGGTGAGCCGCGATTGCCGCCGCGCATCTCGGGCGCGAGCTGGCTCGCGGGCAGGGCGGACGACATCCACTCGCAG